>NZ_JBMPOR010000028.1:0-89343 GCF_049340265.1 Undibacterium sp. Di26W
TAACATTTCCATGGTGATCACCTTTTTGTCTCCCGCCTAAAAATTAGGCAGGATAAGTAGAACACCTGGGTCAGTTTTGAATCAGCAGAAACCTCTTAAGTGGGTCAATTTTCGGTCAGCGGCAACAATTAGACTTTCTTCTCTATTGGAAAAGTGGATTAAAAAGAACGATCGTGCTAAATTATGCAAAATGTTGATGTTTTCGTTTTATAATCACTACAATTTACGTATACGTCAATTTATGGATGCGAAAGCGCAGTAGTATGAAGAATTAATGCGTGCAGAATTAATGCTTGAAGAGTTCTTTGCGTGCAGAATTCAGTGCGTCTCGTTAGAACCGCAGGCTTTGTGGCAGCGTCAGGCGTCAAAATTTAAGTTTTGGTATTCATCATTTAAGCAGTTTATATTCGTATCACCTTCGGTATTTCCCAATTAGCTCATAAAGGCAGAACTATGAAAGTCCTGGTACCAGTCAAACGCGTCGTCGATTACAACGTCAAAGTACGTGTCAAATCTGATGGCTCTGGCGTTGATATCGCCAATGTCAAAATGTCCATGAACCCATTTGATGAAATCGCTGTTGAAGAAGCGACCCGCTTGAGAGAAGCGGGCGTTGTGACTGAAGTCGTGGCTGTTTCTTGCGGCGTAGCGCAATGCCAGGAAACCCTGCGTACTGCCATGGCCATTGGTGCTGACCGTGGCATCCTGGTTGAAAGCGATGCAGAACTACAGCCGCTGGCTGTGGCCAAATTGCTCAAGGCATTGGCTGACAAAGAACAACCACAATTGATCATCCTCGGCAAACAGGCGATTGATGATGATTGCAACCAGACAGGCCAGATGCTGGCAGCTTTGCTGGGTTGGCCACAGGCGACTTTCGCTTCCAAAGTCACGGTTGCTGATGGTAAAGCCACAGTCACCCGCGAAGTGGATGGCGGCCTGGAAACATTGTCGCTGACACTGCCAGCCATCATCACCACAGACTTGCGTTTGAATGAGCCGCGTTATGTGACTTTGCCTAACATCATGAAGGCCAAGAAAAAACAACTGGACAATGTCAAACCGGCCGACCTGGGTGTGGACGTTACTTCTCGCGTCAAGACTTTGAAAGTTACCGAACCAGCAAAACGCAGCGCCGGCATCAAGGTGCCTGACGTGGCGACACTGGTTGCCAAGCTGAGAAATGAAGCCAAGGTTATTGGTTAATTTTCGACCGCTGAATTAGAGACAGAATTTAAGAATAATTTTTGTTGTCGGGATAGGGATCCTGGCAGCATATCAAGTGGAAGACATCATGACTACACTCGTCATCGCTGAACACGACAATGCTAGCCTGAAGGGCAGCACATTGAATACCATCACTGCCGCTGCACAATGCGGCGCAGATGTACACGTACTGGTTGCTGGCCATAATGCGGGTGCTGCGGCACAAGCGGCAGCAAAAATCGCTGGCGTCAGCAAAGTATTGCATGCAGATGCAGCGCATTTTGCAGATGGCCTGGCAGAAAACGTGGCTGAACAGGCATTGGCTATCGCTTCCGGCTACAGCCATATCCTGGCACCGGCAACTGCCTACGGCAAAAACATTTTGCCACGCGTAGCTGCCAAGCTTGACGTTTCGCAAATTTCTGAAATCACCAAGGTAGACAGCCCTGACACCTTCGAGCGTCCTATCTATGCCGGTAACGCCATCGCTACTGTGCAATCGACGGATGCGATCAAGGTCATCACCGTGCGTACCACTGGTTTTGATGCTGCTACCGCTGGTGGCTCTGCGACTGTTGAAACAATTTCTGCGGTTGCTGATTCTGGCAAATCTGCTTTCGTTTCGCGCGAAGTGGCCAAGTCTGACCGTCCTGAACTGACAGCTGCAAAAGTCATCGTTTCCGGTGGTCGTGGCATGGGTTCTGGCGACAACTTCAAGATTTTGGAACCGTTGGCTGACAAGCTGGGTGCAGCCATGGGTGCATCCCGTGCTGCGGTGGATGCCGGCTTTGTACCGAATGACTGGCAAGTTGGCCAAACCGGCAAGATCGTTGCGCCGCAGTTGTATATCGCCGTCGGTATCTCTGGCGCGATCCAGCATCTGGCCGGTATGAAAGATTCCAAAACCATCGTCGCCATCAACAAAGATCCAGAAGCACCGATTTTCTCGGTTGCTGATTATGGCATCGTTGGCGATTTGTTTGAAATCGTTCCACAATTGGTTGCTGAGTTAGGTTAACTTGTTGGCCGCTGCGGTGGCCTGACGGGGGCAGGTAAGCGGTTTATCGCATCATCAAGGCGATCTTCCTGACCTGCCCCTTTTTCTTTTTTTGGGATACAAAAATGAGCTATGTTGCCCCTGTCAAGGACATGCTGTTCCTCATCAATGAACTGGCTGGTCTGGCGCAAGTGAATGCCTTGCCTGGCTGTGAAGATGCGACGGCAGAAACCGTAGAAGCCGTGCTGGAAGAAAACGCCAAGTTTGCCGGTGAAGTGGTTGCGCCGCTGAACTGGCCTGGCGATCAGGCACCCAGCTACTGGAAAGACGGCGAAGTCTTCACCACCAAGGGCTTTAAAGAAGCCTTCAAGATGTTTGGTGAGGCAGGCTGGCAGGGTGTGCAGCATCCGCAAGAATTTGGCGGCCAGGGCTTGCCCAAGCTGGTGGCGACGCCATGCATAGAAATGCTGAATGCCGCCAGCATCTCGTTTGCCCTGTGCCCACTGCTGACCGATGGTGCGATTGAAGCCCTGCTGACCGCTGGCAGCGACGAACAAAAAGCCATTTACCTGGAAAACCTGATTTCCGGCAAATGGACAGGCACCATGAACCTGACCGAACCACAAGCGGGTTCTGACCTGGCGATGGTACGCACACGTGCGGTACCACAAGGCGATGGTACGTACAAAGTATTCGGCACCAAGATTTTCATCACCTATGGTGAACACGATATGGCAGAAAATATCGTCCACCTGGTACTGGCACGTACGCCGGATGCACCAGAAGGCGTGAAAGGTATTTCCCTGTTCATCGTACCGAAGTTTTTGGTGAATGCTGACGGCACACTGGGTGCACGCAATGACGCGCACTGTGTATCGATAGAACACAAGCTGGGCATCAAGGCCAGCCCGACTGCGGTATTGCAATTCGGCGACCACGGGGGTGCTTTGGGTACTCTGGTGGGCGAAGAAAACCGTGGCCTCGAATACATGTTCATCATGATGAATGCCGCCCGCTTTGGCGTTGGCATGCAGGGCATAGGCGTGGCAGAGCGCGCTTATCAAAAGGCCGTGCAATACGCCAAAGACCGTGTGCAATCGCGCGACCTGGCAGGGTCTGCCGGTCCAGTCACCATCATCAATCATCCTGATGTGCGCCGTATGCTGATGTCCATGCGCGCCCAGACCGAGGGCGCACGTGCGCTGGCTTATGTGGCTGCCGGTATCAGCGATTTCGCCCACCATCATGCCGATGTAGCAGTGCGCAAGGCCAACCAGGCCAAGTATGAATACCTGGTACCTATCGTCAAAGGCTGGTCGACTGAAATGTCGCTGGATGTCACTTCGACGGGGGTGCAGGTACACGGTGGCATGGGTTTCATCGAAGAAACCGGCGCGGCACAACACTACCGCGATGCCAAGATTTTGACGATTTATGAAGGCACCACTGCCATCCAGGCGAATGACCTGATTGGCCGCAAGACTTCACGCGATGGCGGTGCCATCGCCAAAGCCTTTGTCGCTGACATGCGTGCGACCGAGGCGCAATTGGCGGCCATAGGTTCTGTTGACATGCTGGCGATACAGCGTCAACTGGCAGCCGGTACTGCCGCACTGGAAAGCGTGGTTGATTATGTGGTCACCAACTTCAAGCAAGATATCAAAGGCGTGTTTGCCGGCAGCGTCCTGTACCTGAAGCTGGCGGGTATTGTCTTCGGTGGCTGGCAAATGGCACGTGCTGCCATCATCGCCCAGCAAAAACTGGATGCAGGCGAGGGCGATGCCGCTTTCATGAAAGCCAAGATCGCCACGGCACGCTATTTTGCTGACCATATCCTGTCCGCCGCGCAAGGCTTGCGTTCAGCGATTGTGGATGGCAGTGCCGGTGTCATGGCTTTGGCTGAAGACCAGTTCTGATGATGACTGCAGTAAGGTAAATTGTCTGTTTGAAAAAAAACGGATCATTCCAATGAATGATCCGTTTTTTTATACTCAAATCCCGCTTTGGTGTAATCGTTATTGCGTTACTGCCTGTTTGCTTTTCCCTGCCTGATCTTCTGTAAATACTGTGTGCGTTAGCGCATAGAGGTTGTTAGCATTCACCTTTACCATCAAAGGATGACTAAACGCAGCAGCAAGACATTATGGACAAAATCGTTCACACGCGTCATCAGCAAGATAGCGAGGACAGCGAGGACAACAACGAGCAGGGTGATCAAGAAAACCTTGACGGCAGTACCGAAAACACCCAAACACCTGCCAGCCACAGCACGACCCACGGCTAAGGACAGCGGGGAGGCCGGAGTCACAGTCGGCATGACAGGTGCACGGCGTTACCGCCTGTATAAACCACCGGGCGTGCGGCGCACGGAGTCGCTTCCTCTGATAGTCATGCTGCATGGTTGCGGGCAAGATGCTGAAGCACTGGCGGCAAGCACCAGAATGAATCAAATTGCCAGGCGTGAACGCTTTCTTGTGCTGTACCCGGAGCAAGAGCGTCTGGCGAATATTCAGGCTTGCTGGAATTGGTATGACACGCGGTCGGGCAGGGCGCAACGCGAAGCCGGTTCTATCGATGCGGTGATCGATCAAATCTGTTTGTCGCAACCGGTAGACAGTAGCCGCATCGCTTTGGCCGGCTTGTCAGCCGGAGCCAGTATCGCAGCACTTGTGGCGCTACGTCGCCCTGAACGCTTTCGGGTACTTGCCATGCATTCGGGCATTGCAACAGGGCTTGCACATTCCTCTGCGACAGCCGTCACGGCAATGCGTGGGCGCAGGCTGGTTGCCGAATCACTGCCAACAGGAGCGAAGTTACCTGCTTTGCTGGTCATACAGGGCAGTAAAGACCACGTCGTTGCGCCTGTCAATGGCCCACTGCTGGCGCAGCAATGGGCCAACCAGGCGGGCGCGAAAGCGGGCAAGCCCCGTACCGTACAACGCGGCGCACGTTACCCGGCAACAATCACCGACTATCGCATTCAGGGGCAAATCGTGGTCAGCTTGTGCGAGGTGAACGGGCTGGCGCATGCATGGAGTGGCGGCGCTGCGGGCCATGCCTACAGTGATCCTAAAGGCCCTGACGCGTCTGGCATGATCTGGACTTTTTCCAACAAGCAATTTGCCAGTCCAAGCTGAAATTTCACATCCTGGCCCGGCGTTCTCGCACTGCTCTTTCTTACCCCGCAGTTTTTACTGCGTATGTCTGATTTTTTTTCGTTGGCACGAAATTTATTATGCAGTGTTGGTCAACACACAGACATCAAAAACCCTCGTGCATATGCTGAGTTCATTCTTGAATGTTTTAGTGAAAACACTTGAAATCTCATTTTGAATAAAACCAATTGAAAGCGGACGGATACCTTTATGAACAACAATACGACGGACGAAAATAGGCTGGTAGTCAACCACGAAAATGCTTCCCGTTCAGGAACGTCGGGCGTGTCCTGGGGCGCGGTGCTGGCAGGTGCTGTGACGGCTGCCGCACTTTCTTTGATACTTTTGATGCTCGGGGCAGGTCTGGGTTTATCGTCGGTGTCACCATGGTCGTATAACGCGGCGGTAATGGGCATATCGGCGATTGTCTGGCTTGCTTTTACGCAGCTTGCAGCGTCCGGTGTTGGTGGTTACATAGCCGGCCGCTTACGCGTCAAATGGAGTAATGTGCACGACGACGAAGTGTACTTCCGCGACACCGCGCATGGCATGCTGGCATGGGCCGTGGCCTCTTTGTTGACAGTGGGCTTACTGGCCGGTGCTGTTCACAGTATGGTAAGTGGCGCAGTGGATGCAGCGGGGAATGCAGCGAAAGTAACGGCGATAACAGCGGCATCAGCATCAACGACAGACAATGCAAAAACGAGAAGGGTTGATTATTATGCGGATATGCTATTACGTTCCGGGCAGGCTGTTGCAGACAGCAATAACAATGCCTTACGTATGGAAGTGGGCCGGATCTTATCGACAGGTATAGCGGCCGGTGGATTGTCAATGGGTGACCGTGACTATTTGTCCAGCATGATTGCCAAGCGTGCGGAAATGACACCGATGGATGCGACAAAACGCGTTGATGCGATCTTTGATCAAATGAATAAGCAAGTAACAGATGCCAAAAACGCAGCCAAAGTAGCTGCTGACCAGGCGCGCAAGGCAGCTGCAAATTCTGCCCTGTGGATGTTTGTAGCCTTGCTGCTGGGGGCATTTGTCGCCAGCCTGGCAGCCACACTGGGCGGCCGTCAGCGGGATCAGGCACATCTGATTTCATAGTCCTCATCCTTGCTCTTTCCTAGGGTAAGGGGATACAGGGGATACATCGTATTATAATTTTTCGGAGCCTATCATGCGTTCAATTTTACTTTTGCTACTTGGCATACCTCTGCCTATCGTTATCCTGATCGCCTTGTTTGTGCGCTAATTCAGTCGCATTCATTTCATCGTATGGATGAAGTGCGTTTCAGAAAAAATGAAACCGCACCCATGACATCGCGGCTTGCGGGCGGGCATCAATACATCATGGAACTTGTAACCAGAATTAAATATCGGCTTGTGACCGGTCTTTAATTCTGGCGTGTGTCTGACGATCATGTTCCTGGGCTTTCACCCACCTCTCGATTACGGCAAGGCTACTTGTGACAGAAAGAAACGCAGCATTTCGCTGCTGGCATCAGGTCCCGATGCATCTGTATAGCTACCCTGACTATTGCCGCCTGACCAGGCATGACCAGCTCCATGAATTACCCAATGTTCAGCATGGGCAGACTTGATGCCAGCTTGCCCGGAAGAGTCATTTTTCGCGTAGTGCGTGCGCGTGTAGCGACGACCATGTTTTCCGTAACCGCTCTCTTTTTGCTCGTTGAGCATTCCTGATGGATTGTTGTCGAGATAACGGGTCATGATATGGTCGGCATTCTTGCTGTTGACGGTGTGGTCCTGATCGCCATGGAAAATGATGATAGGTATGGCGGCACCGCTAGACGACGTTTTACTTTGACTGGCAGCACCACGCATGGCGGCCAATGCCGAAGGTAAATCCCTCGCCGCACCGAATGGTAAGCCGGAATGTATTCCTACCGCCGCATACAGCTCAGGGTAGACATCTGCCATGATCGCCGCCATGGCACCACCCGCTGACATGCCTGCGATAAATACGCGGCGCTGGTCGATATGGTAATTGGCCATAATTTCGCGTGTGATACCGGCAATCAGGGCGGGTTCACCCTGGTCGCGCTTCTGGTCCATTGCCTTAAACCAATTCCAGCATTTTGAGCTGTTTGCACCCTGGTCCTGAGCGGGATAGACAACGATACATTGCTGTTGTTCGGCGATCAGGTTCATACCTGTGCCGGTGGCAAAATCATCCGGCCCCTGGGTGCACCCATGCAACATGACTATCAGTGGCAAGGCTTGCCCCGTATAAGAAGAGGGAATATACAGTTTATAGCCACGCTTGCCGTGGGCATTGCTGTAGTTACCGTTGATGAAGCGACCAGCTTCACTTTTCTCTGCCGGCGTGACGTCTGCATCCACGATGTGCGGTTGATACCGGGCACCACCTTGTGATTTTTTCTCCAGATGTTTTTCCGGTCTTGGGTTGACGTCATGCAGCGGCTGTTCCGGGGACGCAGCGTATTGTCCCGGGCTGGCAAACCCGGCTTGCTGCTCTGCTTTTGCCAGCCCAGGCAAATTTTCGTTAAGGGTACGTTGTATCAACTCTGTGACTGCCGTCAACTTCTGCAATTGGTCTGTGTTCATGCTGTCATTGCCTGGCAGGGTAAATGTCTGTGCGTCGAGCCAGGATTGACCTGCCATGCGCATACGGGCCAGCAGGCTTTGATTAAAATTCATGATGTACTTTCAAGTGGCGCATGGGGGATAGTCTTGCTCATTCAAAGGATGCGGTCTGCCAGTGCGGCTTTTACCGCGCTACTGGCCTGGAATGCACCTAATACGGAAATCGACGCGATACTGGCCGCAGCCAGCTCGGGACTTACATCAGCCGCTATGCTGGCCAGCCCAAGTACTTGTATCTGCAAACGTTGGCCAGCGTCTCGCACAGCTTCCAGATCTGCACGCGTGTAATGTTGCAGGCCCAATACCAGGCTCTTGCGTATCACGGTTTGACGTATGACATCTGCATGGGTTAGCAACTGGTTGCGTATGGCGGTACGTATCAGGTCGGTACGGTTCGAATAGAAACCTTCATTTACCAGCAGGTCAACCTGACCAAGGTCGATCAGGCCAAGATTGATCGTGATTTTTTCAGTGTCACTTGCTTTGCTTCGTATGTCAGAGACGGTCATATACAGCCTTTCATTTAAATAACCATCCATATGGATGGTTATGGGATGTTGTATGGATGCTATATGGATGTTCTTTGGAGTATATCAAGTGTCTTGTTGAAATAAAGTCTTTAATAAAACCTTTATTAGGACTTACGCCAAACCACACCAGCGGCGTTGTAGCCGGGGTTTCACTTTTAAATAAAAAATGCCCTCAATGATGACGATTGAGGGCATTTCAACAATTGAAACCAAGGGCGCATGCTATATGCGTACAGGTGCCATTTTTTTAGATATGCATATCAGCCGTATGCACCGCCTGTGTACAGCAGGTCAAAGGTACGGGCGATGGCGGCGATCAGTACAAATGCGCCTACACCCAGTGTCAGTACCAGCAGCAGGGCCAGTGGCCAGGTTGAGTCGCTGGTCTGGCCGGATTTGCTGTTATGCCTGGCATCCCATTTTTCATCCGATGTCAGGCCCATGACCAGGGCTTCCAGTATGGCGGCCAGGAAAGAAATCAGCAGTGGACTGTATTGCACGATTTCAGGTTTGCCAAAATAGAAATAATGGATGACCATGCTGAGTGGCAATGAGCTGAAATGCAGCCAGCCCCATTTGTCTTTTTTGCCAGCAAGATAAAAGCGGTGCAGGCCGATAGAACCAAATACGGCGGCCAGGAATGTTGTCAGGGCTTTATTTTTATGCGGTGTATTGTTATTGGTGAGTGTCATTGCAGCATGTCATCAAGAGTGAAGCTGTGATTGTATGTCAAGCCGCCCTGATGTGTCGGAATAGTCACGCTGATCAATGAAAATGCGTTTGCGCAAGGGAAAAGTGAGGTAGTCCTTGCGACTTGCTTAAGAAACAGGCTATAATCTACAGCTTTTTCCGCGTTCAGACATTTTTTGGAAATATTATGGTCGTTATTCGTTTAGCTCGTGGTGGCGCAAAAAAGCGCCCTTTTTACAACATCGTTGCAACTGATTCCCGTAATCGTCGCGATGGTCGCTTTATCGAGCGTATCGGTTTCTACAATCCTGTAGCAACTGGTAATGCCGAAACAGTACGTGTAGCAGCAGATCGCCTGGCATACTGGCAAGGTGTTGGCGCGCAATTGTCGCCAGCAGTAGCTCGTTTGGTAGCATCCTCCAAAGCAGCAGCTTAATAGCCGCTTTGATGTCTGCTGAAGTTCATGTTCCTGATGATCTGGTCCTGGTGGGCTATATCTCGGGAGCATTTGGTATTCATGGCTGGGTAAGGATACGTCCTTATTCTGCTGATGCTGATGCAATGCTGTCAGCAAAGACCTGGTGGTTGGATAAGCCCGAGTTGCGTGATGTCGATCGCATGGAAGTCAAAATCCATGGTGAAGACGTGGTTGCGCGGCTGGTAGGTGTGCCTGACAGAAATGCCGCAGAAGCACTGAAAGGTGCGACTGTACAAATCTCTCGCAAGCATTTTCCTGCTTTGGGGTCCGGTGAATTCTATTGGCTCGATCTGATAGGTTTGCAGGTAGACAATCTTCAGGGTGAAAATTTAGGTGTCGTCAGGGATTTGATGGACAACGGTGCACATCCGATTTTGCGGGTGGCGGCAGCGGATGTGCCTGAGAATGAACTGTCGAAACACGAACGCCTGATTCCTTTTGTAGAGACTTTCGTCAAGGAAGTGGATCAAAAGACAGGCAAAATCCAGGTCGACTGGGGTAGTGATTATTAAGGTGATGAATTCAGAACCTGTTTACGATCTGTAGCGAGCGTGCGTCAGCGGGGTGAAGAGCAGCGCAGAAAGCGGAATGTACTTGAGTACATGAGCATTTTGAGCAGCACATGAGCCCCGATCACGCTCGCGCAGTAGGATCGTAAATAGGTTCTCAGAAGGCATAGCCATGCAGTTCGATGTCATTACGCTGTTTCCCGAAATGTTCGCTGCCATTACCCAATCAGGTGTGACCAGACGGGCGTTCGAGCAACAAAAATGCGAATTGAAGCTGTGGAATCCACGTGATTTCACCAGTGACAAACATCGTACCGTGGATGACCGGCCTTATGGCGGTGGCCCCGGCATGGTGATGATGGCAAAACCTTTGCAGTCGGCAATTGACGCGGCAAAGCAGCGCCAGGCTGTCACAGCGCAGGTGTTACCCAAAGTCATTTATCTGTCGCCTCAAGGCAAACCGCTGACCCATCAAAAGGTCATGCAATTGTCTAAAGCTGCGGGTCTGGTCTTGTTGTGTGGCAGATATGAAGCCGTTGATCAGCGTTTGCTCGACAATTATGTTGACGAAGAAATCAGTCTCGGTGATTTTGTGCTGTCTGGCGGTGAATTGCCAGCCATGGCCCTGATGGATGCTGTAATACGGCAAATCCCCGGGGTCTTGCATGATGAGGCGTCGGCAGTGCAGGACAGTTTTGTCAATGGTCTGCTGGATTGCCCGCATTACACCAGGCCAGAAGTATTTGAAGACGAAGCCGTGCCTGCCGTGCTGTTGGGCGGCAACCATGCCGAGATCGAGAAGTGGCGTCGTCAGCGTGCACTGCAAGCCAGTCAGCTGAAACGCCCGGATTTGATCACCGCAGCCCGTGCTGCCGGTTTGTTGAGCAAGGTCGACGAAAAGTTTTTAAGCAGTTTGTAATATTTTTCAGCCTCAGGGCTGGAATCTTTAAGCGTGAATCAATTGATTCACATGTTAAACCCCATCCTCTACCGGGCATCAGTCAGAACCAGATTCTGCAGCGTCGGCAAGATGGTCATAGGAGTAAAAAATGGATCTGATCCAAAAATTAGAGCAAGAAGAAATTGCTCGCCTTGGCAAGAACATCCCTGACTTTGCGCCAGGTGACACAGTTGTAGTGAGCGTCAACGTTGTTGAAGGTACACGCAAACGTGCACAGGCTTACGAAGGCGTTGTGATCTCTCGTCGTAACCGTGGTTTGAATTCCAACTTCATCGTCCGTAAGATTTCTTCCGGCGAAGGCGTTGAGCGTACATTCCAGTTGTATTCCCCACTGATCGCTTCTATCGAAGTGAAACGTCGCGGTGACGTACGTCGCGCCAAGTTGTACTACCTGCGTGAACGCTCTGGTAAATCTGCTCGTATTAAAGAGAAATTGCCAGCACGTAAGGTTGTTGCAGCAAAAGCAGAGTAATATCTGTTATTGCCGTATCGAAAAAAGGATGCTCAGGCATCCTTTTTTTATTGTATTTTTAAGAATTTTTCTAATGAACCTTGAGGGGCAAAATAATGTCCGTTACGGTTTGGTTTGATTCCCGGTATTGCTGCGGCAATTCCGGGCCGATCTGGTCGCAGACTTTTTCATCGTGAGCAACATTTTTCTGAATCCTGAATCCCTGCCCATCCTGTCCGTGGCTGCCGAGCCGGCGGTGCCTGTCAGCCGCTTGTGCCCGGGTTGGCTACGTGAACGTTTTGCCCAGCCTCCTCCGTGGACGCCAGAAATCAATGATGAACATTCCCTGTCCAGGAAGCTGCCTTTCCGCCCGGCGTCGGTACTGATACCCATCGTCACCCGCAAGAGCGGCTTGACCCTGCTGCTGACCGAGCGTGCGGCCAATCTGAACCATCATCCTGGCCAGATCAGCTTCCCCGGCGGGCGTTTCGAAGAAGAAGACATCAATCCGGTAGAAACCGCCCTGCGTGAAGCCGAAGAAGAAGTCGGCCTGCAGCGTCGCTATGTCGATGTGCTGGGCCATTTGCCGGATTATCATACTGGCACCGGTTACCGCGTCAGCCCCGTGGTATCACTGGTGGACCCCGGGTTTGAGCTGCGGGCGGACCCTACCGAAGTCGCCTCCATTTTCGAAGTGCCACTGGCTTTCCTGATGGATGGCCAGCACCATCAGCGCCGTCTGTTCGAATTACCCGATGGTGGCGGCCAAAGGCAGTTTTATTCCATGCCTTATGAACAGCATTTCATCTGGGGTGCCACTGCCGGAATGCTGCGCAACCTGTTTCATTTTTTGCGCGCATGACAGCAAAATTCTTGCTCTGTAGAACAAAGCTTCATAATCTGGGCAAATCGGTTTACACTTGCCGCATTTGCAAATTCATTGTTTGCAGCCGGGTGCTGCAACATCAATCCAGTCAATTATGACCTTTATTTCGATTCTGTTAGCTCTGTTGATTGAGCAGCTCAAGCCCTTGCGTGCAGATAACCCTATCTATACGCAAATCCAGACGCTGGCTGAAAAAATCGAGGCTTCGTTCAATGCGGGTAAAGTCAAGCATGGTCGCCTGGGCTGGTGGGTCATCGTTGGCTTGCTGACTGTCCCTACGGCACTGATCTACTGGCTATGCCATCGCCTCAACCCCATCGCGGCCCTGATCTGGAATGTGATCATCGTCTACCTGACCCTGGGTTTTCGCCGCTACAGCCACTATTTCACGTCGATACAACTGGCCCTGAGTTCAGGCGATGAAGAGGCTGCCCGCCGTTATCTGGCTGAATGGACGCATCTGGACACCACCGGCCTGGAGGTATCTGAAATTTCCAGACTGGCGGTAGAACGTTCGCTGATCGCCAGCCATCGTAATGTGTTTGGTGTGTTTTTCTGGTTCCTGATGCCGGTCGGACCGGCCTGTGCCGTCATGTACCGCGTGGCCGAATACCTGTCGCGCGCCTGGAATGAACCCGAACACATGAAGAATGAAGAATTCGGTGTTTATGCGGCCCAGGTGTTTTACTGGATAGACTGGATACCTGCACGCCTGACGGCAGTCGCATTTGCGGTTGTCGGCAATTTTGAAGATGCCGTGTATTCCTGGCGTAACTATGCCGACCGCTGGTCGGATGAAGCAGTGGGCATCATCCTCTCCGCCGGTGGTGGTGCCCTGGGCGTGCGCCTGGGTGAGCCGGAAGAAAAAGCCATGGTCTTGCAGGCCGATGCCAGCGCCGTCGATGTCGATAGCCTGGAACTGGAAAGCCAGCCCGGTGCTGAAGCGTCACCAAGAGCCTTGCAAAGCGCCGTCGGCCTGGTCTGGCGCGCCTTGCTGCTATGGATGTTGCTGCTGGTGCTGCTATCTTTTGCCGCCTGGGTATAAATAAAGAAAGCTGGCCATGCATAGTGCAGCCAGCTTTTTTCTTCTTGCATTCGTGATGTGCCGGTTGCCGTATCTGCGCAGCCGCAGTCCTGATATGAAAACTGCCTGCTGATCACATGAAAAAAATTATCGTCCCTGGTATTTGCCTGCGCGCCTTTGAGCCGCAGGACGCAGAACAATTTACTGCCACGGTGCTGGAATCCGTTCCTACTGTCGGACGCTGGATGTCATGGTGCCATGCCGGATTTACGATAGAAGCCACGCACGAATGGTTTGACGTCTGCAACCGTGGTCGTGCAGAAGGCACTGCCTATGAATTCGGCATTTTTAGCGAAGATGGCAGGGAACTGCTGGGCGCCTGTGGTTTGAATCTGATCAGCAAGATGCACAACTACTGTAACCTTGGCTACTGGATCAGGCAATCCAGGCAGGGGCAGGGCATTGCCACCCGCGTGGCACGTATATTGGCCGAAGCCGGATTTAAACAACTGGGTTTCAATCGTATCGAGATCGTGGTGGCCGAAGGCAATGAACTCAGCATGCAAGTCGCCAGAAAACTGGGTGCCCTGCATGAATGCACGGCCCGCAACCGTTTGATGGTAGGTGGCTTGCCAGCAGCGGCATCGATTTATTCTTTGGTACCGCAGGAATGGCCGGCGTTACCGTATCAGATCATTATCGAGAGTTAATTTTCATATCAGGAGAGGGCGGCTGGTAGGCAAGTGCTTGTTACCACCACCTCTACTACCACTACCTATACGACTACCCATCACACCGCCCATCACACTGCCTGCAATGTCACTAACGATATAAGTGCTGAAAAGACAAGCATTGCTGACAAAGTGATTGCTGCCGGTCAGAAAGCGTTTGCAAAAAATTCAAGCAGCATCATGTGGGAAGAATGCAAGTCATCACTCTGTAGCCTGTCTGTGTTCACATGAGGGCGATATGGAAATGTCTATCTTTACTCTGGTTCAAAATGAACTATAGTGGCTCAATTACCATGTCAGCATTCACATGCTGGAACGGATTTTGCAAAGGCTCATAATATATCTACCCGGCGATTTTGATTCAAGTCTTCTATAAGATATAATATGGAAGTATTTTGAAAGCTTGGTATCACATAATGATGTTGAGCTTTATTCACTCTTGCTTTTTCGCAAGCCGAGCACATGGCAGATACCAAAAAAACGCAACAAGTCCGCGAATTTTTCATCCAGGGCATCACCAGCGATGGGAAGCAATTTCGCCCCAGTGACTGGGCAGAACGCCTGTGTGGAGCCATGTCCTGCTTCAGCCCCGACGGTGGCCGCCACTCCCATCTGCAATATTCACCCTATGTCCGTCCTATCCTGCTGAACGGCGTGCGTTCTGTCGTGGTGAACGAAGCCATACGTGAAATCGAACCACTGGCTTATCATTTCGTCGTCAGTTTTGCCAAAGATAATGATTTGCAAATTATCGATGCCTGTCTGCTGCCAGACGAGCCAAAAGCTGGCAAATAAATCGCCTTCCATCTGAATTCAGCCATGCGGGGCCAGCGCGTTTCTAACCGTCTGATCAAACCGTCTGGTTCTGAAACGCCGCTATTACCTGCTGTCTTAGCCAGCGATTGGCCGGATCATTTTCCACATTCTGGTGCCAGTACAAGTACACATCCCATGAAGGCATGGCAACCGGTAGCGGGAATATCTGGTTACCAAACTGTTCATTCGCAATACGCGCATAACCTTCCGGCATGGTCAGCAACAAATCGGTCTGGCTGACCACCCGGCAGGCCGCGAAATAATGCTGACAGCGCAGGCGTATACGTCTTTGCAAGCCCAGGCGGCTCAGTTCAAAATCTTCCAGACCCATGCCCTTGCGACGTGAACTGGCCAGTATGTGTTCTGCCTGCATATAACTGTCCAGATCCAGCTTGCCCTGGATGACAGGGTGATCGCGTCTTGCCAGCACGACGGTATTGCCTTGCACCACCTTCTGGCGGTGTATCTCGTTCGGTAGTGGCAACAGCATATCAATCGCCAAGTCCAGGCTGCCTGCCGCCAGTTCACTGACCAGTTCCCGCCTTTCCACCTGTATCGCTGCCAGATTGATTTGTGGTGCCTGCCGGGTAATGCTCTCCATCAGCGGCGGAAGGGCAGTGGATTCCAATACATCGCGCAAAGCCAGGTTGAACTGCTTGCTGGCCAGTGCCGGGTCAAACTTGTCATTCTCGGTCAGTGTCACTTCCAGCCCACGCAGGGCTTGCCGCACCGGTTCTATGATGCTGCGCGCCAGTGGCGTCGATACCATGGCTTGCCCCTGGCGTACAAACAGCGGGTCATTGAACAATTGCCGCAGGCGGTTCAAGGCATGGCTGATGGCTGGTTGCGTCAGGTTCAGTTGCTGGCTGGCACGGGTCACGCTGCCTTCGGTGTAGATGGCAACAAAGACGGTGAACAAGTTCAAGTCTACGCGAGATAAATGCATAAGATTAATTAATCCAGATAATAACTATTCATTTGATCAATTATAGTCGCGGGCATACACTTTGTTCATTGTTTTACTGAAGTTTATTGATAGAGGAAGTAATGGCAGCTTTATATCTGGTCAGGCACGGGCAGGCTTCATTCGGCAGCCAGAACTATGATCAATTGTCTGAACTGGGCGAACAGCAGGCGCAGCATCTGGGGCGCTGGTGGGCAGCGCGCGACATGCAGGTATCGCGGGTGGTTACAGGGACCCTGAAGCGGCATCAGCAAACCGCGCAAGCCTGTATCGCAGAAATGCGGCAACAAGACCTTGATGCACTGGACACTTCTGGCTGGCATTGCGATGCCGGTTTCAACGAATACAACCACCATGAAGTCCTGGCGCGGCATGTACCGGCTTTTGATGACCCGGCAGCAGTCAAGCATTTCCTCATGAATACGCCGAATGGCAAGCAGGCCTTCCAGGACATTTTTGCTCAGGCCATCAGCCGCTGGATGTCGGGTGAGCATGATGCCGAGTATGTGGAAAGCTGGAATGCATTTCGCCAGCGTTGTGTCGCTGCCATGCACAAGCAACTGGCGATTGCTGATGACGCCAAAAACATTGTCGTGTTCACTTCTGGCGGCACTATCTCGGCGCTATGCCAGCATGTGCTGAGCTTTCCAGACCCGCGCTTTGCCGAACTCAACTGGTCGCTGGTGAATAGTGCCGTGACGCGTTTTCATTTGCAGCCGACAGCAGAAGGCGTATTGCGCCCTGCGCTGGCTTACCTGAATAATTTTTCGCATCTTGAAGTATTGAACAATCCCAAAGCAATTACCTACGTTTAAAAAATAAGAGAGACAAGATATGACAGCAATGTTCGATTTAACCGGCAAGGTCGCACTGGTTACCGGTGCCAGCCGTGGCATAGGGGAAGCAGTGGCCAAAACCCTGGCTGCCAACGGTGCTTACGTCATCGTTTCCAGCCGCAAGGCCGAAGCTTGCGAAGCCGTGGTGGCAGCGATAGTCGCTGCTGGCGGCAAGGCAGAAGCACGCGCCTGCCATATCGGTGAAATGGCACAGATTGATGCCCTGTTTGCCGACATTACAGCCGCGCATGGCCGGTTGGATATTTTGGTCAACAATGCAGCCACCAACCCGCATTTCGGGCATATCACCGAGACCGATGTTGGTGCCTTCCAAAAAACGGTGGATGTCAATATACGTGGCTACTTCTTCATGTCTTCTGCCGGTGCCAAACTGATGGCCAAACATGGTGGTGGCAGCATCATTAATGTGGCGTCCGTCAACGGTGTGGTGCCCGGTGCCATGCAGGGGATTTACTCCATCACCAAGGCGGCAGTCATCGCCATGACCAAATCCTTTGCGCTGGAATGCGCGGCCATGGGTGTGCGCGTGAACGCCTTGCTGCCGGGGGCGACGGATACCAAGTTTGCCTCGGCCCTGTTCCATAACCCCGTCATCCTCGAAAAAGCACTGACCCGCATACCGATGAAGCGCATTGCCGAACCAGATGAAATGGCGGGCACGGTCTTGTACCTGGCATCGAATGCGTCGAGCTATACCACAGGTACCTGCATCAATGTCGATGGTGGGTATCTGGTTAGTTAATACGGCAAAAGGACAAGGCGCAATCATGAAACCGGCATACGTGGCAAGCAATCCAGATTACGCAGTGCAACTCAAGAATCTGGTGCTGGCCATGCCGATGGCGAAATGGCTGGGCATACAGTTTGTGAGGGTGGAGCCGGGTGAAGTGGAACTGGATATTGCCTACCGTGAAGAACTCAGTTTTGTACCCGGAAAGATGCAGGCCACAGCGATATTTGCAGCCGCAGATTTTGCCGGTATCTCTGCCGCCGGCACTCTGTTACCGCCCGGCTGGATCAACGCCAGCATAGACAGTAATTTGAAGATAGTCGCCCCCGCCGATGGTGAAAAATTGCGGGCACGCGGACGTGTGGTGTCACACGGGAAGTTATTGACCGTCAGCGCTGCAGAGGTTTTCTCTGTGTGCGATGGCGAAGAGGTTTTATGCGCAACAGCATTGCTGACGGCGCGCAATATTGAGCTACAAAAAAATAAACGGACATAACCTGTCCATTTGAGCAAACCGAGCAGACTGAACCCACAAGGAAAAAGGACACATCATGGATTTCCAATACAGCCCCAAAGTCAAAGATTTGCAGGCACGTCTAATCGCTTTTATGGACGAGCATGTCTACCCGAATGAAAAAACTTTCTTTGGTGAGATCGCTGCCAACCGCAAGGCCGGCAATGCCTGGATACCGACCAAAGTGGTCGAGCAACTGAAGGCCAAGGCCCGCGATGCCGGTTTGTGGAATCTCTTCCTGCCAGAATCTGGCCATGGCGCAGGTTTGACCAATCTGGAATATGCACCCTTGTGCGAAATCATGGGCCGTGCCGTCTGGGCACCCGAAGTATTCAATTGCTCGGCACCCGACACCGGCAATATGGAAGTGTTTGCCCGCTATGGCACGCCAGAACATCAGGAACAATGGCTGAAGCCCTTGCTACGTGGTGAAATCCGTTCCTGCTTCGCCATGACAGAACCGGCGGTCGCATCTTCTGACGCCACCAATATCGAAGCATCCATCGTCCGTGATGGCGATGAATATGTCATCAATGGCCGCAAATGGTGGTCCTCTGGCGCCAATGACCCACGCTGCAAAGTATTCATCTTCATGGGCAAGAGTGATCCGGCCAACCCTGACCGCCACAAGCAGCAATCGATGATCATCGTGCCGCGCGATACGCCCGGCGTGACTATCCTGCGCGCCTTGCCGGTATTCGGTTATGACGATGCACCGCATGGCCATGGCGAAGTCCTGTTTGAAAACGTGCGGGTACCGGCATCAAATATCTTGCTGGGTGAAGGCCGTGGTTTTGAAATTGCCCAGGGCCGCCTGGGACCTGGTCGCATCCATCACTGCATGCGTTTGATTGGTCTGGCAGAACGCGCACTGGAAGATATGTGCAAACGCTCTTTGACACGCGTGGCCTTTGGCAAACGAGTCGCAGAGCAGGGTGTGACACTGGAACGTATTGCCAATGCCCGTATCCTGATCGACCAGGCGCGCTTCCTGGTACTGAATGCGGCACAAATGATGGATACCGTCGGCAACAAGGCCGCAGCCAAAGAAATCGCCATGATCAAGGTAGCCGCGCCGACCATGGCATGCCAGGTCATCGACTGGGCGATACAGGCACATGGTGGTGGCGGTGTGTCCGATGATTTTGGTCTGGCATATTCCTACGCACAAGCCCGCACCTTGCGTCTGGCCGATGGCCCGGATGAAGTGCACAGGAATCAGATAGGCAAGATGGAGTTGAAAAAATATATGGAGAAAAAATAAATACTTGTAGTTTCATAAGTGCGATTTGCGGGTAGTTCCGGATTGGCTCTTCCTTTTTTTTGAGGCGGGGCTTTTCCTACGTTAACTGCCCGGCTTGCTGACATTTTCAAATTATTCTTAAAAAATAGAGAGACAAAAATGCGCGACACTCCCTGGATCAAATCTTACCCCGCAGGCGTGCATTGGGATGCCGACCTGCCCATCAGCAGCGTGCCGCAATTACTGCATGACGCTGCCGCCAAATGGCCAGACCTGCCCGCTCTGGAATTCATGGGGAAAAAGACCAGCTATGCCGAATTGCAAAAGCTGGTGAATCAAGCCACCAAAGGTTTCCAGCAATTGGGCGTGAAGTCTGGGGTACATGTAGGCCTGTATTTACCGAATACACCGCATTACGTCATCAGCTTTTTTGCCATCTTGCAGGCCGGTGGCACCGTCGTCAATTATTCACCGCTGGACGCCGAGAAAGTGCTTGAGCATAAAATTGCCGACAGCCATACCGACATGCTGGTGACGCTGGACATGGTCATGCTGTATCCGCAAATGGCCAAGATGCTGGGGCATACCCGCCTGCAAAAACTCATCATCGGCAATATCCCGGAGATGACGCCTTACCCGGGTGCAGTCAAAGCGAACCTGGACAAGGCCGGCCAACTCAGCGCCATCCCCGACGATACACGGCATCTGCTGTTTGCAAATCTGCTGGACAATGATGGTGACTACACCCCTATTCCGGCAACAGACCCCAAGGAAACCATCGCTACCCTGCAATACACGGGTGGCACTACCGGCTTGCCCAAGGGCGCAATGCTCACGCATGGCAACCTGACCACGGCTTGCAGCCAGATCATGGAAACCACCAATATCCAGCCCCGCGTGCTGGAAGAGGGCAAAGAAAAACTGCTGGCCGTGCTGCCGCTATTCCACATCTATGCATTGACGGTGGACATGCTGTTTGGCCTGCGCATGGGTGCAGAAATTGTCTTGCATACCCGCTTTGATACCGATACCGTGGTGAAGGATCTGGCGAACAAGAAGATCACGGTATTCCCAGGCGTGCCCACCATGTACACCGCCATCATCAATCATCCGCAAATCAAAGAATATGATCTCAGCGCACTGAAGTTCTGCAATTCTGGCGGTGCCCCTTTGCCGACAGAAGTGCTGCAACAATTCCAGGCATTGACCGGTTGTACCCTGCTGGAAGGCTGGGGCATGACCGAGACTTCACCCACCGGCACTTTTACCCCACTGGGTGCCGTGCGCAAGACAGGTTCCTGCGGTTTGCCAACACCGGGCATACGCTTCAAGTTTGTCAGTATCGATGATGCGCGTCAGGAAGTGGCCTTGGGTGAGCGCGGGGAAATCTGCGTGGCCGGCGCGAATATCATGAAAGGCTACTGGAACAAGCCAGACGCCACTCGTGAAGCTTTCACTACCGATGGGTACTTCCGCACTGGCGACGTCGGCTATATGGATGCAGACGGTTTTGTGTACATCGTTGATCGTACCAAGGACATGATTTTGTCAGGTGGTTATAACGTCTATCCACGCAATATAGAAGAAGCGATTTATGAACACCCGGCCGTGGCCGAAGTCAGTGTCATCGGCATCCCCGATGCTTATCGCGGGCAGGCTGCCAAGGCTTTTATCAAACTCAAGGCGGGGCAGGCAGCTTTCAGTTTTGATGACCTGAAAGACTTCCTCAAAGAAAGACTGGGCAAGCATGAAATGCCGCAAGCCATGGATATTCGGGCTGAATTACCGAAAACCCCGGTAGGTAAATTGTCCAAGAAAGAATTATACGAAGAAGAGGCCAGGAAAAGGGCGGGGACGACTATATAAACAAATTAAGCCAATTAAAACAATAATGTTGTGAGCGCTTCTGCGGCTTTTCTTTGTTGTGAGAGAAGCCGTTTTTTTACTTGCTGTCGCCAGTTGTCTTGGCGAGCACCGGCAATTGTAGCGCACGCAATTCTTCAGTACTGCGTTCCACCACAATGGTCCTGGTATCCACGGCCTGTCTTTGACTGCTGACTTGCAGTTCAGGTACCGCCTTTCTGGGGCGTACCGGTTGTGGGTGGTGCAGAAAGAACATGCTTGCTCCTGGAGATGAAGCCACTACATTGTGGCTGACAGGTCTTTTACAAGCCCTGAAGTTTGGGTGTAGCTGAATCTCAGGTCTGATCAATCCGCCACAACCACAGCAAAGGCGGTATCAGGGTCAGTACGGCCAGGCTGTCTATCCAGACATGCACCGTGGCATTCGCTTGCAGCGAGATCAGGATATCTTGCGGTGCCCAGACGACGATACCGGCAAGCAGCCAGCCCCAGGCCAGGCGGCTGCGATAGCGATTACCCAGTTGCGTCAGGGCCGCCATCCACAAGCCCACGGTTTGTACCGTCGGTCCAAACAGGCTGATCCACCATATCTGCATTGCGCGTGCGGCATCCGGTGCTGCTGCTTGCCAGAAATGCTGGTCTATATGCTGATGATATACATCCATCCAGCTTTGCCGCGCCAGCCAGGGCAAGATCGCGCCCGCAACAAAATGGGCCACGGCAGCAGCCATCATCCAGCGGATGAGCCAGGTGCGTATCTTTTCTGTTCGTGCAAAATGGGCTTCGGTAGCGACTTGAGCAGGTTGATCTGTCATTTTCTTGCTTTCATTTTTTATTGTTATGGAAGTTAACTATCAAATGCATAACAGCGTCAAGCGATGCACTGCATGCTGTCAGCGCCGTCATCGCGTACAATCCTCGCTTTAGAAACTGTTTACGATCTTACAGCTTGTGCAAACCATCATTGCACCACAACCCCTGATTGACTGACAGACCATGAAAGTCCTGCTCGTCGAAGACGACCCCATGATAGGTGAAAACATCCAGATCGCGCTGGAAAGTGAATCCAACCTGGTCGACTGGCTGACCAGCGGCGAAGCGGCAGAGGCGGCCTTGCAAATCCACAGCTACGATGTGCTGCTGCTGGACCTGAGCCTGCCGCAGCGCGATGGCATGGATATCCTGAAAGCCTTGCGCAAGCGTGGTGATGCCCTGCCAGTGCTGGTGATGACGGCGCGTGATACCGTAGCGCAAAGAGTGCAGGGCCTGCATGCCGGGGCGGACGATTATCTCATCAAGCCCTTTGACCTGGATGAACTGATTGCCCGCATGCATGCACTGCTGCGCCGTTCACGCGGACGGGTGGACAGCTCTTACGTTTGTGGTGAAGTGGAGGTGGATTCCACCACGCGCCAGGTGTTCAACGGCAAGGAGCAAGTCATCTTGTCAGCGCGTGAATGGACCATATTGGATGCTCTTATCGCCAGGCCAGGTGCCATCCTGTCGCGCAGCCGGCTGGAAGAACTGCTGTTTGGCTATACCTCAGAAATTGAAAGCAATGCCGTTGAAGTGTATATCCACGGCTTGAGAAAAAAGCTGGGCCAGAAATTCATCGTCAATGTGCGTGGTGTCGGTTACATGGTTGAGAAAAACGCATGAAATCCCTGCGCCTGCAAATGATGCTGCTGTTTGGCGTCGCCATTTTGACGGCAGCCGCCCTGCAGTTTGCAACATCCCTGCACGCCGCCATCAGCGAAGCCGACAAATTGTTCGACTACCACATGCAGCAAATGGCACTGGCCCTGCAAGACGGTGATTTTGACCAGGTAGACTGGCATACCCTGCCCGGTACCGAGATCGATGACTTTGATTTTGTGGTACAGGTATGGTCAGAAGATGGTGCCCGGGTCTACCAGTCGCGCCAGCACCGCAGCTTGCCGAAACAGGCAGCGCTGGGTTATTCCACCGTCAACCTGGAAAATGGCGACTGGCGCGTGTATGCCGCTGAAGAAAACAAGCGCGTGATCCAGGTCGCGCAAAAAATCAGTGCCCGTCGTGAGCGCGCATTTTCGTTCGCACTCAGCACCTTATGGCCGGTCATTCCAGTTTCCATCTTGCTGTTTTGTGCCGCCTGGTGGGGGGTCAGTTCTGTACTTGCACCACTCAATCGCATTGGTAGTGAGCTGGCCAATC
Source organism: Undibacterium sp. Di26W (assembly GCF_049340265.1). Lineage (NCBI taxonomy): Bacteria > Pseudomonadati > Pseudomonadota > Betaproteobacteria > Burkholderiales > Oxalobacteraceae > Undibacterium > Undibacterium sp. Di26W. The sequence continues at coordinate 23,433 of NZ_JBMPOR010000028.1, forward strand.
GCAGCGCCAATTCCATCGACCCGGTGTCAGACAAAGGTTTGCCGGGTGAAGTGTCGTTGCTGGTGACAGAATTGAATTCGCTGCTTGGTCGCATGGGCCAGGCCTTGCAGGCACAGCAGCGCTTTGTGGCAGATGCCGCGCATGAACTCCGTTCGCCGATCACGGCCTTGCGCCTGCAGGTGCAAAATCTGGGCCGTGCCAAGGATGAAAACACCCATGCACAGGCAGTCAACCGTCTGTTGGGCGGGGTGGACCGTGCATCGCGCCTGGTGGAACAACTGCTGGCACTGGCCAGGCAAGATCCGTCTTCACAGGCGGCCCTGAGTTTCTGCCCGACCTTGCTGAACGCCTGTGTGGAACAGGCCATCAGCGATGTGATGCCGTTTGCCGTTTCCAGAAAAATCAGTATCAGCAGCCAGATGGCCGCCAATACAGAATTAATGGGTGATGCCGAAAGCCTGCGCGTCATGATACGCAACCTGCTTGACAATGCCGTGCGCTATATCCAGGATGAAGAGGCAGTCTACATTACGCTGATTGACGATATAGGGGGCATACAACTGGTGATCCAGGATTCTGGCCCTGGCATCCCCGAAGCCGAACGTGAGCGCATTTTTGATCGTTTTTACCGTGTGGCAGGCAGCAGCACCAGCGGCAGCGGCCTGGGCCTGGCGATTGCCAAAGCCATCGCCGATCGTCACCAGGCACGCATACAACTGGCCCATGCAGCCATCGGCGGGCTGGAAGTGCGCATACAATTTCCGGCTTCCCTGCGCCATGCAAGTTGAAAAAAGACTTGAAAGCAAGTTGAAAATAAGCTGGGAAATATTATAATAATTACCAATTTCAAGGTAAAAATCCTTGTTTTATCTCTATCCACAGGTATTTTTTAAGATTCACCTAAGTTTCCTAAGGCACCATAGCGAAGTTTTGTAATACCTGTGGTGTGTACTTTCCCGCTTCAGGTTTGAATTGATTAATTAAAACTTCGAGGAAATTTTCATGCGTGCAATCAACACAATCAAAAGCGCGGCCAGCCTGGCAGCAGTAGCAGTTTTATTGGCAGCCTGCAGTACACCAATAGCAAAACAAGACGGGGCTAAAGAAGAAAAAACACTCGGTTTAGAAAAACCAAAAGGCGGTGATGGTGCCACGACAGTGACTACCGTAGACGCTGGCAAGAATGACTTCAACGAACTCGCTAACCGCAGCGTCTATTTTGATTTTGACCAATACGTCGTCAAATCTGAATTTACAACAGTAGTGAATGGCAATGCCAAAAACCTGAGTGCCAACAAAGCTAAAAAAATCCTGATCCAGGGTAATACCGATGAACGTGGTGGCCGCGAATACAATCTGGCACTGGGCCAGAAACGTGCTGAAGCCGTGCGCAAGTCTTTGTCCCTGCTGGGCGTGCCTGAAGCACAAATGGAAGCAGTTTCCCTCGGTAAGGAAAAACCAAAAGCAACTGGTAGCGACGAAGCTTCCTGGGCAGAAAACCGCCGCGCAGATATCATATACTCTGGCAAGTAATGCTCATGGGGAAAGCCGTGCTTTCCCTGTATGATTAGACCATGCGGTGGTACATTTGATCGTGCCACCAAATGGTTTTTTTGTTCTTGAAACTTGTAACTGAATGCCCCGATGTTAATGCGTAAGCTAGTTGTGATCTTGCTGTTTTATAGCAGCAGCCTGGCTGCCATGCAGCTGAATTCCCAGAATGCGATTGTGGTAGATGAGCGCAATGGCCAGGTCTTGCTGGAAAAAAATGCCACAGCCATTGTCCCCATCGCCTCGCTGACGAAGCTGATGACCGCCATGATCATCCTCGACAGCAAGCCCAACATGGATGAAAAAATCGACATCACTGCGGACGATGTTGACCAGTTAAAACACAGTAGCTCACACGTGCCGGTGGGCAGTTCCATCACCCGTAGGGATGCGCTGCAACTGGCGCTGATGTCTTCCGATAACCGTGCCGCAGCTTCGCTGGCGCGCACCTACCCCGGTGGTAATAACGCCTTCATCGTCGCCGTCAAAAGCAAGCTGATCGCCCTGGGCATGCCCAACACCGTCATCAAAGAAGCCACCGGCCTGTCACCAGAAAATACGTCTACCGCTGCCGACCTGGTAAAAATGGCCCAGGCCGCCGCCCGTTATCCTGAGATCGCTGATATCACGACAGACAGCGAAGACAGCATCTCCCTTCAAAACGGGCGCATGCGCGAATTCCATAATACCAATCGCCTGGTCGGCAAAAAAGGCTGGGAAGTCCTGCTCTCCAAAACCGGCTTCACCAACGAAGCCGGCAACTGTCTCATCATGCGCGTCAAACTGGCAGGCAAAATGGCCACTCTGGTGTTACTCAACGCCAGAGCCAGCTCCGCCAGATGGGTGGATGCCTTGAATATAGGCAAATTGCTAGGCTACAAAGAAGAAGTAAAGACCAGGCTGGCCAGGCATAGACGGCATCGTAAATAGAGCAGACGACAAACGATAGTCGCTCAAATTCTTGATCCTGTAATAATTCCCAGCATACCAGCATCGTCTTCCTCATCCGGTGTGCAAGATGCGTTGTGCCATGCCTCGCCCTATTGTTGCTGTCCTGAACAGCACTTAAAACAAGAAATAACGCTCATTTCATCGCAGGTGATTCGTCTGAATTACGCCTGATTCATGTGAATTGTTGCAAATTAATATTGCCTTTATGATAAAAGTGAAACACAATGAATTGCCCGCGAAAATTCAATATTAAGCAGCGCGATCCAGCAGCCGCAGAGTCGAAGTTGGCCTGGGCTTAAAGCTGCAACAATATCTTCTGATTTCTGAAGCATCCTATGTGAGGCCATCATGCAAATTGATTTCCATCATGCAGTCACTTACGTCGTTGCGCGCCTGGCCGGTTTTCCTCATGACGAGGCACACATCATTGCCTATAGCGCGCAGTATGTGGATGACGCAACAAATGATGGCTATATAGAGTTTGATACCGGTGCCCTGTATTCCCGCATAGCATCTGCACACAAGATGCTGGACTACAAGAATTTTAATGACCTGGCCAATCATCATGCGTGGATACCATTTCATTTCCTACCAGGGAATAATGGGCTGCCGGCAGGCCAGGGTAATGATCTGGGGTTCATACAAAGAATTATCTGTAAGCCGAATAGTTATGTAGCGCGTGACATGGTTGCAGAATGCATTCGACGAAAAGATGACAGAAATGCGCTGCACCGCCTGGGAATTACCATGCATGTCTATGCCGATACCTGGGCCCATCAAGGCTTTGTCGGTGTTGAAGATGAAATCAATCGGGCTTCACAATTATGTAGCAAGCATACAGGCCTTACCTCTGCCAGCATGGGAGATAGCATCAAGAATTATTTTTCCGATTTGTTTGATCATGCAAAAGGCGAATTGGTCGCAGGTACCTTACCTTTGGGGCATGGCGCAGTCTTGAGTTATCCAGACCGGCCTTACCTGAGCTGGACTTATACAAACGGCGCAGGAGAAGTTGTGAGCCGGGATAACCCTAAAGATTTTCTGGCCGCTGCCGACCACATGTGCATCGCCATGAAAAGTTTCAAGGCAGGCGATCCCTCATTGAGCACTGCGGGGCTGACAGCGGACGACAAGGACAAGATAGATAAACTGATCCGGGAAACAGTCAACGAAGATGGCGATATAAGACATGCGACATGGTTAAAAGCGATCAGGAAAGCGCACTTCAGTTTTGGGAAAAATGATTTGAACTACGTGCCCAAAGGCTTGAATTCATGGAAGCATGCAGCCTTGGGCACTACAGCAACTGAAGATACCGGAAATGAAAATTTCAAATACCATCCCAATTTCCTGAACAGCGACTGGAAAAAATTCCATGACGCGCTACAAATGCACAGGCTGTTTGTGGTGCAAGAGCTTTTGCCGAAATACGGGATTTGTGCGGCATAATTAAATCTGTCACCTGTTCAAAAAAGAGAGAGAGAAATGACAGAGAACCAACCAGCGACGACCTCCGACGATCTGAGCTTGCAGCAGCTCTACCATGGCACACGGGCTGACCTGAAACCGGGCGACCTCATCGAGCCTGGCTACGCCTCTAATTACGGCAAGCGCAAAAAAGCGAGCTATATCTACCTGACCGCTACTCTGGATGCCGCCACTTGGGGCGCAGAACTGGCACTCGGCGACGGCCCGGGCAGAATCTACATCGTAGAACCTACCGGCGCCATCATGGACGACCCAAACCTGACGGACAAAAAATTCCCGGGTAATCCAACCAAATCATACCGTTCCCGCGAGCCGCTGCGTGTTGTGGGCGAAGTGAAAGATTGGCAGGGCCATCCTCCCGAATTGCTGCAAGCCATGAAGGACAATATTGAGCGACTCAAGGCGCTTGGGGTTGAGGCGATTGATGATTAGTGGTGCCTTCTTTTAGTGCGCTTGCAAGAGCGCCTTGTTGTTTATACCTTACTCCAAAGCAGAGACATACATGTGGATTAATCTTGAACACTGCTGGCGTTGCCCAACCAGAGCCGCCATTGATGCACTGGCGCTCAGGTTTAATCTGCGCAACACCCGGGACATGCAGGACTGGGAATATGAAGTTGCAGACGCCAAGAGAATCGACGAATTTCTAGCCGCTTATGAAAGTGGTGAGTTGAACGATGACGAACGCTTCACCCTTATGGAAACTTTGTTGGAGTCCTGTTGTGACGCGGAAATGTACGACAAGGCATTTTTATCCAGCGATGTCTGGAAAAAAAATACTGGCGTTGCTAGAACAAAATATTGCGCTGCATATTTACACGGTCTGGTATTGGTCAGACACTGAACAAGCGGAAGAGGATATCAGCGATTCATTCGTTATAACACCCTGTATCCGGACTATTTTATTACGGCAGCAGCAAAGGTTTGCTCTACCAGTAAAGAATCCTGAAGGAATTGACGCATGACCCTGGTTCGAATATTTTTTTGTGCTCTGATACTGCAATCAGGGCTTTCAAGTAGCACTCATGCGTCGCAGAATGAAATTAACCACACTGAGACTGACAGGAAACATAAATTAATTGACGGTGTAGTTCAAAGAACAGTATTTCTTCTTGAAAATCCAAGGGACCGGCCAGTCGAACCTACAAATAGCGTTGAAATGGGGGAAGTAGTCTCAATTCAAAAACAGGAAGGCGATTGGATGTATGTTGCAAGCCCGGAAAAAGCCGGGTGGTTGAAATCTGATAACGTAATTTTAAGAAGTCGTTTTTCGCTGACTAAAACATGGGCGGCTCCGCAACATATTACTGTAGGAGATGGAGACTATGAAGCAACATACACCTTTATGAAAGACGGCAGTTTTTCAGTAAAGGAAACGACATTGAAGGGGGATAGCTCATATCGTCTGATTAAAAGAAAAGGAAAGCTTTTTCAATTCAATAATTTTTTGTGGGCCAAAGTAGAAGACGAACCTCTGGGCGTAATAAGAATTTTTTTAATCGGTATAAACGGGAAATTGTGTTGGAAAATGTATATGGATGGACGGTGTTCTATTCAATAAATTTTGTAATATGGCCGTCGGATAGAGATCGGTCATTAGTATTATTTTTTAATTTTTAATTCCAGTAGCTATCCAGTCACATCTGCGCTAAAACGAGGCATGCAACGTGAAATTCAACTACTATTTTTCTCTTATGTTTGCTCTGCCTGCAATTAATAATGGAGTAATCAAGTCGTGCAGATAGTTCGAATATTTTTTTGTGTTCTGATACTGCAATCAGCTTTTTCAAGTAGAGCTTTCGCTTCGCAGAATGAAATCGAAATTGACCACAAGGAACCTGTGGCTGCAGATATTAAAATTTCTGCAAAGTTGTTGAAGGCGAGTCACTTAGCCTTTGTGGAAATGAGCAAACTTCTAAAGACCGATTCCTTAATAGAAGAGGCCAAATATCGAAAAATTGAAAATTATGATGTGACCATTTACGTCAAAAAAAATTCATATGAATTTTTGTTTAGTCGTCATGGATGGAACGGCTTTGGCGGAGGCGTTATTTTTATTTTCAGTAATAAAACCGTTGTACTTGAAGACACGGTAAGGACGAAGTAAAACTGTTGTTTTAAGAATGACGTTGGTGCCATTCCGGCATATTTATTTCTTTGACCCCAGCTTTGTTTTTTTGATTGTACTCACCATTCATAGCGCAGAATCCATTATGCCATCTTTCGAACAAGTCACTATCGATACCCCACGCCTGCATTTGCGGCCCTTGTGTCTGGATGATGCTGATGCAATTCTGCGCATACGTTCAAACCCGGATGTCATGCGCTACATGCCGTCCGCACCCTGGACCGAGTTGGTACAGGCCACGGCGATGGTCGAGCGCGATAAGGCGGCCATGCTCAAAGGTGATTTTGCGCGACTAGGACTGATACGTAAAACTGACAATCTCTTTCTTGGCAGTTGTATTCTGTTTCATCTGGATGCCGGGTGCCGTCGTGCTGAAATTGGGTATGAAATGGACGTCGCTGTCTGGGGGCAGGGCTATATGCATGAAGCATTGGTCGCCTTGTTGAATTATGGTTTCGATGAAATGAATCTCAACCGTGTTGAGGCTGACATCGTGCCGCATAATCTGGGATCAGCCAAAACACTGGAAAGACTGGGTTTTATCCGGGAAGGCTTGTTACGTGAGCGCTGGATTGTCGAAGGAAACGTGTCTGATTCGACCATATATGGTTTGTTGCGCAGTGATTGGGTGAAGCGTGCATGATTCGGCTATGAGCATTGATGCAGCCTGATCTGGCGCTGTCGGCGAAATCAATAACGTTGCCCAAAGCTGGTCATAGCGCGGGCGCGGTGCGACGATATCGATGAATATACAGACGCCTGGTAATCTTTACTGCTGTACTCCGCTATCAAAAGACAGCCTAGCCGTCTTCATCTTCTCAAAATTCTTCTCCGCCCAATGCACCAGTGCGCCCATGGGTACCATGACCGAGATGCCCAGTTCGGTTAATTCATATTCGACGCTGGGTGGTTTGGTGGGGAATACTTTGCGGCTCAACAGGCCGTCTCTTTCCAGGTCGCGCAAGGACTGGGTCAGCATGCGTTTGGAAATGTCAGGGACTTGTTTATGCAATTGACTGAAACGCAGTGCGCCTGATTGCAGGGTCAGCAGGATCAGCGGTGTCCATTTGGTGCTGATATGGTCGAGCACATTCCTGACCGGGCACATGGCAGGATCAAAATCAGACGCTAAGCCCACGCCTTTGGGGCGGTTCACTTCAGGTAACCTTGGCATGAAAAACTTCCTCCTTACAATATTTAGACATAGTCTCTATTATAGACCTTATCGGTAACCATGTCGAAACAAGGAGAGAATTTGCCATGAAAAAACAGACGTATCGCTTCAAGAAAAGCCTGGTGCTGGGTGCTACGCTCACCCTGTCCGTATTGTCTATTGCTTTGTCGCCTAATAGCTACGCGCAAGAGCCAGTTATCGCAGTTGATCATGCTGATGCGCTGTTCAGCAGTAGCGATCCCAGGCTGCATGCAAACAAGCAGGTGGCCTATCACATCGTCAAAGACTTGCTGGAAGCTGGGCATTGGGAACAGGCAGACAAGTACTTGTCCAAGCGCTATATACAGCATAACCCGAATGCGGCGTCTGGCCTGGATGGTGTAGTCAAGTATTTTGTCGAAGTAAGAAAGGTCCAGGCCAAGCCTATTCCAGAAAAGATGACGAAACCCATCGTTGCCGTGATTGCCGAAGGCGATCTGGTGACTGTCATGTATCCCTTGCCGGTTCGGGACAAGACCACCAACCAGCTGCTGTACACCACCACCTGGTTTGATACCTGGCGGATTGTGGATGGCAAGGCAGATGAGCATTGGGATTCTGCTTTAAAGAATTAAACAATCAATTGGAACTCATTTCGCTGACAGGAATGGGATGTATTAAACTTTCAGAAGGAATTTTATGATCGCAGTAACAGGTGCAAGTGGGCAGTTAGGTCGTCTGGTAATTCAGGCTTTGTTGGGCACCGTCCCGGCCAATCAGGTGGTCGCCATCGTAAGAGATGTGAGCAAGGCAGACGATTTACGCGCCAGCGGCGTGCAGCTTCGTCAGGGTGACTATAGCAAGCCAGAGACACTGGCAAGCGCGTTGCAGGGCGTGAAAAAACTCTTGCTGGTATCGTCCAGCGAAGTCGGGCAAAGGCTGGAGCAGCACAAGAATGTGATCCAGGCTGCAAAAAATGCGGGCGTCACATTGCTTGCCTACACCAGTATTTTGCATGCAGATACATCACCGCTGGTGCTGGCCAAGGAACATGTTGAAACCGAAAAACTGATACGCGATAGCGGTCTGCCTTTCGCTTTCTTGCGTAATTCCTGGTATATAGAAAACTATTTTTCTGCGGTAGGTACCGCGCTGGAAACCGGCAAGGTATTTGGTGCGGCTGGCGAAGGAAAAATATCGGCGGCTTCCCGAGCAGATTACGCTGCCGCAGCCGCAGCGGTGCTGACCGGTGGCGACCTGGCTGGCAAGATTTATGAACTGGCAGGTGACCAGGCATTCACTCTCGGTGAACTGGCTGCAAGCTTGGCGGACCTGTCGGGCAAGCCTGTCGCTTATGTGAATTTTGCTGAAACTGAATACAAGGATATGCTGGTCTCATTCGGCTTGCCGGAAGGCTTTGCCTATATCCTGGCGCAATCCGACACGGGTGCTGCACAGGGTGGCTTGTATGATGGCGAGGGTCAGCTTGGCAAGCTGATCCAACGGCCAACGGCGAGCTTGCGTGCTGTGCTGAAAGCGCATCTGTCATCAATCTGATGTCAGTGCGGATTTGGCAAAAATTAGCAAGCAATACTATTGCTGCGCTTGATCCTGGTTGACACCGGGGGTTGACAACGGTAGACGGTCATCATGTCCAGACACTTATAGCCAACCCTGATCCCGTGCCAGGCGATATGCTTCTACGCGGTTTTTGGCATGCAGTTTGCTGATGGCTTCTGACAGGTAATTGCGCACGGTTCCTTCGGACAGGTGCATGATGCTGGCGATGTCAGTGCTGGTGGAGCCGGTACCCGCCAGCCGCAAGACCTGGCGTTCGCGCTCGCTGAGCGGATCTTGTTCACCGCCCCAGCTTTCCAGCGCCAGTTCTGGGGCGATGGCGCGGCCACCGCCGTGCACGGTGCGGATGGCGGCTGCCAGCGTGTCGGCAGGGGCATCTTTCAGCATATAGCCGCGCACGCCGCTGGCCATGGCGCGACGCAAGTAACCGGTACGGGCAAAAGTGGTCAGCACGATGACTTTACAGGGCCATTTTTTTTCTGCAATGGCTGCCGCCAGTTCCAGGCCAGACATGATGGGCATTTCTATGTCGGTGAGGATGATGTCGGGGCGTTCTTTTTCACACAGGGCATAGGCTTCCTGCCCATTTTTTGCCAGGGCGATGACTTCCAGGTCATCTTCCAGGCCCAGCAGGGCGGCCAGTGCACCAGAGACCAGTGCCTGGTCTTCTGCAATGATGATACGTATCATGTTGATTCTTTCAAAGGCAATGACAGATGCAGGGTCAGCCCCTGTTCAATACGGATATCCAGCGTGCCACCAAGGGCCTGCACGCGTTCACTCATGCCGGTCAGGCCGCTGCCTTTGTGCAAGGCTTGTTTGCCATCGATACCATTTTTTGCGACGCCATCATCGGCGATACGCAATTCTACCTGTCCGTTGTGGGTAGCAAGACTGATCTTGCAGATGCTGGCCTGGGCATGGCGGATGATATTGGTCACGGCTTCGCGCACGGCCAGTGCCATGACGTTTTCCATGGTGGCTGGCAGAGACATTTTTTCTATCTCGGTTTCCAGCTCAGTTTCCAGTTCAACGGCCGCTGCGCTGAGGGCATTTTTGGCTGATTGCAATTCGTGCAGCAGGCCGGTGGCACGGTAGCCGATGACGGCGGCACGCACTTCGGCCAGCGCCTGGCGGGCAGTATGTTCGATATCACAGATTTCTTTTTTGCTGGCGTCCGGGTTCTTATCAAACAATTTACCCGCCAGTTCTGCCTTCAGGGTGATAACGGACAGGGTATGACCCAGCAGGTCGTGCAAATCGCGGGCGATGCGTTCGCGTTCAGCCAGTGCGGCCAGGTGTTCCACTTCTTCCTGTTTGCGCAGCAGGTTTTCATTACTGAGCGTCAGTCGTTCACTGATGATGGCACCAATCCCGCTGGGGATACTGAAGATGATCGCCGGCACCCAAAAAAATTTCTCCAGCCGCATACTGACAGTGGCCGTCACAATAATGCTGCTTATCACCCATAAAAACTGATATGCCTTGCGGGTATCTGGCAGGCGTGAACACATGGTGGCAGCAAAAATACAGAAAGTGGAACTGCCAAAATTGAACGGCGCCCAAATGATTCCCATGGCACACACCACCAGAATGCAGGTATAAGTGCGCCAGCCACTATTCCAGAAACTGTAAAAATAGACTACCAAAAAAAATATCAGACTGGCGACCAGCAACAATATTTCCTTGATCGAAGGGGCAATATAAAAATACTTCAAGCCGAAAATGGCGAATGACAACAACCAGAAATAAGGTTCCCTGCCATAACGTGGCGGTACCCAGGGTGGGGACAGATGATGGAAGATGGATGTGCTCAAGCGGGTTCCCCAGGTTTTCTGTCAAGGCTCAGATGTATTGACGAAATGAGCCTTGATGTTCTTGTAAGAGGCTGTTGCAAAATTAAGCTAACTCGGCGTCCCCGGCTAGGCGTCGTTGCCGAAGACAGTACTTCAGTACCGGGTTTTACAGTTGGGCAACGCAACAACGCCAGGTTAATTTTGCAACAGCCTCTAAACGTCATTATTCCTTTAAAAGGCGTACATCCGCAATCTGAAACCGGTATTCACCCGGTTGTGGCCCAGCGTTGAAGGCCATCAGGGTAATGATGCTGGGGTCCAGACCTTTGAACTGGCTGAAAGGAATACTGATTTCCTTCCATTCTTCAGATGCAGTAAAGCGTACTGAAATAGGGATATAGCTACCCTGTACGCTGATGCCGACACTGTATTGCTTGCCATCCCCCCTGACCTTGAACTTCAGCGTGTTGGCTGCGCTCAGGTCGGCTGCTTCCATTGCTTGTTTGCCCGGGAAGAATGCCAGACCTGCCCAGGGGTAGGCAAAACCGGGGTTGATCGTCGCCACCACATTGACCGCTGCCACCTCATTGCTGCTATCTGGGCCGGCTTCTGCCAGCTTGATATCGATGGTGGATTTGCCACCCACGGGGGCATCATTCGATGGTGCCCAGCCAAAGCCGAAGGGGCTGGCCAGTTTGTCTTTGCTGAACAGGCTGATGCGGCCATCCGCAGGCAATTGCACTATCAGGTTCTTTTGTGCATTCAGACGTGCCACTTCCTGGATTTTTTGTTCACGCTGTTTGGTGGCGCGTTCACCGTCTTTCCACACCTCGACAATGTTGCGGCTGGCGCTGATGTCCTGGTCTGGCTCGCCACTGACCAGCAACAGGTCGGCTTTGTAGCCTTTGGCAATGCGTCCGCGATCTTTCAGACCAAAGGCATGTGCCGGGACGGATGTCGCCGATGCCAGTGCCGCTGCCGGGCTCAAGCCTGCTTTCACCAGCGATGCCAGTTCATGATGCAGGCTGGCGCCGTATTGGGTGCCAGCATTGCCGGCGTCGGTGCCTGCCAGGATCGGTATGCCGGCGGCGTGCATGGCGGCTGTCATCATGGCCGGTACTTTCAGCATGTCGGCATCTGCCTTGGCCCGGTAAGGCGAGTTCAGTGGCTGCAATTGCGCCTTGTTCAGCAATGCTGTCATGCTGCTATCGTTGAGTACATCCTCTTCCTTGATGCCGGCAATACTTTCCAGTACGCTGAAGGTGGGGATGATAAAGGCATGCCTGTCTTTGGCTGCCTTTACCAGCGCACGCATGTCCTGGTCGCTGATCTGCTTGCCTGCAAACAGATGGACCAGGGCATCTGCACCGGCGTCCAGTGCGTCCTGTGCTTCTTTCAGGCTACCTATATATACTACGGCCAGCTTGTGGCGCAGATGGGCTGCCTTTACCAGGGCCTTGACGGTGGCAACATCCAGGCTGTTGAAGGGGTGTTTTTCATACCCATGTTCCAGCACGATTTTAATGAAATGTGAACCTTCGGCAATGCGGGCATCGACCCAGGCCTGGGCTTCTTCCGGTTTGGTCAGCGTGGGGATGGCCATGCCATATTCCGTGCCGTGGCCGCCTGGCGCAGTGGCCAGCGTACCGGCAGAGATCAGATCAGCCTGATCATGGTTTTCACCTTTGCGCATTTTTTCGTTCATGCTGGCGACCAGTTTCACATTGTTGAACATGTCAATCTGGGTAGTGACACCAAACAGCAAGGGCAGGTCCAGATCCTGGAAGGCATGGACATGGGCATCTATCAGGCCGGGCAGCAGGGTGCGGCCCTGGCCTTCAATGATGTGCGTAGCTGTCGATGGTGTGCCTTTGAAATCAACGTCCTTGATCTTGCCGTCGGCAATCAGGACATTTTTGTCCTTGAGGATTTTCTCGCCGTCAAAAACCCTTACCTGGCGTATCAGGAAACTATCGGCTGCAAAGCTGGATGGCTGGCCAGCAGCAGTCAGGCTGCATGCGATGGCAAGGCTTAACAATGTTTTGTTCATGGTCGACTCCATAGTGTGGGATGTCACCATTGTGCTGATGTAAGGAGGGATAAGACAGAAGCAATTGCCACCAATTTTCTATGACATTTGTCATATGCCTGGTGCAGACAGCAGATGGAGGCGGGGATAAAGACGGAGATAAAGGCAGGCAGGCTGGCAGCAAAAGGTGCTGCCAGCCCGGTCAGGATTGACTTCTTTGACTTATGTGACTTATGTGGCTTATGGCACCTTGCATAGACAATGTGTCAGTGCAGTAAAGCTTTTGCCTTCTTTGTTGATTTCTGAAAGCCAGGTCAGGTCAGACAGCATTTGTGCCGCTGCTGCCGGTGGCAGGCCGGTGGGTGCGATGGCTACTTTGAACTGGTCTTGCAATACCTGGGCGGTCTTGGCACCAAAGATGCTGAAGATGCGGTCAAACTTGGAGGGCTCGCGTTCGATATAGCTGATGCGATAGTCATTGCCCAGTTTGGCGCGGGTCGATGCCGATTTCAACGCATCCGAGAAGCTGCCTATGGTATCGACCAGGCCACGTTCCTTGGCTTGCAGGCCTGTCCAGACACGGCCCTGGGCAACGGCATTGATTTTCTCTGGCGTAGTCTTGCGTGCCGCAGCGGCCTTGCCGGTAAAGTCGGCATAGGTATGGTTGATGCTGCTTTGCAGGACTTCAGCAAAACGTGGATTCAAAGGCCGCAAAGGATTGAATGGGTCAGCCAGCCAGGTGGTAGGGGACCCGGCAGTGTGTACGCCCAGTTTGTCCATGGCCTTGTCGGCAGTAGGCAGGATGGCAATGACACCAATGGAGCCGGTGATGGTGGCTTCGTCAGCAATCACTTCATCTGCCGCCATGGATATCCAGTAACCGCCGGATGCAGCGACGTTGCCCATGGATACCACGACCGGTTTGCCAGCCTTGCGTGTCAGTTCCAGTTCACGGCGTATCAGTTCTGAACCGAAAGCGCTGCCGCCAGGCGAATCAACGCGCAGGACGATGGCCTTGATGGCGTCATCTTCACGTGCCTTGCGGATCAGGCCGGAAGTGGACAGGCCACCGATGGAACCCGGTGGTGCCATGCCTTCGCTGATTTCGCCAGAGGCAATGATGACGCCTACCGCGTTGCCAAACACTTTGGGTTTCTGGCGCGACAGATAATCATCGAACGCCACTTGACGGAAGCTCTTGCTCTGTTCATCTTTGATGCCGCGCTTGAGCATCAGCTCGCGCAATTCATCACGGGTTTTCAAACCATCGACCAGTTTGGTGTTGAGCGCCAGTTTGGCGATGTCACCACCGGCTGCCGCCAGCAACTGGGTCAGGTCATTGATGCCGCGCATGATGGTGCCGTCTGGCAGCTTGCGGGCTTTTTCCACATCAGTGGTATAGGTCTTCCACAGGGCGGTGTACAAAAAGCTTTCAGCCTCTGCCGCTTCTGGCGAAGGTGCGTTGGCGACATAGGGCTCGCCAAAGCTCTTGTAATCACCGGCTTTCAAGACAGTGACGGTGACACCCAGTTTGTCCAGCGCATCGCGGTAATAATTCTGGTAACGTCCAAAGCCCGTCATCATCACCGATCCCATAGGGTGCAGGTAGACTTCATTGGCATGCGCTGCCAGGTAATACTGGCGCTGGTCAAAACTTGAGCCCCAGGCCACCACGGTTTTGCCGCTGGCCTTGAAGCGGTCAATCGCAGCAGCGACTTCGCGCAGCATGGTCAGGCCAGTACCGTTCATATCATCGAGCAGCAGGACTACACTGCTGATTTGCGGATCTTTGGCAGCCTGGTCCAGCACCCACAGGATGTCACGCAATTGCGTGGTCCTGCGGACATCGCCACGGGCTTCTGCCAGCAGGGTGTCGCGCGCATTGCCAGAATTCTGTTCAACCAGCGTGCCTTTCAGGTCAAGCAACAATGCGGTCTTGTCCTCGATTTTTTTAGGTCCACCGCCAAACAGGCCGATGACGAGCATGATCAGGATGATCAGCAGGATCAGGTTGAGTATGACCCGGCGGCTGAAATCCAGCGCCGACCAGGCATACTTGAAACCTTTTCCTATCCAGGTTAATGGGGTGAAAGCCATAGTGAGTTTGTCCTATTTTACTCAGGTGATTCTAACTAAACGTTATTGCGTTATTGCCGTGGTTCTTATTCAGGCCAGACGGTTTTCAACAACTGGGCCAGGTGGGCACCAGCACGGGCCAGGGCATCATCTTTCAGGCTGGCCATGGTTTTTTCATATTCAAGTGGCAAAGCAATAGACCAGTTATTGCCTTTTTGGTTCGGTGTGCTTTTGCTGAATTGGGTACCAGCAAACAAAATTCTGGCGTCGCGGATGGCATCATTGGCCCACAGCACTGGTAGCTCTTCAATGGATGCATTGGCCAATGTCAGGGTTTTGGCTTTTTTGGTCAGTGTTTCATTCATGCGGCCACGCTTGTATTGCTGCGGCAGGTCATCCCACAGCGAATGCAGATTGCCGCAAGGACATTGCAGGGCATTGCCGCCGACGGTATTGGTGCCACGGTCATACTGGCCTTCATCCGGGTTGATGATCTTGCCTTCGGCATTCAGGAAGATGGAGCCGACATGCAGCGGCTGGTGCAGGTCACCGACATAATGCGTGAGCAGGGTCAGGGCTTCTTGCTTGTCCTTGAAATTGAAGGGCTTGGGCTGAGGTTTGTCTTGCAAGACCAGGACGGCCGCACGGATGGCATTCACCACGTCATGATCGCTGGTGCCGACATAGCCGGTTTTGTATTGGTCATGTTGCAAGGCCACGTCAGCATAATGATATTGTTTGTGGCAGTTTTCTTCACCGCTGGCCGGGTTGCAATTGGTGTCATTGCGTTTGACGTAATCGCTCATGGCAGCAATGCCGGCAGCTGTTTCAAACGGCGCGCATTCTGGATAACGGCCAGTGGACGTGTAGGCATAGTCTTTTTCAGGGGAAATACCTTTGACGCAATCACCCCAGACCGCCACTTTTTCCAGTGTGTTGTCACCCAATAGTGCTTTGACCTGCGCGCCGGCCTTGCTGCCTGCCAGCAGGGAATCGGCAATCGCTCCCACGGTCTGGTGGCCATCGGCACCCCAGGCGAAACTCAATTGTGGCAAGCCGGCCATGGCCAGCATCAGGGCTGAAATCAGTATCTTTTTCATAGGAATATCAGATAGCGTTAAGAAGGGGATGCGAAAGCATCAATGGTAATACACAAAGATGACGAGGATATAGCAAACTGCAACTTTGTGTACAGATCAGAAAGCGTATTGCAGGCGCATGCTGAACACGCTGGCATGGCGGGCGTTGATTTTGCCGCTGACATAGGACACATCGTAGCGCACTGCCGCTTTGTTGCTGCTGTCGTTGCCGCCATCACCGGGCCGAAAACTGCCTGAAATGACCGGCCCGATGCGGTGCGATTGCTTGGCACCGGCTGACCAGTTGCTCCAGCTACCCAGTTCGCCAAAACCCAGCACACCAAATTCCAGGGCAGGGCGCCAGCGATATTTACCCTGCCACTGGTATTTCATTTGCGTGCTGCTGACCTGGCTACTGCGGTAAGTGCGTTCGAAAAACACATTGGCATTGACTTGCAGCCTGTCAAAATCGGTCTGCATGGCAGGGCCGAATTCAAAATCCACACCACTGCTGCTGTCGGTATTTTTATTCAGGTTGGTATGTAGTGCCAGATCGAGCGGATACTGACCGTGGGTGAGCAGGAAGTCGTTTTGCCAGGTCCAGGCGCTGGTCTCCCAGGCACTGGCACCGTGTTTTGCCCAGTTGGCAATCACTTCCGTGTACCAGGTCTTGTTGGGCATGTAACTGACACCAAGCTCAGGCACGGTCGTTGTTGCCCGGTTATCAGCAAACGAAGACCAGGATTTGAAGTCTATGGTCTTTTCACCTTCATTTTCATACAGGCTGACCAGGTAATACCCCGACCCCGCCCGCGCAGGCAGGGCAGCGAGAAAAGTGCTGGCAAAGATGGCAGTCAGGGCAATTTTTTTCATGAGATGGCTGGTGGTAATGACATGGCAACCCAGCGCTTATCATGGCATTGCCATGGAAAACTGCAAGCAATCTATGCAAAAGGGAATTAAATAAAGAAATTTATTTGTTACGTCCTGAACTTTGAACCTGAAAACTGTCCAGTTGTAAATGATATAAGTTATTCAGGCCGGTCAGCTCGGTGGCTGGCCTGGGTATCCAGTCCAGGTTTTCAAAGACGATCAGCCAATGTTTCGGCATACCCAGTTTTTCGTGTTCCAGCACAAAACGTATGGGCAGGCTGACGCCAGCCTCATTGCTTTGATACAGCACGGTCCCTTCCATGCTGGCTGAAAAGCTTAATTCCATTTTCAGGGGCTTGCCACTGTCTGGTTGCAGCCAGACTTTGGCTGTTTGTGGGCGTTTTTTCGAGCCCAGTTTGAGGGAATACACGGCCCAGGTGTCACCGTCGATTATTTGATCTACTTCTCTTTGGCGGGAAGTGATGCCACTCAGCACCAGATTGGGGTGATTGGCGATGGGGCTGGAAACGTGTGTCTTGCTGCTTGGCGTTGCACCGGGCAGGCTTTCGATACGACGTAGCGGTTCTCCATTGACCCATTTGCCCAGCTTGGCCCGCTTGGCAAACTGACTGGGGCTGAGCCAGTTCTTTTCTTCTTCGGTATAGCTGGAGTCTACCGTGGCTGCTACCCAGGTTTTGCTGAGTTCTATCTGGTTGAAAAATTTTTTCCACAGGATATCTTCATCAGCCTGGGCACAGACTGGCAAGATGGCGGTAAGGATGCTGAAGACGAACAGATGGAAAGTTTTCATGTCGGCCGCACAATTGAATGAGTAGTAACTGTTGCTCTTATAGCATTCTTGTGGCCTGATTGGCAATCTTTATTGCTTGCTTATTGCCTATTTCATTGCTTATTTCCTTACCTACTTATGTCCACTTGTTTCTCATCGCCGGTCGGGTATTCGACTTCGCTCCCAATACCAGCTAAACTTGCGTGTTTTTCTTCCATTTTTGCGGCATCAGCATGAACACCATGAACCCATCCCCAGACGACAGCGCGCAAGCCGCCAACGAGATCCCTGAGACAGTCTCAGAATCGACGGCCAGTGCGCCATCGAAAGACTTGATCAGCCGTGAAGTGGCACGTCGCCGTACCTTCGGTATTATTTCCCATCCGGATGCGGGTAAAACCACGCTGACTGAAAAGCTGCTGATGTTTTCGGGCGCAATTCAACTGGCCGGTACGGTCAAGGCACGCAAGAGCGGTCGTCATGCGACTTCCGACTGGATGGAGATAGAAAAGCAGCGCGGCATCTCGGTTGCTTCATCGGTCATGCAGTTTGAATACCGCGACCACGTGGTCAACCTGCTCGACACCCCGGGTCACCAGGACTTTTCTGAAGATACCTATCGCGTATTGACGGCAGTTGATTCGGCCCTGATGGTGATCGATGCTGCCAAGGGTGTGGAAGAACAGACCATTAAATTGCTGAACGTTTGCCGCATGCGCAATACGCCCATCATCACCTTCGTCAACAAGATGGACCGCGAAACCCGCGACCCGCTGGAATTGCTGGATGAGCTGGAATCGGTATTGAAGATACAGTGTGCACCGGTGACCTGGCCTATCGGCATGGGCAAGACTTTCCGCGGTGTGTACCACATCCTGAAAGATGAGATCTTGCTGTTCACCCCAGGTAGTGAACGTGCGGACCAGGAATTCGAAGTCATCAAGGGCATCAATAATCCGCGCCTGGTAGAGATGTTCCCGCTGGAAATCGAGCAATTGAAGATGGAAGTCGAGCTGGTCCATGGTGCCTCCCACCCTTTCAGCCTGGAAGACTTTTTGGCTGGCGTGCAGACACCGGTATTTTTCGGTTCTGCCATCAACAACTTCGGCGTGCGTGAAATCCTGAATGCCTTGCTGGACTGGGCACCGGCACCGCGTGAACGCGATGCGACTATCCGTTCAGTGGAGCCAAAAGAAACACCGTTCTCTGGCTTCATTTTCAAAATCCAGGCGAATATGGACCCGGCCCACCGTGACCGCATTGCTTTCTTGCGCGTCTGTTCCGGCCGTTTTGAACGTGGCATGAAACTCAAGCATTTGCGACTAAACCGCGAGATCAAGGTGTCGTCCGTCGTCACCTTCATGGCGTCTTCGCGTGAACAGGTGGAAGAAGCTTACGCCGGCGACATCATTGGTTTGCCCAATCATGGCAATATGCAGATAGGCGACAGTTTTTCTGAAGGCGAACTGCTGCAATTCACCGGCATCCCTTACTTTGCGCCAGACTTTTTCCGTACGGCACGTATTTTGAATCCACTGAAAATTAAGCAATTGCAAAAGGGCTTGCAGCAATTGGGTGAAGAAGGTGCGGTACAGGTATTCAAACCTGTCGTCAGCAGTGATCTGGTGCTGGGTGCGGTCGGTGTCTTGCAGTTTGAAGTGGTCGCCAGCCGCCTTAAAAATGAATATGGCGTGGATGCCGTGTTTGAAGGCACCAGCATCAGCAGCGCCCGCTGGATCAGTTGCGAAGACAAGAAAATGCTGGCCGACTTTGAACGCTCCAGCGCCGGTGGCAACATCGCTTACGATGCTGCGGGCAACATGGCTTACCTGGCGACATCGGGTGTCAACCTGAAGCTGACGCAAGAACGTTGGCCTGGCGTAACTTTCCATGCGACCCGTGAGCATGCGGCCAAGCTGGGTTAAGCCGACTGACAAGTACGAGTAAGGTACGGCTAAAGTACAAGCAACAGCAATCAAACAAGCACAAGTACAAGCAAGCGCAGGCAAAACGAGTCAACAAGCGGCTGACAGGGCAAAAAGTGCCTGTCAGCCGCTTTGTCATTGGCGCTTACAAAATTGACTTGAATGCAGATTTTAATTTGCTAACATGGTGATTTAGGCTGCATTTTTTGCGCCATGCAATGACATATGGCTGTCATACTGCAAGCGCAAAGTGGAGCTTGACCCTGTTGGTGAAACAGTATGGCTGCACGCACGATACTTCCAGGCAATTCCATTCCCTTCCCGATTTTCTGTTGCAACTTTGATGAGGAGCGTGATCATGGCATTATTTTTTATTGAAGCCGTCCGTTATGACGATAGTGGGCAGCGTATTGCCAAAGTGCGTTGGGGCAAGAGCAAGGGTGGCCAGGTCATGCCGCCCGCCATGGTAGATGATCCGCAAGAAGCCGACGTCGAGGCAGTGCTGGATACGATCGCCAATGGCGATGAAGTCATTCCCAAGTTTAGCAATGGCAATGGCATTATCCTCGGCCCTAAAGTCGTCGGCATCCTGTATGAAGATGGCGTGCGTGGCCTGAGCTCGGCGAGTGATGATTTGCCCGGCCACAGCCTGAACGATCTGCCTTCCTTCTGAAACCTGCCGCTGCTGACCCCACTGTAAGGTCAGCAGCGTGCATCCTGTCTATTTAACTTGTATGCATATGCGCAAGCCTGATATATGCAAATAAGAAATACTTCGTTGTCCTTGAAAGTCCAGTCTCCATATCATACGCAGGTCGCCGGATAATTTTTGTCTGGCCTGTCACGATTTACTGGCATTCGTCGTCACCCACGGTTGCCTGCTTTTTTCAGGAATATGATGAAACTCTCCACCAAAAAAACAATCTCCACTTTGCTGGCCGGCGTCGTTCTGGCTGGTGCGTCCCTGTCTGCCACCGCAGCCGATTTGCTCGATACCGTCAAGGCCCGTGGTACGCTCAAAATTGCGCTGGAAGGCACCTATCCTCCATTCAATTTCAAAGACACCAAAACCAACGAACTGGCTGGTTTCGATGTCGATGTCGCCAAGTTGCTGGCAGCCAAACTGGGTGTCAAGCCAGAATTCGTGACTTCTGAATGGAGCGGCATCCTGGCCGGCCTGTCAGCCGGTAAATTTGATGTCATCGTCAACCAGGTTGGTATCACCGCCAAACGCCAGGAAACTTTTGATTTCTCTGATCCTTACACCGTTTCCAGTGCCCAGCTCATCGTCAAGAAAGATGACAAGCGTGTTTTCAAAAGCCTGGAAGACCTGAAAGGCAAAAAGCTGGGTGTGGGACAGGGCAGCAATTATGAAGAACGTGCCAAAGCTGTTGCTGGTATCGAAGTGAAAAGCTATCCGGGTGCGCCAGAATATCTGCAAGACCTGGCCGCAGGCCGTGTCGATGCGGCACTCAATGACAGCCTGATGGTGGCCTATCTGTTGAAAGCGAGTGCCTTGCCGATCAAGGCGGGCGCACCTGTTGGTGAATTGGCCAAGAACGGTATTCCGTTCCAGAAGGGCAACCCAAAATTTGCCGCAGCCCTGAATACTGCGCTGGCTGACATCATCAAGGATGGCAGTTTCGCCAAGGTATCCAATAAATGGTTCGGCAAGGATGTCAGCAAGGCACCTTCGGCGCAATAAGTCGTAATTGGGCAGACATTGCTTGCAAAGAGCAATGTTTGCCGGATACGCTGTATGATTAAGTGGGTGCCCTCACTTCATATCACTATCCCCGTCCAGACAGGCGGGGATATTTCTTTTTGAAACCGCCATGGAACTTTTAGAATTGCTGCAGATGGCATCCCCGGTCATGATGAAGGGGGTTGCCTATACCTTGTTATTTGCGACAGGTGCCATGGTTGGTGGCCTGATACTGGGATTTTTGCTGGCAGTTGCACGTATATTGCCGTTTGCCGTGATCAGCACCCCGGCAGCCATTTATGTCAGCCTGATACGCGGTACGCCGCTGCTGGTGCAGATTTTTGTCATCTACTATGGATTACCTGGCATAGGCATAGAATTCTCAGCCACCGCAGCCGGTATCCTGGCGCTCAGCCTGAACGCCGGTGCCTATCTGTCAGAGAGTATACGTGGTGCGATCCTGGGTGTCAGCCGTGGCCAGTGGTCAGCCAGTTTCAGCCTTGGTTTGAACTATGGGCAGACCCTGCGCTACGTCGTGGTGCCACAAGCCATGCGTACTGCCGTGCCATCCATGAGCAATACCCTGATCAGCCTGATCAAGGATACCTCGCTGGTATCGGTCATCACCGTGACCGAATTGATGCTGGCCACCAAGGAAGTCATCGCCACCAGTTTTCGCCCCTTGCCCCTGTATATTGCCGCAGCCTGCGTGTACTGGGCGCTCAGCCTGTGTTTTGAAGTAGTACAAAGACGGCTGGAAAAACGCCTGCAAAAAGCCCATCAGGTTTGATAGCAAGTGAGCCAGCTAAGTTAACTAACTTAGTTAGCGAGCTAAGCCAGCCGACTAATCTGGCGTTGCAGTCTCTGTCTGCAATCCAATCAGATAAGCGACCGTCAGTTTGGATTGCAATGCTGCCTGCAGCAATTCGGATGGAATGACCCAGGTGTCAGAGCGTGTCATGGTCAATGTCTGGCCAGGTATCAGGCTGGCTTTATAACCATAATGGGTCAGGCAGGCAGTGATCCAGGATTCCATGATTTCCAGTACATAAAAACGCTTGCCCATTGGTGACAAAAAGCTGATGCCTTCTGGCCTGAGCCTTTCCCATAAGCCATTCGGATCAGTCGCCATTTTCACCAGTTCATTCAAGGGCAGGGTTTGCGGGTCCATCCAGCTACCGGCGAATCTTTGCATATTCTGTTGCTGCAAGACTTCTGTGGCATAGCGGTCCCAATCGCACTGCTGCAATTTTTCTTTTTCAAACAGGGCATACCAGGCATTCTCTGTTTCTTCTTCCCCACCCAGTAAATGCAGGCATTGTGACAGCGGGGGAAAACTGGGTCTCGCACCAGGAACGATAGCGGCCACTCTTTCTTCCAGGCTGGGATGGGTATCAAATTCTGAGGTGGCATGCGATTCGGCATAGTTAATCGCAGCTTGAATATCGGCCCGCTTCACCCCTGGTTTGCAAAAGCGACGAAAACCTTCAAAGATAGGCATGCGGGCACCACGATTTAATGCAGGACCAAGCTCATAGTCGAGATAGCTGGACCACATCGGTGAGATCAAATGGACTTTCTCCAGCGCGCTACGGGTGGCTGCTGGGCCAAATTTTTTTGCAGCCAATGCATCAGCGGCAAATTCCTGCCCGCGCGATACAGCGGCAGATAATTTCAAAAACCATTTACCGTAGTAACGGAAAAACACATCCAGGAAAAACATGGAATCATCGAGATCGGTGACGGTATAGGCAATCGCAGTGCGGGTACGGTATACCCAGGGCCCCAGCGACAAATCGCCAGCGACAAAGTGACCAAATTCGTGGGCGATGACCGAGCCCAGTTCCGCTTCTGACAGCGTGCCCAGCAAAGGCAGACCCAAGCCGACTTCAAGCTCTTTTATTTTACCGCGCCAGTTCTTTTTGCCACTGATAAAGGCAGATGCGACACCGATCAAATGGATATGGACGGGTGCATCCACCTTGAGTTCCCTGGCGATGCGTTCTACCAAAGCATACAGTGGGGCGGCGGTCTGGCGTGACAAAGGCTTGACGGTCGTGTTGCTCTTTTTTTCTTTGCTGCGTGGACGCAGGGAATAGGCCAGCGTCAAGGCGGCGATACCTGCGACGATACCAGAAAACTGTAGCGAGGAACGGTGATTGATCTGGGTAAGCGGTACCCAGGCCAGACCAATAACCAGGCCAAGAGCGAGTATCCAGAAACCCAGCCATAGGGCAACGACCAAGCCAGCGCGGCGGGTCAAATTAGTCTGTTGTGGTTTGCGTTGATGATCAGTTTTCATAATTAAGCTCAGCTTTGCCATTGCTTGATTGCCGTGCTGACTATACCTTGCAGCACATCTGTTTTTGCCGCCAACTGCCTTAGATTTTGCCGTTCTTGTGACGACAGTTGCGGATTGCGTGAACGGATAAAATAGGCTGCAGCCAGCACATCGGTTTCAAAGTCCACCTCATTCAGATTGACCTTTTCACCCCGTACAAATTGCTCAAAAACCGACAAATCTGCTTTGTGCATCGGCATCAACGCTTGCAGTTTATCTTTTGTGGCTTGGTCGTTAATACGGCTGGCCTCGCCGTATAGCAGTGCCAGTTGATCTGTGCCCAGATGCGCGCGTACCTGTATCGTGCTGAAACGCTTCATCAAATCCAGTGTCTGCTGTGGTGAGCTGCGCAGGCTTTGTGAAAGTTTAACCGCAGGAAGCTCACGATTTGCTACATTATTCGGCGACAGGCCGGCTTTTGCGCGGTAAATGTCCAGCAGTTTATTATCGTCATCTTCAGGCATGCTGCGCAAATATTTGTCAGGATCGCTACTACCTATTTGCCGGGCAACTTCACTGAATTCCAGCGCACGTGCAGCTCTTTCCGTGCCCTTGCTGTTATTGACTGCGGCATCCAGCAATGTAAGTGCTTCGCCCGCCCGTTGTTGTGCCAGCAATAGCCTGATCTCTGTATCAAATAAGCGGCTGGCATTTTCTGGCGAGAGCGTATGCAGTTGTAGCAAATCCTGCGCAGCGCCACGGCTGTCACCATGGATATACTTCCGCCAGATCAGGCTGCGCAAGATATTGGCATCTTTCGGGAATTTTTGTGCCAAATCCTGCATGGCCTGTAAACCTTCGATACCGCTGAGTAAGGAAGCATACAAATATTGTTCAGATGAAGAGTCAGCATGCTGGCTGGCACGTTGTGCATATTCCTTCAGCATAGTTTCATATTCACCGATGTCATCACGCAAATCCTGAATGCTACGCTCCAGCATGACGTCTTCCGGGTGTAGCTTCAAGATTTTACGGTTCAGGCGCAATGCTTCTGCATGGGAGATACTGTTCGCGACATACAGGGCAATTTCAGTGGAGCGTGATTCCCAACCCTTGAGAGCAGCATTGGCTTCCAGTGCAGGCAGCATGTCTTTTTCCTGACCATGTGAGAATGCATAGTTCAGGCAAGACATCACGCCTGGCGTACCTGCCTGTGTGATGACGGTCAATTGCTTCACGCTGAGTGTGTCCTGGTGCTTGCTCATGCTTAAGGTTTGCGGCGGTTCTGTGAACAGGTATTGGATGTCGGAAAACTCCAGCAGCCGCTTACCGCAATACACAATCTGACTCCCTCCCTGATCAGGAGTGGCGGGTTTTACTTTACGGTAGATGATGGTATTTGCTACCAGTGGTGCAGCACCTGCGATATTCCATACGTTATGGCGGTCGTTACTTTCCAGAGACTGGTCATACGTATCTATGACGCCAGCCTTGTCGGCGCTGGCTTCACCCAGTAAATGACCTACTGGCAAAGTCAAAGTGGCACGGTCCATTGCTGCCACCGTCAGCGTCTGATCACCAATCTTTACTTTTACCGGTACATCAAAGCCATTGAGTATCGTCAAATCCTGGTTGCTGGCTTCATGATAACTATGTGCTGCGCCCGACAAGACCATGATGACCAAAGCCAGTGCCAGGCCGCGTGTATATAGCCAGCCCATGATGCCCAAAGGTGCGCGGGCATAGATTTGCCATTGCCTGTCGCCTGTGCTGAGCACCACATATGAACCCATAGGGACGAGTGGTATTCCAAACAAGATGACGAAAGCGTGCAAGGCAATATGGCTACCATCGGTGTCCCGCTCTGATTCACCAACAAAACTGAAGCCGACTGAGTTGATCGTCCCCAGTGATGGCGTGCCTTTCAATGGCTTGGCAAACAGGCGGCGTTCGTTGGTCAATTCCTTGAGCAGATTCTTGTGCTGTGGCAGGCGGCGGAACAGGCGAGCCAGCACTAAAGAACGATAGACCTTGAATGGGTCACCAGATTCTATGGCCCGGCTGATTTTCGGATCATCGCTGAAGGTGCGCAACTCTGGCACACGCTGAAATAAATTGGCTGGATCAGATATGGACATACGGGTTAATTGATTAAATAACTAAAAAAATAGCTTGAGTCGCCGTGGTCGCCGTGGTCGATATGGTGGACGTGCTCTTGCTATTGTCTATTGAAAACCGATCATCAGTTTTTCCTGAACCGTGGTGCCAGCGACAAAACGACCAGTGCGGTGGCGATCGGTAATGTGGAAATGAAACCAAAATGCTTGAAACCATAAGCGCCTGTTACCGCACCAGAAAAAAAAGAGAACACCAGCAAGCCATGCAAATGCAGTTTTTGTAAATTAGCACTCACTTCATTTTCATGATGAACTTCGTCTTTATTCCTGTTCCAATAAATCATCTTGCCTAGTTCTATGCCGATGTCAGTGAGCAGACCCGTGACATGGGTAGTGCGTATCTCAGAATGGGAGATTTTTGTGATCAGGGCATTTTGCAAGCCCATCACATAACAGAGCAAGACAGTGGTGAAAGAGACGGTGATCACCGCATGTTCCTGCAATTCAGTCCCAACCAGGCCGAAAACCAGTAACAAGCTGGCCTCCAGCAGCAAGACTGGTGTGTAGATATAGCGAAACTGGTTGCGCTTGGCATAGTTGACGATCAGGGACGTACAGGCCGCACCCCAGGCAAAAGCAACCAGCATGAACAATGCGGCAAAAGCGGGCAGTAGCTTACCCAGTATCAGGTCGTCCGCGGCAGAAGAAAGCATGCCGGTCATGTGGGAAGTGTATTGTCCGACGGCCAAAAAACCACCTGCATTCAAAGCCCCGGCTACACATGCAAGACTCACTCCCAGGTGCAGATTAGACCGGGGAGTGCGCTTGGGTGATGTCAGGTTTGCGAGGTAATTGATGGGCATGCACGAAAAGGTGTATTTTTTTGCCAGTTTGACTTGAGTTTAGCCGAAAAACTGGCAAAAATGCACGTCTGTTTGCATTTGCTACCTTTGTGCATGTTGTTTTATCTCATTGTTACTTCCATCCTTAACTCACAAGTAGCTTACATGGCTGGTCTGTGCGTGGACAAAAACCTGCGATGATCCTGGAAATTCAGGGCGCAGCGCTGTATGAAATCACCCAGTGGGTTTGCTTTGTCCTGGCCGGTATCCGCTGCGCTTGCATCGGCTTCCGGGAACAGGCCCATACCTGCCATTAATGCATACCAGGAACCTATAGGGTAATACTTTTCTATATTTTGCCGACGGATTTCATCCCCCAGATCACGCCCTTCCAGCCAGGCGGCAAAAATGTGTTTGAGCGAGTCGGGGATACCATTCAGGTTGGCTGCATTGGCCTTCCAGTAGTCCGTATCGGTCCTGGTATTGGTTTTGTAATGGGCAATGATGTAGTTGCGATGACCATCAAAATAATCATTGATTTCCTGGTTGTAGACTTGTTGGGCCTGCTCGCTGAGATCGCCTTTTTCCAGGAACAGGCAAAAGATGGCGGCAGTCATTTGCGTCAGGTACAAGGCGGTTGCTTCCAGCGGTTCCAGAAAACCCTGAGACAAGCCAACCGCAAGACAATTCTTGTTCCAGTGTTTTTCGACACGTCCCAGTTTCATCTTCAGGTGGCGCACCTGGGTGTCTGATTCCAGCAGACCCAGCTTGCTGCGTAGTTCATGCTCCGCCTGGTCTGCCGTGGTGAAGGACGAACTGTACACATAGCCATTGCCAAAGCGGTTCTGCAACGGGATGCGCCACGACCAGCCATGTTTCATGGCGGTGGAGATGGTTTGCGTGGGTATCGCGTCGCCGATATCCGATGGCATGGCAATCGCGGCGTCATTGAATAAATTATCGGCATAGCTGACAAAAGGTGTTTTCAGGGTTTTGCCTATCAGCAGTGCAGCAAAGCCGGAACAGTCAACGAAGAAATCTGCTTGCATGCTGCTGCCGTCTTCCAGCACCACTGCGGTGATATTGCCGCTGGCATCCTGTCGCGCATCCGTAATGTGGGCACTGACGTGGCACACACCCATTTGCAAGGCTTTCTTGTGCAGGTATTTGCCCAGCAGCATGGCATCAAAATGATAGCCGTAGGTGGTGAAAAAAGGAAAGTGGTGGGCGGCGATAGGGGCCAGGTGTTGGTCTGCCAGTTCAGAAGACAGGAAAAACTTGTTTGGCAGGGCGCACACGTCTGCACCTTGCAGGCGCGCCTTGACGTTATTCACAAAGACCGGCAGTGTCAGGTTATCCACCATGGTGGCAAACTGGTGGAAATAACTTTCATGGCCAGGTTTGGTGGACCAGCCATCAAAGGTGATGCCGGACTTGTAGGTGGCATTACACTCTGGCATCCATTCGCTTTCCTGTATGCCGAGGTTATCGAAAAACTTTTTCAACACTGGTGTGGAACCTTCGCCAACACCTATGACACCTACCGTCGGTGATTCGACAACGGTGATTTCCACACCCTTGTCCTTGACCGAGTTGGCAATAATCAGGGCTGCCATCCATCCGGCAGAGCCACCCCCGACGATCATGATTTTTTTGATGGGTTCTTGCATGGTCATGGTCCTAGACTGTAGATACAATCGTTAGCATATCTGGCAATACAGCATGTCAATGAAAAAAAAGTGATGGGGCAAAGCGCGCCATCACTTTAAAAAATCGGGAAGAGGGCAAAAATATCCGGGCCCTCCGCCTGATCGTAACAAATTACATCTTGGCGTGCAAAGTCAGGAAGATTTGGCGACCATTTTTATACAGGGATGCCGGCAAATCTGCTGCGCCTGGGGTTTTGGTGACCGAGCTGACCAGGGGATTGTTCAAGTCCTTGCCATCCAGAGAGATCGAGAAATTGTCGCTGATCTGGTAAGCCAGGGTGGCAGACAAAGTACCAATATCGTTCTGGTAGGCAGCGCTGTTACGGCTGGTACCGTTCAGGAAGCCGGAACGATAGCTGTATGTCAGACGTGCACTGAACTTGCTGTCTTCATAGAATACACCCAGGTTATACGCATTTTTGGAAGTACCGATCAAAGTACAATCCGGGGCCAGTACATCACCGCACTTGGAACCAGGAGCCTGACCGGTTTCCTTGCCCAGCGTGTAGGTGTAGTTGGCGTTGATACCAAAGCCGGCTGGCAATGCCTGGATGTAAGACAATTCCAGACCCTTGACTTCAGCTTGTGTATTGATTGGTGTGCTCATCGCGTACACAGTGTTTTTCTTTTGGATCTGGTTGTAGAACGTGCCTGTGCTTGCGCCATAGGTCACGTAACCATCCAGAGCCGAATAGAAAAGATCGGCAGACACCATGGATTTCGGTGCGAAATACCATTCCACGCCCAGATCAACCGTGTTGGCACGGATAGGTTTCAGGTTAGGGTTACCACCGTTGCCTGTACCCTGTACGTCACGCAGATCCAGACCAGCCATCTGGCCCAGTTCAGGGCGTGCCATGGTGCGGGAAACACCAAAGCGAGCGACGATATCCTTGGTCACATCCAGACGGAAGTTAGCACTTGGCAGGAAATCGACATAGCTGTTCTTATAGGTTTTCGGCTCAAAGTTGCCAGATGGGCCGATTTCGTTACGGGTAACTTCTTCGCTGGTGCGGGCAACACGGACACCAAAATTGCCACTGAAGCCTTCACCACCAAAATCAGCCATCACGTACGCCGACTGGGTTGGTTCCTTGATGGTGAACTCATTTTGCAGCAGGTGACCGCTGTAGTTGGTGTACTGGGACAGCCAGGCATTCACTGCAGACTGAGAGAAAGTCCAGTAACCGGCACCATTTGCACCCAGGTCATTAAAGATGCCAGGGAAAGCCGTCAGGCCGGACATTGGCAGGTTGGCTGCATTCGACAAACCTGGCAATGCATTGACACCGATAGAGCTCAGTTCACGCTTGTGTTCTGCTGCGCGGAAACCAAAACGAACGGTAGGAATGCTGGTGAGGTCGGTTTTATACACGCCGTCGATTTGTGCATAATCTTCTTTATCGTTGGCGGTGACGTGAGAACCGTAGGTGTACGGTGCGCCAGGCGTACCAGGTGCGCCATTGTTGAAGCCACCGATAGAGAACTTGTCTGCACCCGGCGTGACATACGTCACTGCCTTGTCGGTACCGTTGATGGTGTAGCTGCCACCTGTCCATGGCATCCAGATACCCATGGCGCCGCTGACGGTATTACCCAGGCCTTTTGTGGTGCCCAGTTTGCCGCTCAAAGTGAAACGGTCGTTAACACGGACTGAACCGTCGATGTTAAAGAACTGTGACTGGCTTTCTGCGATAGGGCGGGAGAAAATTTCCTGCACTGCGCTGGACATGCCGCTACAAGGGATGCAACCTGCCGGATTACCCACGTTTAACTGGCTGATGACGCCCTGGCTCAAGGTGCCGGTGATGGCGCTGGAAGGGAAACCTGTGGTCGCCCAGGATGGACCCACAAAACGGCCCAGTGACTGCATGAAGTTGTGGTTGATGTTTGGTGCATCCAGGTGTGACTGGAAGGCGGTCACATCTATGTTCACATCGTTCGATGGCTTGAACTGGAAGTCGATCAAACCGCCCTGACGGGTACGCTGCTGTTCAAACCAGGCAGTACCACCGAGGAAGTTGGTGATGGCACCAGATGCCGGTGAAGTCGCTGTATTGGCTGTACCCGCACCTTTGATGGCGCTGTCGATAGGGCTGCCAACATCAACCTTGTCCCACCAGATCTGATTCTCTTGCCCGGCACGGCTGAGCGTACGTTTTTGATGGAAACCCTGCACCAGGATACCCATGGTGGACGCATCATTTTTCCATGCGACCATGCCACTTATCTGCGGATCGGATTTGCTGGAATTTTCAGAATTGACCATGCCGATACTGGCCTGGGCATTGAATTGTTTTTTGAAATCCAGCGGTTTGCGTGTTTCGATATCCACTACGCCTTCAGCGCCGCCTTCCAGCAGGTTGGCTTGTGAACCTTTGTGTACTGTCACACGGCCGATCAGTTCAGATGGGAACAGCGAGAAGCTCACGCTGCGGCCACCGCCAACAATATTATCGGCAAACCAGTCACCGCTGGAAACAGAATGGCCGTTCAAGGTCGTCAAGGTCAGGCCAAACGGTGTGCCGCGCAGGGCAACACGGTCATTTTCACCAAAGCTGCCTTCGCCACCGCCTGCGGCAGCCACGCTGACACCAGGTACGCGTTGCAGTGAGTCGGCAACGTTTTTATCCGGCATCTTGCCGATGTCTTCAGCAGTAATGACTTCAACGAAAGTATCTGCATTACGTTTTTGATTCATGGACTGTTGCAGCGATGCGCGAATACCAGTAACGACCACTTCTTGTGGTTCTTTTGGTTTTGCTGCTTTTTCTGTTTCTTGTGCCTGCGCTTGCATGGCGACGCTCATGACCAGAAGTGCAACTGCGGATGCCATCGGCGTTAGATTACTTCTCATCGGACTCAATTTATTTTGCATTTAGTTCTCCTTCGGTTAAGACCTGCCGACCACTTCAGGTCATTACAAAAAATTGCTTACTCCCCCAAATACCTTACGCACTTGACATAGACGACAGTGACTATTTTCGGTACCACCCGCTGCATCATAAAAATTCATTCTGAGTTAACTACCACTCGAAACAACTACACGGGATGTCACGAACTTTAGTGATGGCTAAACAGGTTGTCAATCGGTATCTAAGTGGTATCTATGCGATGTTTGATTGGTTTCTATTTTGTCATGGTTATATCGTGTATGCATATGATTTTATTGGATAAATTATTTTTTTAAATTTGCCAGTTATAGAAGTGGACTGATGTTTTAAACCCACAGCCTGAACTTGAACGGCAAATTTTCGATAAGGAAAGTGGATTTAAAGTGGAATTGATTCTGGTTTTTTTTGATGGAATTTCTGTGCGACAATTTTCAGCAGCTTATGGCTTTGGTGAGCCTGCCTGAAGCTGGTTTTTTGGGGGAGGGAATTTCTAAAAGCAAGACACCTTCACACCGGTTGAATATAGAACCAAGCTGAATGCGGCTTAATGTGGGGCCTCAAAATGCCGCACTGCGGCAAGTTAGATTATTGGTGGAATCTTGCTGGTATTCATCGTTATCATTCCCCGGACTGGCGGTTTTCGTAATTGCGCCAGACGGCAGGGCGCAGCAGAATGCAAGCTCAAATAAAGCTGTTTATTCTAATAATACGAGACTCCCGCCATGTTAAAACCCCTGCTGTTCGCTTTGGCGACGCCGCTTTTGCTCAGTTTTTCACACGCTGCCGAGGTGCGTCGCATCAGTGTTGATGTCAACGCGCCGGTTGTGCAACGTGATCACTTTGCTGATTTATCCGTTGGTTCTGACTATCCGGGTACGCTGATCAGGGAAGACAGTCTGGCGCAATTGCGGACTGTGAAGGATGAACTGGGTTTTCGCTATTTACGCTTCCATGGCATTTTTCATGATGTCCTGGGCACATATACTGAAGCTGACGGCAAACCGGTCTATAACTGGACCAAAATTGATTATCTGTTTGACCGCATGTTGGGTATGGGCATCAAACCCTTTGTCGAACTGGGTTTCACGCCACATGCAATGCGAAGCTCTGAGCAGACGATCTTTTACTGGAAAGGAAATACTTCGCATCCCGACCCGCTAAAGTGGACGGCACTGGTGGATAATTTTGTACGCCACCTGCAAGCCCGTTATGGTGTAGAAGAAGTCAGAAGCTGGTATTTTGAAGTCTGGAATGAACCGAATCTTGACGGTTTCTGGGAAAAGGCAGATCAGGCAGCCTATTTCGATTTATATGAAAGAAGCGCCCGCGCCATCAAGGCCATAGACCCGCAACTGCGGGTAGGCGGGCCTGCCACCGCCGGTGCTGCCTGGGTGCCTGAATTTTTGGCGTTCACCCATAAGACGGGCGCACCGGTTGATTTTGTCACCACCCACACCTATGGTGTCGATGGTGGATTCCTTGATGAGAATGGTGCAAGTGACACCAAATTATCCGTTTCACCTAACGCCGTGTCCGGTGATATACACAAGGTGCGAGCACAAATCACAGCGTCTTCGTATCCAGAGTTGCCACTGTTCTTTACCGAGTGGAGCACCAGTTATACACCGCGTGATCCGGTGCACGATTCTTACATCAGTGCCGCTTATATCCTCAGCAAATTGAAAGCCACCGAGGGCGCGGTGCAGGGCATGAGTTATTGGACTTACACCGACCTGTTTGAAGAACCAGGTCCGCCAACCGCGCCGTTTCAAGGTGGTTTTGGTTTGCTCAATCCTGAAGGGATACGCAAGCCTGCCTATTTTGCCTACAAATACCTGCATCAGTTGGGCGAGTCTGTCATTGCCACCCAAGATACGCAAAGCTATGCCACGCACACAGACAAGGCACTGCAGGTGCTGGCATGGGATTTTCATCAACCTGTGCAGAACAAGAGCAACCGTGGTTTCTATACTACCGTGCAGCCAAGCAAGGCAATTGCACCGCTGGAACTGGATGTCAGTGGCCTGGAACCAGGAAATTACACCGCCTACATTTACCGCACTGGTTTCAGATCGAATGATGCCCACACCGCATATCTGGAAATGGGTTCGCCCGCTAAGCTGAGTACGACGCAACTGCAAGCATTGCAAGATTTGACGACAGACAAGCCCGAGCTTCGCCAGGTGAAGGTACACCAATCGACCAGGGCCAGCATCAAAATTGACATGCGTGAGAATGATGTGATCCTGGTCAAGCTGCTGCCGAACGGAAAAAAATGGCTTGCCAGGTGTTGCCAGTCACATCGCAAATTTAATTTGCCAAGGCGATGAGGTCAGCATGTTGGCTAGCTGCTTTTTCAGGCTTAGCAGCCAGTTACTTTCGGTAGCCCGATAGCCCGATAGCCAGATAGCCCAAAAGATCACAAGCCAGCACAAGTCTCTATCGCACAGCCTCTTTATGTCGTCACGCTGTTGTTGATAGTTTCCCTGGTCATTGTTGTGATTACTTTATTTAGGACACGCAGCAAAGAATTGACTTCAAAAAAAGACTTCACTACTCGCTATTGTTGTAATGCCCATGGAAAATCAAGAGCAATTCCGGTTTTATGCCCTACGCATTTCAAGCATACCTGCCTTCCCTTATCGTTGGAGCTGATTTCATCATGCGCAAAAAACTGACTGTCAAAAAAATCACCAGGGCGGTAAGCTTTAACCAGACCCGGCGCAATTTGATGCTGGGCATGGCCGGTTTGTATGGCACGCCAGCGCTGCTTATGGCGCAAAATACACAGTCATTAAAAAACACGAATACACTGTGGTACAAGCAAGCAGCATCTTGTTGGGAAGAGGCGCTGCCGCTGGGTAATGGCCGCCTGGGTGCGATGGTCTTTGGCCGCGTGGCGCAAGAGCGCCTGCAACTTAATGAAGATACCTTATGGGCTGGCGCACCGTATACGCCAGACAACCCGGATGCGCGTACAGCCTTGCCAGAAGTTAGGCAACTGATCGCCGATGGCAAATACAAAGAAGCAGCGGATCTTGCCGGTAACTATATGATGGGCAACCCTCTGAAGCTGATGCCCTATGGCAGCCTGGGTGATGTGTTGCTGACGTTGACGGGCGCGACGCAGCCCAGGCAATATGAACGCCAGCTTGATCTTGCAACGGCGATCAACACTACTTCATACCAGACAGCGGATGGCGCATTCGTGCGCGAAGCGTTTGTGTCGGCGCAAGACCAGGTCATCGTCATGCATATGACGGCAGAACAAGCCAGGCTGGATATTGAACTTGCCTACCGCAGCCCACGCAAGGTGAAATATCCATCCTCTGATTATCAAGGTGCCGATGGTTTAAGCAAACCGACAACGGTTGAATGGTTGAAGACGGAAGCGGCAGGGGTGTTGAGCACCGACACCACGATGGTCGCTGACGGCAAAGACGCTGTCCTGATCACGGGTAGCAACGAACCTGGCGCGGATGGCAAATCGGGCAAATCGGGCTTGCCTGGTTTGCGTTATGCACTGCGTATCAAGGTGCTTGCCGACGGCAAGTCCAGTCTGGCAAACAGTGTGTTGAAAGTCCGCGAGGCGCGGACCGTGACATTACTGATCGCCGCTGCTACCAGCTATGTCAATTACCACGATGTCAGCGGTGACCCGGTGGCGTTGGTCAGGCGTCAAACCGAGCAGGCTGCAACAAAGCCTTATGAACTGCTCAAGAGTAATCACATCCGCGATCATCAGGCGCTGTTCAACAACATGTCCATAGCCCTGGGTAGCACGGCGCAGGCAGCCCACCCCACGGACATCCGTATTGCTGCTGCCGAAACCACAGAAGACCCTGCCTTGTCTGCCTTGTATGTTCAGTACGCACGTTACCTGATGATTTCTTCCTCGCGCCCCGGTACACAGCCAGCGAATCTTCAGGGTATCTGGAACGAAGGCACCAACCCGCCATGGGGCAGCAAATATACTATCAACATCAATACGCAAATGAACTACTGGCCGGCAGACCCCGCCGGCTTGGGGGCTTGCGTGGAACCATTGCTGCGCCTGGTCGAAGACCTGGCAGTGACGGGTGCCAAAACTGCCAGGACCATGTATAACGCCAGCGGCTGGGTAACACATCACAATACGGACCTGTGGCGCGCAGCTTCGCCCAACGATGGGCCGCGCTGGGGCCTGTGGCCTTGTGGCGGCGCATGGTTATGCAACTCGGTATGGGATCATTATGATTACAGCCGCGATGCGGACGTACTGACGCGACTGTTTCCGGTCATGCTGGGGGCGTCAGCGTTTTTCCTGGACACCTTGATTGAAGATCCCAAAGGCCGGGGTTTAATTACTTCGCCCTCACTCTCGCCAGAAAATTCGCATCCGTTTGGAACCTCGTTGTGCGCTGGCCCGGCCATGGATCGCCAGATCGTGCGCGACTTGTTTAAAAACACACTGGAAGCGGCGCGTCTGCTGAAACAACAACCGGCCGTGATTGAGCGCATCGCCAAGGCTTTGCCGCAAATAGCAATCGACCGGATTGGAAAAGCCGGACAATTGCAAGAATGGCTGGATGACTGGGATACGCAGGCTCCCGAACAACATCATCGCCACGTTTCCCATCTGTATGCCATTTATCCCAGCAGCCAGATCAATCTGCGTGATACACCAGATTTGTTGCAAGCCGCAAAAAACAGCTTGCGCCAGCGCGGCGACCTGGCCACAGGCTGGGGTACGGCATGGCGTATCTGCCTGTGGGCACGCATGGGCGATGGTGATCACGCGCACAGCATATTAAAGGCATTGACCGGCCCCAAGCGTACCTACCCCAATATGTTTGACGCCCATCCACCATTTCAAATCGATGGCAATTTTGGTGGCGCAGCCGGTATCATGGAAATGCTGCTGCAGTCCTGGGGTGGGGAAGTTTTCCTGCTGCCAGCCTTGCCTTCCGCCTGGCCATCAGGTGAAGTCAAAGGCATGCGCGCACGCGGTGGGCTGAGTGTGGATATGCAGTGGCGTGCTGGCAAGCTGGTGTCAGCGACCCTACAGGGGCCACCAGGCGCAGCGCTGCGCCTCAGCTATCGCGGCACCAGGGTGGATATCAGCCTGGACGCAAAAGGTATGCATCGCCTGCAAGTGCCGGTGGCGACCACATAACAAATCAGCTCTGCAAGAAAACTGCAGAGCTGATATTCAAACTGACATTCGAGCTTAAATTCGCTCCTGACCAATCAAGCTTGGTCGGCAGGTACCTTCCAAAACCGCACCGCCAGTGCGGCCAGTGCTGTCACAGTCGCCAGGCCGGTTACGCCTGTCCAGCCCCATTGCGCCAACAGGGCACTGCCCAGTGTGGCACCTGCCGCCATGCCGATGAACATGCCAACAAACAGCACCGCATTCAGGCGGCTACGTGCGCCAGGGTCTATGCCATACACGATGGTTTGATGGGCGATCAATGTGGTTTGTACTCCCAGGTCAAAGCCGACAGTGCCTATACCCAGCAACCACAGTTGCGCAGCGGGCGACAGCAAAGGGCTGAGGTTCATTGCCGCAAAAGATACCGCTGTCAGACCCGCACCAAGTTTGGTCACTACACCTGGCCCATGTTTGTCGGCCAGGTGGCCAGCCATGGGGGCCGCCAGTGCGCCAACCGCGCCAGCCAGACCAAAGGCACCCGCGACCGCACTACCCATATGAAACGGCTCTGCATGCAGCATCACCGCCAAAGTGGACCAGAAAGCGCCGAAGCCCATCGCCAGAAAACCCTGTGCCAATGCAGCACGACGCAGCGTGCCGTGACGGCGCAACAGGCCCAGCAGCGAACCCAGCAAGGCGCGATAGCTCAAGCTGGTGGTCGGCACAAAATGCGGCAACCCGCGCCAGATGGCGGCAGCGATCAATGAAACACCGGCAGCAGCCAGCACAAACATCGTGCGCCAGCCAAAATGTTCTGCCACAAAACCACTGATAACACGCGACAGCAAGATGCCCATCAACAGACCGGTCATGACCGTACCCACCACCTTGCCGCGCCGTGATTCATGCGCCAGCGTGGCAGCGGCGGGCACAATATCCTGCGCCATGGTGGCGGTCAGCCCGATAGCCAGACTGGCGATTAACAGTACGCTGAGTGACTGCGCAAAAGCTGCCGCAATCAGCGACACCACCAGCAAACCGGCTTTGATAAGAATGATATTGCGGCGATCATGTTTGTCACCCAGCGGTGCCAGCAGCAAGATACCCAGCGCATAGCCCAATTGCGTCAGGGTAGGCACAAAGCCGATATCCAGGTCGCTGACACCAATCTCCGTAGCCAGTATGCCCAGCATGGGCTGGCTGTAATACAGCGATGCCACCGACAGACTGGCGCCACTGGCCAGCAACAGCACCAGCGATGAAGAAGGCTGCTGGTGTACCTCACTGCTATTGTTGCTTGATTGCGCTACGTGAGTGGTATGCAGTACCAGAGCAGGGGTCGGCCGGCCTGATGCACTCTGATCATGCGGATTATGAATGGAAGACATGGCTTGCTCCTTGGTTTCGTGAGGATTTAACGATTGAAACCAGTGTATTGCGCCGCAAAATAAAACGGTAGTAGCATGGCTTGCAGATTTGTTATACATTTAGCGTATGATCAAGACACTTATTCCTCGCCCCGATAATGCTGACAATGCCGCCAATGTGGCCACAGCGGCCCTGATGACAGGGGCAGGTGACCGCATAGAACTGATGCAGACCTTCGTCCGCATCGTCGAGGCAGGCAATCTTTCTGCTGCTGCCGTCCAGTTGGGCACGACCCAGCCGACAGTCAGCCGCCGCCTGCAGTCGCTGGAACAATTGTTGGGCGTGCGCCTGCTGCATCGCTCTACCCATAGCATGCGTCTTACTGTGGATGGCGAGCGTTGCTACGAACATGCCAGAAACCTGCTGGTCAGCTGGGCCACGCTGGAATCGGATATACGCGGCACCAATGAAGAACCAGAAGGCGTGTTGCGGGTAGTCGCACCGCACGCCTTCGGGCAGGAACGCCTGATCAAACCGCTGGCCGATTACCTCAAGCGCTATCCGCGTGTATCGGTCGAATGGCTGCTGCATGACGACATCTCGCTGCAAGACTTCATCTCTGCCGGCATAGACTGCGCCATCCAGGTCGGCGAAGTCACCGACTCTTCGCTGGTGGCCATCAAGCTGGCCGAAGTACCACGCATCGTTGTCGCCGCACCGTCCGTGCTGGCCGGCAGACCAGTGCCGCAGCAGGCCATTGATCTGGCAGGCTTGCCATGGCTGTCTTTGCGCACGTTTTACCGCAATGAAGTATTCCTGCACCACGTACACACCGGCGAAATCCAGCGCCTGTCCTTCACCCCCCGCCTGAGTACAGACAACCTCTACGCCCTGCGTACCGCAACGCTGGAAGGCCTGGGGGTAGGAATAGGTTCCACCTGGATACTGACCGACGACCTGGCCGCAGGCCGCCTGGTACAACTGGCCCCGCAATGGCAAGCCTCAGCCTTGCCCGTGAACCTGGTCTACCCCTATGCCCGCTTCTATCCAGTACGTTTGCGGCGGTTTATCGAAATGATACGGGCGGCGGTGCCGACTACGTTGCATGGGTGAGTGGTGGAGTGGTTTGAATCGCATTTATTTTTGTTACAATCACCAGCCTTTCTTATTTCTCGTTTTTTATTTTCCTTTTTTTCGTGATTCACTTGACTGACACGTAAGGTAGTCAATGCTGGTCCATTTTTAATCTGACATGATGAAATTTCAAAATACAGCAATACTTTCTATCGCTCTTGTCTTATCTGCCTGCGGTGGTGGCAGTGGCGGCTCTGCAAATAGTGGCGGTGCCACTGTTGGAGCCAACGCCGGGACTGTATCGGGGCAAGGCTGCACCAATAAGTTCGGACGGACTTGGACTGCTGTGGACGGGGTAGGGCAAAAGTTGGAATACTTTAATAATGTGGTTTATGGCAATGGCGTGTTTTTGGGAATAGGGTACGGAAAGGCAGTAATAAGTCGGGATGGCGAAAACTGGGTTAACGTGACTTCTTCTGGTGTACATGGTGGCTATGCATTGACTTATGCCTTGGGAAAAATCTACATGGTTGGCCAGGCTGGTGGGCTAACGGATAAGCGAATGATGGCATCAAGCACGATCGATGGTACAAGTTGGGATAACCTGATTATTGGCGACAGCGCCAATCCATCTTTGCAAGCACTTCCATATTTTGACCCCAAGAGTATGTCCTATGGCAACGGGAGATTTATACTGGTCGGTGGTGATGGAAAAATCATCTGGAGCGCTGATGGCCGGAATTGGTATGCCGCAGCAAATGCGGCTGATCTTAAAGTTTATGTCTTTGGCTGGAGCACATTTGCCAATGGAAAATTCTATGCCGGTGCAGGTCTCAATGTATATGTCAGCAGCGATGGTAATACCTGGCAGACACAAAAAATCGTTGGCGACGGTACATTTCCGACGACTGGTATAACTGGCATGCAGTACTTTAACGGCATGTATGTGGCTGTTGATAGCCAAGGCAATATTGCCAACAGCAGCGACGGCGTTAACTGGAAAACTGTCGCGAAAGGGCGAGCCTTCCTTCCCGTAAATGGTAATGCAATCGTTGCAGGCGGCGGCCAATTGATGGCGGTCGATCTTGCGTCCAGCTTTACTACTGATGGCGACTATATCTTTTATAGCTGTGACGGCATCCAGTGGGAAAAAACGAAAGTCCCAAATGGCAATTATAGTTACTCAATAGCGATAGGCGACAATATTGCTGCGGGTGTAGGCAACACGCCAATTTTTTCCAAGTATTGATTCGTACGGATGTTGTAGTCTGGGGCCGCTATCACGTGCACACGCACATTCTGAAACTTAGACTCATGAAAAGCGAAACATCCTGAACTTGTTTCGCTTTTCTACCACCACACCCCTTGCCGATTCCATGTAATAAACTGCCCTATGATCGCCGTCAACGAATTGGCTTGCGTCAGCAGCACTGTTGACGCGCTTGCCAGGTTGTTGACGACACTGGCGTTGCTGCTAACAGTCTGGCTGATGGTGTTGACTTCGGTATGGACTTGTTCGACGCCAGTTGCCTGTTCTATGCTGGATTGTTTGATGGCAGAGCTCATCTGCGACCCATGGTTGACGCTGGCGACGACGCCTTGCACGGCATCCTGAATCACCTTGCTCGCACTCATCCCTATTTATGAAATGAGTTCTAGCTACTTGGGCACGAGATGCTGAAAGCCACGAAAAATCTAATTGATGCCGATTCAGTGCGATTGGGGGCACTTGTGGCCCGTGTTATCTGATGGAAAGATCAAGTCAACAGCAGTTTTTAAGAGATGCAATGCAGACGCTAGGTATGACCAGGAATCAATTTTGCAAACGCATTAGCGCCCCACCCAAAATTTTAGATAAATGACTCTCTCCAGAAGATACAAAAGACAAACGCGCCATGCCAGAAATTGCCTGAGAGTACATAGCAGAAATATTAAGTAATGTGGAAAAAAATCTTAATTTACCCTCAATGGGGGGCATGGAATAAATCATGTTCAATCGCTTCTGGAATACGAGATATATGTAAATGCACTACTGAAGATTCACACATGTTTATCAAAATATAATACATTAATGACATTGGTGTAAAATTAACAAGGGAGTGCGATGTGCACGCCAGTTTCATCGAATCGTTTGTTAAGCAATGCAGGCAAGATCATTCTTGGATTTTTCCTTGTGGCAACGGCTGGATGGTGCCAGGCGGAAGCCAGGCTAAAAGTCTATGTGGTAGAGGTCTTTAATTCCGATTTGAAGAGGAAAATAACGATGATAATTATTTTAGGAATTGGGATACCTCTTATTTTTGTCTTTCTCCCAATCTGCAAGAATTTGGGGAAATTGGCGAAATTTGCGATTTTGCTGGTTGGTATTCCGGCTACCGCTTTCGCACTATCACTGCTGCAAGTAATTACCCAGTCGCCCGAAGAACGGGCCGCATCCAATGCCGCGTTTGCCGCTAATAAAATGGCACAAATTGAGATTGACTGTGGGGTCACGAAAGAGCAAACAGAGGCATGGTTTGCTACGCACAAGACTGGCTGGGCGGAGCATGTGGAGGCGGGATTGAAGTGTGTTCGCGATCACAAATAATCGAAAGGAAAAATGACATGATTTCGATGATTTATGAGTTAAAGAATAAATACGGAATTTCTATCACTGAAGGGGAAAATTTCAAACAGGCGATGTATAACGGACGGCTGACGGATTCGGAAGAACAACTCCGAGAAAAGATCGAACTTGGTGCAAAACATTACCCTGGAAAAGACTTGCTCATCGGTACTTATGAATCCGATGAAACTTCACCTGCTCTTTTCGCGTATGCAGTGATTATTCCAGTACATGGATAACGGAAAAAGAATGAAAACGAATTTTATGAGTAATTTCAGCATAAAATTTTTTGAGATAGGACAACTAGGAGTGCTAGCTATTTTTGCTTTCTAGCCTCTCGTCGGCGTCGGATTTGAAGTCAATTATTTTATAAATGAAAACGATGTTATCCACTAACTCAGTTGGCTATGTACGATTGATTTTATTGTTTGGAGCACTCGCATTGCAATTTGGTAGCACAAATTGTTTTGCTGGGGACCTAACCTATGAATGTAAAGTGCTGCATGTGTATGACATAGAAAATGGGGCTCTTAGCAATTCAGACAAAAAATCACTTAGTAGCGTCATTCTTGGCACTTCTTTTATTGTATCTAAGGATACTGGAGCAATTCTAGGGGAGTATATCAATACTACTAACGCGGATTTGGTAAAGGTGTTGGAACGAGGATCGGATCGCTGGAATTTTAGATCGCTTGCTGAGTGGGACAATAAAAAAAGTGCCGGTACTTACGTTGCACAGTTGCTTGAGGTTCGGGAAAGCAATGTTGGAACATCTAAACCGTTTACACTTTTTAGTGCTGGCATGCTGGGTGTTTTATCAGGCACTTGCAAGTAATTTGGCGATCGGAAATCATGGCTGAACTCCACCCGATATCAGGTGCCGACATTGAAATGCGCATAGCGGATGTGATTTTTGTTCACGGTCTTGGAGGTGACGTTTTTAAAACCTGGCGTCACGGTGACGATCAGAGCACATCATGGCCGCATTGGGTGGGAGCAGAGTTCAAAGACGTCGGTGTATGGTCACTTGGATATGCGGCCAGCCCATCCAGATGGTTTGGTATTTCTAAGATATTTTCCAAGGTGAGATCGGATGAGGGGCACAGTATGGCACTCCCCACGCGTTCCGGTCAGGTGCTTAATCTGTTGTGCCAGCGGGGCATTGGTTTTAGACCTATCATTTTTGTGTGCCACAGCCTGGGAGGCTTGCTGGTCAAGCAAATTTTTCGTGATTCTAGCGACAGCATACAACCAACAAATAACAAGATAATCACCGCTACCAAAGCCGTACTATTTCTTGCTACACCGCATGCTGGTGCTACCTTAGCGTCCATGTTAAGCAATTTTTCAACTGTACTGGGCGCGACCGTCTCCATTGGCGAACTAAAGGAACATGATGCGCATTTGGGCAATCTATACAATCGGTACCGCAATCACGCGCCAAAGCACGAAATAGAAACTTTCACCTACTATGAAACACGTGATATCAAAGGGATGAGGATTGTCAATTCCACGTCGGCGCATCCGGGTGTTGGCGCTGACCCAGTTGCAACAGATGACGATCATGTATCGATTGCCAAGCCATCCGACCGGAGTGCCGCCGTTTGTGAAACCTTACGCGCCTTCCTGCATAAGTTTGATGGCTCACCGGACAAGAGTGTGTCAAATATGACGGACGCGGATTTGATTTACGGCCACGGTACAAAGGCACTGACCGATTGTCGTTTTGAACAGGCGCGCACGCACTTCACCGAGGCGCTGCGACTGTACAAGCAGATTGGCAATGTCATGGTTGTAGCCAATGCGCTTGGTGGTCTGGGCAATGCTGAAGGCGCGCTAAACCGTAACGAACAGGCGCGCACCCACTGCACCGGGGCCTTAAGACTGCACAAACAGATCGGCAATGTCGTGGGTGTTGCCAATGCGCTCTTGGGTCTGGGCGAGGTCGAACGCGTGCTGAACCGTCAGGAACAGGCGCGTACCCACTTGGCCAAGGCGCTGCGACTGTACAAGCAGATCGGCAATGTTATGGGTGAGGCCAATGCGCTCTTTGGCCTGGGTAATGTTGAACATGCGCTGGACTGTCAGGAACAGGCGCGCACGCACTTCACCGATGCGCTGCGACTGCACAAGCAGATTGGCAATGTCATGGGTGAGGCCAAAGTGCTCTTTGGCCTGGCCAATGTTGAAGGCGCGCTGAACCGTAACGAACAGGCGCACACCCACTTCACCGAGGCCTTAAGACTGCACAAGCAGATCGGCAATGTCGTGGGTGAGGCCAATGCGCTCTTTGGCCTGGGCAATGTTGATTACTCGCTGCAACGTCAGGAGCAAGCTCGTACCCACTTGGCCGAGGCACTGCGACTGCACAAGCAGATCGGCAATGTCATGGGTGAGGCCAATGCGCTTGATGGTCTGGGCAATGTTGAACGCGCACTGGACCGTAACGAATTGGCGCGCACGCACTTCACCGATGCGCTGCGACTGCACAAGCAGATCGGCAATGTCATGGGGGAGGCCAATGCGCTTTTGGGTCTGGGCGAGGTCGAACGCGTGCTGAACCGTCAGGAACAGGCGCGTACCCACTTGGCTGAGGCGCTGCGACTGTACAAGCAGATCGGCAATGTCATGGGTGAGGCCAATGTGCTCTTTGGCCTGGGTAATGTTGATTACTCGCTGCAACGTCAGGAGCAGGCTCGTACCCACTTGGCCGAGGCACTGCGACTGCACAAGCAGATCGGCAATGTCATGGGTGAGGCCAATGCGCTTGATGGTCTGGGCAATGTTGAACGCGCACTGGACCGTAAGGAACAGGCGCGCACGCACTTCACCGAGGCGCTGCGACTGCACAAGCAGATCGGTAATGTCATGGGTGAGGCCAATGCGCTTGATGGCCTGGGCAATGTTGAACGCACACTGGACCGTAAGGAACAGGCGCGCACGCACTTCACCGAGGCGCTGCGACTGCACAAGCAGATCGGCAATGTCATGGGTGAGGCCAATGCGCTTGATGGTCTGGGCAATGTTGAACGCGCGCTGGACCGTAACGAACAGGCGCGCACGCACTTCACCGATGCGCTGCGACTGCACAAGCAGATCGGCAATGTCATGGGGGAGGCCAATGCCCTATTTGCCTTGGGTGAATTGGCCAGGAGTGCACTGTCGGAA
This sequence comes from Undibacterium sp. Di26W, assembly GCF_049340265.1. Lineage (NCBI taxonomy): Bacteria > Pseudomonadati > Pseudomonadota > Betaproteobacteria > Burkholderiales > Oxalobacteraceae > Undibacterium > Undibacterium sp. Di26W. The sequence continues at coordinate 67,747 of NZ_JBMPOR010000028.1, forward strand.
AATGCTGCACGCTTGCATTATCGTGATGCAGCCATTTTGTTCGGAATTGCGGGACTTATTGAATGGCAAGACCGAACCAATCGTTTAGCTACAGAAGCATGGCCTGCCACCGAAAACAGATAGGAAAATGGCTTAATTGAACACTGAACAGGGCAAGGGCAGCAGCAACAGGGCAAAAGCTATGATTGATCCATATGCTGTTTTAAATAGAAAATAATTTTTTCTATTTGACGCTGAAAATTCGGCCAGTAATCGTCCCGCCAATCGAAATTGGTCTCATTCTCAATATCTATTAATAACTTATGCGACCTATCGGTTCTTGCAATCTCCATGATTGAAATCACTTCCATCAAATTTTCCTTTTCAGAAGAGAAATACAACCTTTCAGCAGAATTTTTTGCAAGCGCGTCAAATGCAACCTCATTCCACACCATCTCATCAGAAAGGTAATAATTTCCAAACTCACGAAGTACTATATTGTAAGAATTATAAAATTTTTCATTTTTTATGACTATGGATTAAGGAAATATAATGGAAACGTTTACACACACACACACACAAACGACCGGTAAAAAACTCACGTATGCCGTGAAATGCGATCAAAACAGTTATACCGTTTCGTTAGATGGAAAGGTAGTGAAATTGGCTAAATTTTCCTTGCAACTTGGTGATGTACAAGGAACCCAGGCAGTTTGTATCGAGGCAAAATCCGCAATTGAGAACAGTGCAGACTTTGAATAGGAAAAATAGAATGTCTAACAACCATGATGACGATCTAATATTCGCTGTCAATAACGTCAAGTATGCCGTCGATGAAGTCAAGTCTGAAACAGAAGAGGTATGGAATGCCACGCGACGTTTAGACGACGCTATTTGTGGGGCGGGAGGCGTGATTTCCCATCTATACACGATCACCGCAATGCTAAATAGGATTTTTTGGTTGCTTCTCGCGCTACTGGTGGTTTCAATACTTCACCTTTTCAAATAATGTTTGGAAAATCATGGGCGATACTTTCGATAACGGTTCAAGAAAAATCATGACCACCGCAAGTGATAACGTGGACAATAATTTGGTTACGCCAACCGAGGCTTGGCCAATGAAAACTTCGGAGCAGCTTGACCGTGAACGGCAACGTGCTAAAGAACATGCCGAGAGTGTCGAGGCACGTTGGAAGATTGAGCGTGAAGCAACGGAAAAATTGCAACGATCCAGATTCTTAATTTACGGCGTGATGGTTGTTTTCATGATTGTTGTATTTTTTATTAGCTACTACCTATTCGCAGAAGCGCCAGGCTGGGCTATTGCGATTGCTGTTCTACAAATTTTTATTTTGGTGGCACTTGTCAAAGGCGGTATCGCAATAAGCGAATTTAAGAATTCAATACGTGGATTACGAAAAGAGTGAGGAAAAATCAGTACTGAAGTCAGTCGTTTGCAATTGATCAGAACCAAACAAAAAAGCGCATATGAAAAACCTAATTTTCACCATAACATGTCTGCTATTAATAGCTGGCTGCTCAAAAAATGAACCAGCAAAACCACCAACCCCATCAATGGAGCGCCCTATTCCTGTCCACATAGCGACAATGGATGAGTGGACAAGCGCCCTTTCGTCTGCCTACATAGAAAGCCAAACCAAAGACAAGGGCGATGGCGTGACCGAATTTATGGCGGCTTTCGGGACAAAAGAGAACAAAAACTTTTCAATCGCATTCGGCGAACGAGACGGCTTCAGAAAGCTTCGCATTTATAAAGCAGGTATGCCGATGAATATTGGAACGAGTGTCAAAACGTATGTATCAGTTCCAGATGGTAAAAAGCCCATCTTATTCATCGCACCCTATTATTGGGGCCGCAGTTGGCTATTCATGAAAAAACTTTCAATAATGGTCGACGGAAACGTTATATTCGAACATGATTTTGAGCTCAATACTAGTTACAGAAGAACTGAGGGAGTTGGCGTCGCGGAGTCATACGACTTGGTGGCTACGGAACAGGATATTGATGCTCTTCGAAAGATTCATCCTGAATCAAAAGTTCTGGTGAGAATTTCAGGCGATAAAGGATATGTAAATCTAATCGGTAAAAATAAGCGACATGAAATTGATGCTATTGAGGAATTTCAGCGCGATATAGTTTCTGCAATTGTGATATATGACGAAATTAGCAAAGCGATTGAAGGTCATATACCTCCAAATGGCACACCTAATCCACCAAAATCTTTGAAATAATTGAAGAAAATTCAGACTGGAAAAAATTAGCCATGATCAGGACGATATCGTATTCGACTTCGTTGATTAGGCATTCACTAAGAGTGCAGGTCACTTTATCGCCTCATCCTCTGCCGATCCGACGTAATAAACTGCCCCATGATCGCTGTCGACGAATTGGTTTGCGTCAGCAAGACTGTGGATGCGCTTGCCAGGTTGTTGACGACGCCGGCGTTACTGTTGACGGTGTTGCTGATGGTGCTGACTTCGGTATGGACTTGTTCTACTCCTGTTGCCTGTTCTATGCTGGATTGATTGATGGCAGAGATCATCTGCGACACCTGGTTGACGCTGGCGACGATTTCTTCCATCGTTAAACCGGCCTTGCTGACCAGGGTATTGCCCAGTTCGATGCGTTGTGTGGAATCGGTAATGAGTGCCTTGATTTCTTTGGCGGCACTTGCACTTCGCTGCGCCAGATTTCTGACTTCGCTGGCCATGACTGCAAAGCCGCGTCCCTGTTCGTCGGCTCTGGCGGCTTCAACTGTGGCATTCAACGCCTGAATGTTGGTTTGAAATGCGATGTCGTCGATGACGGAAATAATATCGACAATTTGCCTGGAGCTATCTTTGATCGAATCCATGGTCTGCACGACTTTATTGACGACATGCCCACCTCGTCGCGCCACTTCAGAAGCTGCCTTGGCAAGTTCGTTGGCGCTGGTGGAATTTTCTCTGTTAGCGGCAACGCTGGATGTCAGCGATTCTATTGATGATGCAGTTCGCTGTACAGATATGGCTTGTTCTTCTGTACTTTCCGCCAGGGAATTGCTGTCAACGATAATTTGTTCGGATGTCCCCGGCTTGCCACAGAGAATGGGGTAGCTTTTGTGAATATCGACTAAGTAAGTCTGAGTGTTGCCTGTATTGACTGAAAATAATCCTTGGCTTGACTGCGAATGTAAATGATATTGATTCTCATTGTTAACATGTGTATCATTCTGCATATGGAAGATGGCAATACAGTAATGAATTGACATCACACGCAATCAATTTCGATACACAATCAGAGGCAAGTCTTGAATCACTCACACGTTAAGCAACCAAAAAACCTTCGTCTTACTGATGATCTGGTAATAAATTCGATGAAAAAGACAACATTGGCCTTGGGTATTTCCAGCGCCATGTTCATGCCTATGGTCGCCATGGGGCAAGAGGTCACGCCGCCTGCTGCCAAGACACAAAAGGATGTGCAGAAGTTGCCGGAAGTGGAAGTGCTGGGCAAGCGTGTTGAATCCAATCCCAATGCTGAAGTTGGTGCGCCTTACAAAGCGAAATCGTCTGCTGATTCTCGTCACACGCGTCCGCTGGCTGAAACGCCACAAACTATTTCAGTACTGACCCGCGCAGCGATTGATGACTCTGGCCTGACAGACCTGAAACAGGTGTTGGGCGCGCAGCCAGGTATCACGCTGGGTACCGGTGAAAACGGCAATGCCTTCGGCGACCGGTATATTATCCGTGGCCAAGAGGCGCGCAGCGATGTCTTTGTCGATGGCTTGCGTGATCCGGGTATGTCTACACGTGAAAGTTTCGTCATCGAACAACTGGAAATTGCCAAGGGCCCTAACTCCAGTTTTGCTGGCCGTGGCACTGCCGGTGGTGCGATCAACGCCATCACCAAGCAGGCTACTCTGGATCATGACTTTGAACGTGTTTCCGTAGGTATCGGCAGTGATTCACAACGCCGTGTCACTGCGGATATCAATAAAGGTTTTGGTGACCATTTTGCTTTGCGCACCAATGTGCTGTATGGCGATGAAGATGTGCCTGACCGTTCGCCAGCTAACCGCAAGCGCAAGGGTATTGCCTTGTCCGGCCTGTATGAAGTCGACAAGGATTTGTCCATCACGCTGGATTACTATGGTCTGCGTACCAAAGATACGTCGCCGGATCTGGGTTACTACCTGACAGGTACTGTGCCGAATCGTGTACCAGCGACCAATGTGCCGGTGTATGGCCAGGCAAATGATTTCCTCAAGTCGGATGTGGATACCGTCACGGCACGTGTGAACTGGACGCTGGCACCTGATCTCAAGCTTACCAGCCTGACGCGTTACGGTAAATCCGGCAACGGTTATGTGACTTCTGGTGCGTCTTCTGCAACCCGCTACAATGGTGCAACAGGCGTGGCTTACACCACTGGCGCCCTCGATGGTGGCCACACTGGCTGGCAAGACATCGATTACTTTGCCCACCAAAGCAATTTGCGTTGGGACAAAGTGCTGGCAGGCTTCAAGCATGAATTTATCTTTGGCGCAGAATATGCTGACCACAAAGTCGTGTCCGGTACCTATGCCATCACCAATACCGGCACATTCAATTGCAAGACCACGGCGGGCATCGGTGCCAACAATGGCTTCTGTTTCACTGACAGCAATGGCACACCGGTCGCCAATTTGAGTAACCTGGCTGGCCGTAACTCTAGCCGTCTGACCTGGAACCAGGATTGGCATATCAAGGCATTGGCGCTGACGCTGATGGACACCGTTGATCTGACTGACAAATTTACTGCTTTTGGCGGCTTGCGTGCAGATTCCTTTGACCTGAACCTGACACGCCGCAATAACACCACGGGCGTCATCACTGGCGACTACGGTTATAAAGACACACTGGTGAACGGCCATCTGGGCCTGAGCTACAAGATCACACCCAAGCTCATCGTCTATGGTTCTGTCGCCAGCGCACAAGACATCAATGGCGGTGAAGCGGATGCAGGTACCAGCAGCGGGTACGGTGGCGCTGTCCTGTATCAAAACCAGATTGCCGGTGCCAAGCCAGAAACCTCAATCAACTATGAACTGGGTGTGAAGTGGAACCTGCTGGACGACAAACTGCTGGCTACCGCAGCATTGTTCCAGACCAAAAAATCAGACGTGATGGAAGGTGCCAACTATGACACCGTCGGTACGTTCAACACAGGTAAAAATCGTGTGCAAGGTCTGGAACTTGGTCTCAGTGGTAACCTGACGGAAGACTTGTCGGTACAGGCCGGCGCGGCCTTCATGGATTCCAAAGTGCTGGCTTCTTCAACACCTGCCAACATCGGTAACCCATTGAGCAACTTTGCCAAGAAGACTTTCTCGTTGCAGGCCAAGTATCAGTTGACCAATGCGTTCTCGTTCGGCGGTGCAGCACGTCATGAAAGTGATCGTTGTGGTGGCCAGCCTGACACGGCAGCAGGTTACACAGCAACTGGTCTTTGCTCACAGCCAGTACCTTCGTTCACGGCGTATGATGTGTTTGCCGCATATCGCTTCTCACGTCGCTTTGATGTCCGCGTGAATGTACTGAATGTCACGAACAAGGACTACTACACGGCAGTGTACCGTTCGGGTTCATTCCTGTACAAAGGTGATGCACGTGCAGTACGCGTCGCGCTGAACTACGAAATGTAAAAACCATCTGCCGGGCGAACTGGCGATTCAGCTAAAATACGGATTCTTTGTTGATAATTTCCATTGATGAACAAGCCGTCCACATCCGCTAATCAGCCAGTCGCGCCGGGTATTCCGGCAGATATACGCTGCGCCCAGGATTATGAGCTGGTGGCGCAGCGTACCATGGCAGAACCCAGCTACGCCTATGTAGCTGGTGGCAGTGGGCGTGACCTGACGGTGGCCGCCAATCTGGCCGCTTTCTCGCAATGGTCCATCTATCCGCGTGTGCTGCGTGATGTCAAAGATGGCCATACGCGAGTGACTTTGGACGCACAAACTTTCCTTCATCCCCTATTCTTGGCCCCCGTGGCTTTCCAGAAGCTTGCCCATGCGGCTGGCGAAATCGACACTGCACGGGCTGCGCAGGCGACGGATAGCTGCATGGTATGCAGCACGCTGGCATCCTGTCACCTTGAAGATGTGGCGCATGCGGCGGGCCCGCACAAGTGGTTCCAACTGTATTTCCAAGCCCGTCGTAATGATACGCTGGCTTTGTTAGCTAGGGCAGAGGCGGCTGGCTTCAGTGCCATCGTGGTGACGCTGGATGCATCCATACAAGTGGCAAGCACGCGTGCCTTGCAAGCGGGATTTCGCATGCCGGCTGATTGTGTCGCGGTTAACCTGCAAGACCCATCTGCTGGACAGCCTGCTGAAGAGATTGCATTATCGCCGGGTGACAGCCGTATTTTTCAGGGTGTGATGCGGGCCGCACCAACCTGGTCAGACCTGACCTGGCTGATGGCGCAGACTTCTTTGCCGATATGGGTAAAAGGCGTCTTGCACCCCGACGATGCACGTGCCTTGCAGGCCGCCGGGGTGGCCGGTATTGTCGTTTCCAACCATGGCGGGCGCAGCCTGGATGGCGCCCCTGCCAGCCTGACTGTGTTGCCGGGCATCCGTGCGGCGGTGGGAGATGATTTCCCCTTGTTGCTGGATGGTGGTATACGTTCAGGTGCGGATGTCTTCAAGGCGCTGGCGCTGGGGGCCGATGCCGTATTGATCGGGCGTTTGCAACTATATGCACTGAGCGTTGCTGGCGCATTGGGTGTCGCCCACATGATCAAACTGTTGCGCGAAGAACTGGAAGTGTGCATGGCGCAAGCCGGTTGCGCCACCTTGCGCGACATTGGCAGTGAGGCTTTGCTGCGTTGTCCTGGAACGAACTAAATTAACCGATAAAGTAAGGCTGACGGTATGTTGATTGTGATAGCGAATGTCTTGAGCAAGGATGAAGTCCGACAGTTCAGGGCGCATCTGGACCATGCCGAATGGCAGGACGGTGTACGCACGGCTGGCACGCTCGCGCAGCAGGTCAAACGCAATTTGCAGATAGACGACAATTCAGAACTGGCTATCAAACTCGGCAACCATATCTTGCGCAATCTGGGTCAGCATCCCGCCTTCATTTCTGCCGCCTTGCCGCAAAAAATCTATCCACCAAAATTCAATTGCTACCAGGATGGCGGCGGTTATGGCCTGCATGTGGACAGCGCCATCATGGTACTGCCCGGCACGGGCCAAAATTTGCGCAGCGATCTGGCCGCCACGGTGTTCCTGGCCGAACCCGGAGAGTATGAAGGGGGCGAACTGGAAATCGACACCGACTTTGGTGCGCAAACAGTCAAGCTTGCTGCGGGTGATATGGTGCTGTATCCCGCTTCCAGCCTGCACCGGGTGACACCGGTGACATCAGGTGCGCGGACTGCTTCTTTTTTCTGGATAGAGAGCATGGTCAGCGACGGTACAGAACGTGCGATGCTATACGATCTGGATCAGGCAATCCAGAAACTGACATTGACGGTCGACCCACAAAATTCGGCACTGCTGACGCTGACAGGTGTTTACCACAACCTGTTGCGCCGCTGGGCCATCACTTAAGTTTTAACTGAGCATTAACTAAGTTTTAACCAAGTTTTAACCAAGTTTTAAATCACTTTTTTAACCAAGTTTTAACCAAGTTTTAAATCACTTATCAGGAGTAAGCGATGCAATCAATTACGCGATCAATTTTTGTAAAACTCGTCCCGGTGGCATTTGCTGTTATATCCAGCAGCGCCTGGGCACATGGCGATGTCAAATGTACCGACCAGCCAAAAGCCAAATGGCGTCCACACACCGAATTGCAAGAAAAGCTGACCAAGGAAGGCTGGCAAATCCGTCGCATGGAACAAACCACCAGCTGCTACGAAGTGTATGCCAAAGACCCCAAGGGCAAACGCGTAGAAGCATTCTTCAACCCGGTGACGTTCGAGCGCGTTGAAGAATAATCAATCCGTCGGGGACATGCCCGTCCGGGACGTGCCCGTCCGGGACGCGCCCGTCTGGGACATGCCCGTACGCCTGATTCATTGGGCGCTGGTGTTCAGTATCGCAACTGCATGGTTCACCAGCGGCCAGACTGGCGTTGCCCATGAATATATAGGCTATGGCGCTGGCCTGCTGGTATTGGCACGCCTGGTCTGGTCTGGCGTCGGCAACCGCTATGCACGCTTTGGCCAATTCCTTAAACCGCTGCCAGCCACGCTTGATTATGTGCGCCTGGTGATGCGCGCCAAAGCCCCACGTTACATCGGCCACAACCCCTTGGGCGGCTGGATGGTCGTGGCATTGTTATCCTGCGTGGCATTGCTGGTATTGACCGGCTGGGCCATGGGCACCGATTTACTATGGGGCTACGCCTGGCCTGTACGTGTACACATCACTATCGCCTGGATCATGGTTGGCCTGATAGTCTTGCACGTGGCCGGTGTTCTGTTCACCAGTTGGCAACATCACGAAAACCTGGCCAAGGCCATGCTGATCGGTGAAAAACCGGTGGCGGGGCCGGGTGATGTGGATTAGATATACATCTGGTTACTGCTTTATCGATTTGATAGCATCTGCAAATAGCCAAACAATGAAGTAGCGTCCAGAAACATTCACCGGATACGCACTTGCACTTGTATGGATAAGGCGACTCGTGAGTTGATCAATGGCATTCAAGGTCATTAGTCCAATTCGGCTAAGTGGCCTTGCCGTGTACTTTTGTTAAATCAGAAATTTTCCAGACCCGCACTTTCTTGGGGCACCCGCTTTCTTCATAGGGGCTTGGTCCAGTTTCATATTGCAAAGGCACGCTTTGCATTACTTTGAAAAAATATTCCACCTTAACCCGTTTTTCCCCGAATTTGACAAACAAGGTCGCACGATCATTGCCTATGAACCCTTTGTTTGGAAGATATAAAAAATTCCCACTTCCCAAACTACTTAATGCGCCATTTGTAGGTGCTTTCAAAATTGTGGCAATCCCATTCCCTTCAATTTTAGTCTTTTCTCTCTTTCGGTAATAATTTTCCAGTGCCAAAATGGGACTCATACTATCGGCTGCAGATAGTGGTTGACCAAAATTCTCGCTTAAATGACAGATACCTATGGTGCGGTCGAATTTCTCTGCAACTTGTGTAGTTGCCACAATCGTTGAATGCTGAGCCGTTTCTTGAAATGTCGTCGCTGGTAATTCCATCATAAACATTATAGGCACCCGTTCTGGACTAGTTTTAATTTTAGCTGGAAATGCAGGTGGCAACAAATACCTAATTCGTCAAAGGTAATCGTGCGATTCTGCCGTTGAAAAACTGATACTTTCACGTCAAACACGGACACTAGCGAGTGTCAGGATGGTGTCATCAGTGAGGCAACTAAAATACGCATCGTCGAAATGATTCAGCACCAGGCCGTCGTGTATCGCTAACCAATAGGGTACAAGGCTAAAAAAGCCAAACCTGTCCATATATTGGTTGCGCGATAAACGCAGTGGATCGATTGCATCAGGACTGTTATTCAAGCGAAACAGGTTCAGGATGCCTTGCTCTAATGCAGAAATATTTTTGGTTTGTACATCATTAATATCTGTCTCGGCCAGAATAGCTTTCACGGAAGGCTGGTTTGCCCATGCGCTTAGCGCGTTAAGCTGCAGTTCGTCACCATGATAATCGAGGGCATATTTTTTCTTTATGAGTTCGAACGGAGCCCATACTTGTGAATCGCAAGCAGCCGCAGCACGGCACCAACGATCATTGGCGGCAGTGCGTATGGCATTGCTTACCGCTTCAAAGTCAATCGCATCCTTGCGTACTGAACCAGCATAGCCCTCCACGATTTCTGTTGTATTGCAGCCGCTTGTCTCAATTCCCTCTGCACCCGGTTTGAGTTTTAGTTTAGGAATCGTGTCGTTAAACGACTCAATAAGTCCGCCTGGTATTATGCGCTCCATGAGTTCAAAAACCTGTCCATTGGCATCGATGCGCATCCATCCGTCTGCGTGTACCGCGCCGATATCTGGTTCCTGCCCTTCTTCAAGAACTTGGTAGCCCAAATATTTCCTTACCCATCCACAAAAATCTTCTTCGTATGAGCCGAATAAAGTTGCATACCGTGTCTTTAATTTAATTAAGACATCGACCACGACAGAATCAGTATGTTCAGACATGCTGAACCTGTCGAGTTGATCCCTGAAGTTGTCGCCGATAACAAGAATAACCGCCTTACCCATCGTAGACTTACCCTTAGTTAATGATGTTTTTTTGCAGGATTAATGGGGCAGGTGCTGTCGTTGCCCCATTTGCGTCTGTAACCGCCTACACATCCAGGTGTGAAGACTTATTCTTGGCGAATACTCAGCTAAACACTATCGCCGTTTTATATTGCAGACTCAGGCGCGCGCATTCGTATAGCAATATCCAGGATTCCAATTCACGGTAGCAACCGTCCTCCTCTTGTGCAACTTTGCTGATGCGTTCTGCCTCGCTATCCGACAATTGATCATTGTCGAGTTTGATACCTAGGGCAGGAGCAACCAGTAGCAGTTCTTCCATCAACCTGTATGAAGAGCCGAGCATGCCGCCTGGCAAGTCTGAATCGGCGCTTTCAGCAAACAAGACTTCTGAAAAATCCACAGGTAAATAATAACCTTCGGCATCAGAATGGCAGATCAGGTGGCTGTTCATTGCATCGTATTCTGCTTGAAGCGCTTCATCCTCTTCAGGTTCTTCATCTTTTGGCAAGGGTGTCGCAATCCAGCTTGGGTCAGCCTTGCGGCGGGCGTAGGCGCGACGTAGATAGTGGATGAAGGAATACGGCAGGCTGTCAAGTTGTGCACGCGAATCGAGTGCAGGCAATTGACGGGGTTCCACATGTTCGGGCAAACCTGCTTCCGTCAGTACTGCGTTGGCTGCTGCAAAGCCTTCTTCCATCCATTCGACACCTTCAGGATCGCTTTCAGCCAGTCCGGCTAATTCTCCAACAGATATTCCCAAGCCCATTGCTCTCTCCTTAAAAAGCTTTGCACACAGGATGTGTGCAACAGTGAACTGAAACATTGGTGACCAATGTTAACCCGCTCCGTATCACCATGTAAATCCAGGCGGGCAGGAATAGTCAGAAATATTGGGATTGCAAGTGTCTGCTATAGAAAGCAGGCCATAGGTGTACAAAAAAACTTCCAATTGTGTATAGCAGGTCGCCGCTCTGTCTGTGTTGTCCTTGCGGGGGTGCGGCGGGTTTTGCATAAGCTATCACTGTAAACGTCGCTTTGTAAGCCTAATACCACCTTAAAAAATCACTGTATTGATTGTGCGGATACCACGCCGACATGTGTCTGCTACGGTCAAGCATTGGACGCGCTTGCTTGTCGGGCACGGTTACCCGGCTAGGCACTTTACCGTGGTACTTGCAGCCAATGGCTGTAATACAACTTGCCAAACGACGGGCGGGCGCTGGTCTGCTTGTAGAGTCAGCAGAGGGCAGGTGGGGAATTGCTTACATTTTAATTGAAGATACCACTTAAATACCTATTGACATCCACTAGGAAAAAAACTTACAGTGAAGCCTGAAATGGTAGCAGATGTGGCGTCGCTGGTTTGGCGGCGTTAAAAAACATGAATAGCTCACTTATCAATGCTCACTTATCAATGAATAAACAAGCAGAAAACCAGCACACAGCAGACGGACAGAATACCGCACGCGGTACGCTTACGTCCGTGGCCTGCACTTATTTTGTCGGTGCTGATGGTGGTGGTACTGGCACGCGAGTGGTGTTGGCTGATGCCGCAGGCCAGGAACTGGGGCGTGGCAGCGCCGGGCCATCTGGCCTGGCACTGGGGCGCGACAAGGCCTGGCAATCCATTTTGCAGGCGACGCAGCAGGCATTTGCAGTAGCTGGCCTGGTCATGCCGCCATTGCAGGATGTTGCTGTCGGCTGCGGGCTGGCTGGTGTGCACAATATCCACTGGACCAAAGAATTCGTCGCCCTCAATCCTGGCTTTGGTGCTGTCTGTGCTGAAACGGATGCATACACAACTTTGCTGGGGGCACTGGGCGGCAAGCCTGGTGCCATCATCGCACTGGGCACTGGCAGTGTTGGTGAAGTGTTGCTGGCCAACGGTCAGCGTCGTGAAGTCGGTGGCTGGGGTTTCCCTGTCAGTGACGAAGCCAGCGGGGCATGGCTTGGCATGCGTGCCGTCAATCACTTGCAGCGTGTGCTGGATGGGCGTGCTGCCGCTAACCCATTTGCCAGCGCCGTGCTGACACATTGTGGTGGCGACAGGGATGCCGTCTTTGCCTGGCTGGCGCAGGCCAACCAGACCCGTTTTGCAGAACTGGCACCACTGGTAATACGCTTTGCTGCCGAAGTGGAAGTGGCACACACCGTCATGCAGGATGCTGGCAAAGAGGTTGCCATCATGGCGCAGGCGCTCGACCCTTCTGCTGAATTGCCGATTGCCCTGTGTGGCGGTCTGGCGGATGCGGTAGCTGCGTATTTGCCGACGGAACTGGCGGGGCGGGTGCAAAAGCCGCAGGCAGATTCAGCAGCGGGCGCCATGATACTGATACAGCAGCATCTGCAATATAAGTAATACCAGCAACATCAGCAACATCAGCAACATCAGTAATACCAGCAACACCCATAAACCAAGAGAGAGAACCATGGTGGCACAACTGATAGATTTCAAACCTGATGCAGAGAGTTCTACTCCCTTGTATCTGCAGTTGGCAAATAAACTGGCTAACGGCATACATAGCGGGCTGTGGCAACCGGATGAAGCCTTGCCGTCAGAGCGCATGCTGTCTGAAACCCTGGATATCTCACGCGTCACTGCGCGCAAAGCCATCGACATGTTGTGCGAGCGTGGCATGCTCACCCGCAAGCATGGTTCCGGCACCTACATCACCCCCAAGCTTGAACAGCCTTTATCGCGCCTGACCAACTTCAGTGAAGAATTGCGCAATCGTGGTTTTGTGCCTGGCTCGCGCTGGTTATCGCGTGAAACCGGGATCGCTTCGCCAGAAGAGATTTTGTCGCTGGGCCTGTCGCCGAATACCGTGGTGTCGCGCCTCAAGCGTTTGCGTACTGCCGACAATGTGGTGATGGCGATAGAAAGCACGACCATACCGGCGATGTATATACCAAACCCGAAACTGGTCAACGATAGCCTGTACGGTTATCTGGAAGCACAAAATCTGTCACCTACGCGCGCACTGCAACATATCCGCGCTGTGAATGCAACAGCCGAACAGGCGCGGCTGGCCGATATCAAACAGGGCGCGGCGATGCTGTTCATCACCCGCGTTGCCTATCTGCCCACTGGTGCAGCAATCGAGCTTTCTCACTCGTACTGCCGCAGTGATTATTATGACTTTGTGGCGGAGCTGTTCAGATGAGCTTGAATCAACAATTGCAAGGGCAGATACTGACACCGCAAGGCTGGGTATGGGGATCGGTAAGCTTTGCTGAAAAAATACAGGCGATCACTGCCGATGCCAGCGTGCCGTCTGAAAGTAGCCCTGATCAGGTGGCAGCCAGTCATTACATACTGCCAGGTTTTGTGGATCTGCACGTGCATGGTGCTGGCGGCAAAGACACAATGGAAGCCGGTGATGCCGTCGAAGTCATCGCCCGCAAGCATGCAAAGCATGGTACCACCAGTATGCTGGCAACCACCATGACTGCACCGCTGGCAGACCTTGAACAGGCATTGAAGGCGATCAGGCCCTTTGTCGATCAGCGCAGCGCAGGCGCAGCCCGCGTGCTGGGCGTGCATCTGGAAGGCCCGTACATCAACCCCGGCAAGCTGGGGGCGCAGCCAGATTTCGCGCATGCCGGTTCACTGGACCAGGTGCGTCACCTGGATGCCATAGCGCCAATCAAACTGATTACCGTCGCACCCGAAATGGACGGCCATCTGCAACTGGTGCGCGAGCTGACAGACATGGGCATGCAGATACAGATAGGCCATACCCTGGGTACGTATGAAGAGGGCAAGGCCGCGCTGGAAAACGGTGCTACTGGTTTTACCCACTTGTATAACGCCATGTCGCGCATGGATCACCGGGCACCCGGCATGGTCGGCGCTGCCCTCGCACATGCGCAGTTTTCTGAAATTATTCCCGACCTGGTGCATGTGCATCCGGGCGCTATCCGGGCTGCCCTGCGCGCCATTCCGCATCTGTATTGCGTGACTGATTCCACTGCCGCATCCGGCATGCCAGACGGCCAGTACATGCTGGGCCGCCAGGTGGTGCATAAATGCCTGGGTGGTGTGCGTCTGGAAGACGGCACGCTGGCAGGTAGTACCCTGACCATGGATCAGGCGCTGCGCAATCTGGTCAGCATAGGCCTGGATCTGGAAGATGCATCGAAGCGTGTTTCTACCTACGCAGCCGATTATCTGGGATTGAATGAGCGTGGCCGCCTGCAGGCTGGCAGTTACGCAGACCTGGTCGTGCTGGATCGCCAGCTCAACCTCATCGCTGTTTATGTAGAAGGAGAAAAGATTGACCTCGCAGATGCTTAAGGAAGCGTGTTCTTCCGCCGATTTTGTAGCCGGACAACTGAAGCTGGACAATGACAGTTACCGTGCCCTGGGTGCCCATTTGCGTGCCCATCCACCAGGCTCGGTGGTGACAGTGGCACGTGGCAGTTCTGACCATGCCGCCAATTATGCGGCTTACCTCATCATGGCCAGGTTGGGACGCATCGTCGCGTCCTTGCCGATGTCGCTGGTGACACTGAATAATGCGCCCTTGCAGGCCAGGGATGCATTGGCGATTGCGATTTCACAATCTGGCCAAAGCCCGGACGTGGTCGAACCCATCCGTTATTTTCGCGAAGGTGGTGCCACTACCGTGGCGCTGGTGAATGATGCTGCATCACCGCTGGGGCAAAGCGCAGAATGGACCATGCCCCTGCATGCCGGGCCAGAACTGAGCGTGGCGGCCACCAAGAGCTTTATCACTTCGCTGGTTGCCGCTGCACGCCTGGTCGGGCACTGGCAAGATGATGCGGCATTTTTGCAAGCCATAGAACAATTGCCGGACGCCCTGCGTGCCGCCACCGAATTTGACTGGTCGCCAGCGCTGGATGTACTGACACCGGCGTCACGCATCATGGTGGTGGGACGTGGCATCAGCTTCCCGGTGGCGCTGGAATCGGCATTGAAGTTCAAGGAAACTTCCGTCATCCAGGCTGAAGCCTTCAGTGGTGCAGAAATCAAACATGGCCCGATGGCACTGATACACGATGGTTATCCCTTGCTGATCTTCGCAACCCGTGGTCCCTCACAGGCTGGCCAGATCGCCCTGGCAGAAGAAATGCGTGGCCGTGGCGCCAATGTCTTGCTGGCCGCACCGGATGATGTCAAGGAACGTAATCTGACCCTGCCGGTAGCAGCCACACCCGATCTTGACCCCATCGTGGCGATACAGGCGTTTTATGTCATGGCCGCCAATCTGTCGATTGCCCGTGGCCTGGACCCGGACAAGCCACGTCACCTCAGCAAAGTGACAAAAACCAATTAGACTGTGCAGATAATCCGCCGCGCTATTTTTTAAAAACTTAAAAGATAGATACTCCCCCTAGTATTTTTACTAATAGCAATGCATACATAGAAAAAATGCGAAATTTATTCAAAATTGGGGGGAGTATAGTCAAGGGCAGCAGCCGGGCTAAAAGTCCAGCTAAACACCCAGCTAAAAGCCGCTGGCCCAGATGCATGGTATTGCTGGCTGCCTTTGTGCTGGGCACAACACTGCATGGCAATGCCCTGGCTGTCCAGAAAATCGAATTCTGGACCATGAGCCTCAAGCCCAAGTTCATTCCCTACTTCCAGCAACTGGTTAAAAACTACGAAGCACAACACCCCGGCGTCAAGCTCGAATGGGTGGATTTTCCATGGGACATCTTGCAGTTGAAACTGATCACCGCCATCGCCGCCGGTACCCCACCGGCACTGGTGAATCTGAGCGTGCCATGGGCAGAAGAAATGGCACGTGATGGCTTGCTGGAACCAGTCGATGCATGGCTGGCCACACCGGGTGCAGCAATTGATTACACCGATGCGGCACTAGCCGATTTGCGTTTCAATGGCAAGGTGTATGGCTTTCCCCATTACAGCAACGTCAATGTGATTGCCTATAACCGCAAGATACTGGCAGCAGCCGGCATCACCCAGGCCCCCAGGAGCATGGATGAACTGCTGGCCCAGGCAGTGCTGATTTCCGCCAAAACCGGCAAGCCAGGTTATGCACCGGCGCTGGGCAAGATTGATGGTTTTTTCATGCAGCAGGGGCTGGATTTACTGCGCGATGGCAAGGCCGTCTTCAACTCACTCGCCCATGTGGCATTGATCAAAAAACTGGCGGCGACCTACAAGGCAAACGGTTTTTTGAAAGACAAGCTGTTTGCCGAAGACAATTTCCCGGCGGTGGTGGATGCCTATCTGGGTGGGCGACTGGGCGTCATGGTCAGCGCACCCACCGCCATGAAACGCATACAGACAGATGCGCCAGAGATTTATGCGCAGACCGGTATTTTTCCGGTGCCACCGGGGCCAACTGGCATCAATGATGGTGGCTGGTTATTCCATTTTGCCATACCCAAGGGTGTAAAAAAACAGCAACTGCCCGAGATTGCCACCTTTGCCCGCTACCTGACCAGCGACGCCAATCAACTGACTTTTGCACGGCTTGCTGGCGTCATGCCCACCACCAGGCAGGCCTTGTCCAACCCTTACTTTAAGCAGGTGCCAGCCAATGCCGGTGCATCAGAACAGGCATTGGCGGTTGCTGCCAATTCCATGAATGCTTCACGCACCCTGTATGTCAGCGGCATTGATGATTATGACGAATTGCGCCGCTTCCTGGTCAAGGCCGTGGAGGCTGGTGTCACCGGCAGACGTGACGTGCAGGAAGCACTGGATGAAGCCGTCGCCATCTGGAACCGTAAATTGCAGGGAGCAAAGCAGCCATGAGCAAGCAAGCGGCATCCATTTCAACTCTGGCTTCGGTGACAAGACGACGCAATCTGCTGGCCTATGCCTTTCTGGCCCCAGCCCTGTTCTTGCTGCTGATGTTTTCCTTCTGGCCGGTGATGTATGGCTCTTACCTCAGCTTTACCGATTTTAGTTTGATACGCCCTGTGCATTGGGTGGGGTTTGCCAATTACCGCGCCCTGTTTGCGAATGACATGTTCTTGACCGGGCTAAAAAATTCGCTGCTGTTTTTGTTGGTGGTGCCTTTCACGCAGTTGGGTGCCATTTCGCTGGCGGTGCTGGTGAATAATCAATTGGCCGGCATACGCTGGTTTCGTGCCGCCTATTATGTGCCGGTGGTGACCACCGTTTCTGTGGTGGGCATCATGTGGGGGTTCATGTTCCATGAACAGGGCACGCTTAATTATGTGCTGCTGCAACTGCATGTGATTGCTGCACCGCTGGGCTGGCTGTCGGACGATACCCTGGCCCTGTTCGCCGTCATGTTTGTATCCTTCTGGCGTGGCCTGGGCTGGTATATGGTGATGTACCTGGCGGCATTGCAATCACTGCCAGCAGAAATGCAGGAAGCAGCCATACTCGACGGTGCCAATCGCTGGCAACGTTTCTGGCGCATCACCGTGCCGATGCTGAAACCAACAATCCTGGTGTGCAGCATCATGTCGGTATTGGCAGCTTTGAAAGCGTATCAGGAAGTCGATGTGCTGACCCAGGGCGGCCCCATGAACTCCACCTTCACGGCCCTGTATTACGCTTATGACCAGGGGCTAAAACACTTGAAACTGCCACGTGGTCTGGCTGCCAGTTTCGTGGTGTCTGTGTGCTGCATGGCGATTGCCTTCATCTGCCTGCGCTGGCTTAAACCAGGGCACAGGGAATGAGCATGTCCATCAAAAAAATCCTGAACACGGCATCGCAATATGGTTTGTTGAGCCTGATTGCCATCATCTGTATTTTCCCCTTCTGGTGGACACTGGTGGTGGCGATATCGACCGAAGGCAATCTGTTTGAATTCCCACCCACCTTCTGGCCGCGTGGCGTGTCGCTGGATAATTTTATCGAGGCATTCCGCGTCATCCCCATCATTGCATTCTATAAAAATTCGCTGCTGATTACCCTGGCGACAGTGCTGGGTAAGCTGGTGGTGTGTTCACTGGCCGCTTATCCTTTATCACGCATGCAGTTCAGCGGCAGCAAGCTCATCATGGGCGTAATACTGGCAACCATGATCTTGCCGTCAGAAGTCAATTTTTTGGTCAACTTCATCACCATCACCAAGATATCGCTGGTGAATACCTATACCGCCGTGGTGTTGCCGAATATCGTGACGGCAGTATCCATACTCTTGCTGAAACAGGCTTTCGATGAGGTACCGCAAGACTTGCTGGATGCCGCAAGGGTGGATGGTGCCAGTGAATGGACAATTTTTTACCGCATCGTATTGCCCCTGATCACCCCATGGCTGGCAACAGTGGGCATACTGACCGCAGTCGAAGCCTGGAATGAATACATCTGGCCATCTATCGTCATCAGCAAGCCAGAAGATTTTCCGTTATCTGCGGGTGTGCTGTATTTGCGCGGCACCTACGGCAGCAGCACCCGCGTGATCGCGGCAGGAACCATTTTGACAGTTGCACCTATATTGGTCGCCTTTTTATTTACCCAGCGCTTTTTTATGCGCGGCATGGATGGAGCAGTGAAATGACGCAAGACAAAAACTATAATGAGCAAACCCTGACACGCGAAGCAGCGCGCCGCCTGGCCGGCCAACTGGTGATGATACGCCTGCCCATCACCAGCCTTGACGATGCATCCGCACAATTCTTGAAAGACAATTACATCCGTGGTATTTGCCTGTTCAGGCAAAACATGGTGGACGAAACCCAGTTGAAAAAACTGACGGCTGATCTGCGCAGTGCCATGGGGGCGGAAGCACTGATCGGCATCGATCAGGAAGGGGGCGCAGTGGTGCGTTCCACCTGGGTACCGCAGCCTCCGGCGGCGATGTCACTGGGTGCCAGCGAGGACCCGGAACTATGCCGCCAGGTGGGTGCTGCCGTTGCCCGTGGTGTCAAGGCACTGGGTTTTAACTGGAACTTTGCACCCGTGCTGGATTTGAATAATAACGTCGATAACCCCGTCATCTCTGAACGTTCATTCGGCGCTGACCCAAAGCGCGCCAGTGAACTGGCACTGGCCTGGATGGATGGCAGCCTGTCTGAAGGCGTGGCTTGCTGCGTCAAGCACTTCCCGGGTCATGGTGACACCAATGTTGATTCACACCGCGATTTGCCCACCGTGAATAAAAGCCTGGCCGAATTGCAGGCGCTGGAACTGGCCCCTTTCCAGACCGCCGTCAGCCGCAATGCACCCGCCATGATGACCGCGCATATCGTCTACCCGGCGCTGGATACAGACAATCCCGCCACCATGTCCAAACCCATACTCACCGGTCTGCTGCGTGATCAATGGAATTACCAGGGCGTCGTCATCACCGACGGCATGGACATGCACGCCATCGCCGGGCGCTATGGCGTCGGCAATGCAGCGGTGCGCGCCTTGCTGGCTGGGGCTGACATGGTCATGGCGCTAGGCACAACAGAAACCCAGCTTGAAACCCTGAACGCACTGACCGAAGTCATTTTCTCTGGCCAGATTTCTTTGGCCGACATACAGCAAAAACTGCAGCGCATGACTGCACTGACAACACGCTATCCCTGCATAGACACCGCCTACCAGACCGACATGGCAGACCGCATCCTTATGGCCAGTGCCTGGAAGCGCGGCCTGACCACCCAGGGCAATGCCGTACCGCCCGCCAGGGGCAGCAAGGTGCGCCTGATCATCAGCGCCGATGTCGTCAGCGATGGCGTGTCAGAAGCAGGCATCCCCGCCAGCAAAGTCAGCGCCATGCTGGCCAGTGTGTACGATGTGGACACCGTCACTTTTAACAAAGCCGACACCTTTGACTGGAGCGCCTTGCCCAACGATGGCCGCTTCGTGATACTGGCATCCACCGTGCGCATACGCTACAGCAAGCAGGTGCGCGACAGCTGGAAGCCAGACCTGCACCTGGTCTTGTGGAACCCGTTTCAAATGCTCGACATCCAGGCACCGGCTCTGATCACCTATGGCTTTTCCCCACCCGCCATCGATGCCGCACGCGCCTGGTTTGCCGCTGAAATAATCGCCAGCGGCCAGATCCCGGTCGCCGGTTTTTCTAACGCAGCAACGTAAGAAGTATAAAGGGGAGGGGCAAGGCATGGCCGAAGTCAGACTGCAGCAGATCAGCAAATCCTATGGCAGTAACCAGGTCTTGCAAGGCATAGACCTGCATGTGCGCAATGGTGAATTCATGGTCTTTGTCGGCCCCTCGGGCTGTGGTAAATCGACCCTGCTGCGCATGATCGCTGGCCTCGAAGATATCAGCGCCGGTGAACTGTACATCGGTGATGCACTGGCCAACGACATCCCACCCGCCAAGCGTGGTCTGGCCATGGTGTTTCAGTCCTACGCCCTGTATCCGCATATGACCGTGTATGAAAACATGGCCTTCAGCCTTAGCCTCAGTAGCATGAGCAAGCAAGACATCGATGCCGCGGTCCAGCATGCTGCCGGCATCCTGCAAATGACTCACCTGCTGCACCGCAAGCCGCGTGACCTGTCCGGCGGCCAGCGCCAGCGCGTCGCCATCGGTCGCGCCATCGTGCGCAAACCCGGCCTGTTTTTATTTGATGAACCGCTATCCAATCTCGACGCCAGCCTGCGCGTGCAAATGCGCATAGAACTCAGCAAGCTGCACCGCGAACTGGCCGCCACCATGATCTACGTCACCCATGACCAGGTTGAAGCCATGACCCTGGGCCAGCGCATCGCCGTCTTCAATGGCGGCAAGATAGAACAGATAGGCGCACCGCTGGAACTCTACGACAAACCCGCCAACTGTTTCGTCGCCGGCTTTTTGGGCTCACCCAAAATGAATTTCCTGCAAGGCAAAGTCAGCCGCTGCGCCGACAACCAGGCAACAGTGATTTTAGCCGGTGGCGCACACCTGGAAGTCAACATCCCTCCCAACGCCCTGACAGAAGGACAAGCAGTCAGTATAGGCATACGCGCAGAACACGTAGCCCCATCCGCACAAACCCAGGACAGCAACAACCAGCTCAGCGTCTGCATCAGCTTCATCGAACATCTGGGCGACGCCGCCATCGTCTACGCCACACTGGCCGGTGAAGAAAACCTGTTCGCCATCAAGCTGCCAGCAGATACCTCAGATTTATTCCCTGGGGCAGATTTGCGGGTGCAACTGCCGGTGGGGAGGTGCCATGTGTTTGATGCAGAAGGCAGCGCAGTTAGGGCTTGAGCCCGCACATGGTTTTAAATATTGATCTGAAGCGCTTTATACAAGCACATATTAATTTTACGTTCCACTTGATATCGTGTTTGTTGTTAAGGAATCTCTGATTAAGTAAACGCAATCTCCTTCAGAAACGTTAATAGAAGCATGTTCCCCTGTCAATCATTGAAGCCATGAAACAGACTACCTTTGCCCAAGGAAGCTTTGAACGTTACGCCAAGAC
>NZ_JBMPOR010000029.1:0-85172 GCF_049340265.1 Undibacterium sp. Di26W
GTCACCATACGGACAACTTGCAACTTAAAGCCAATCTCAAATGTTCTTCTTTTTGCTTTCATCTCTTTTCCTCAATAAGTGAATTATCCCACCTATCTCGGTGTCCGTTATTATTAGACCACTACACAGTGAACAGGTTGGGATGGAGATAGGTTTCTGTCGCAAATTTGTTTTAACTCCTTCCCCTTCAAGGGGAAGGTTGGGATGGGGATGGGTTTCTTGTGCAATTCGATTGCGGATTGATCAACCGAAACCCATCCCCACCCTAACCCTCCCCTTGAAAGGGAGGGGATTTATCAGTCATTTTTTTCAAGCAGGTTATTACTGACAACAGTGTGCCTGCGCAGGAGTGACGATTTTGAGGCTATCTCTTTTTTGCGATTCAGGCTCGACTCAACGCTCCACAGGTCGCGAGGCATCTGCACACCATTCACTCCATGAACCCGGATACAAAGCCGCGCCGTGCATGCCTGCCACTTCCAGCGCCAGCAGGTTATGGCAAGCCGTCACGCCAGAGCCGCATTGCATGATGGCCTGGGTGGCGTCGCTGACGATGGCCATCCATTCTTCGCGCAATTGCGCGGCTGGTTTAAAGCGGCCATCGGCTTGCAGGTTGTCTTTGAAGAAGCGGTTTTTAGCACCGGGGATATGGCCACCAACCGGGTCCATGGTTTCATTCTCACCACGGAAGCGGTCAGCGGCACGGGCATCGACGACTGTCCTGGTGGGCTTGCTGATGTTTGCCAACACCTGACTGACTTCGACTGAACCAACCAAGGCTGGCTTGTCACTGATGTTGCCACAGCCACCAATAGCAGGCACCGCCGTGCTTACCGGCAAGCCTGCGGCTTGCCATACAGGCAAACCACCATCCAGTACGGCGACGTCGGCATGTCCGACCCAACGCAGCATCCACCACAGGCGCGCCGCAAACATACCGCCATGCGCGTCATACACGACCACCTGGCTATCATCATTCACGCCCAGATTACGCAGGCTGGCGATGAAATCACCTTTTTCCGGCAAAGGGTGGCGGCCACGAAAAACACCGTCCGGCCCGATTTTGGCTGCCGACAGACGCTGATCAAGATGCACAAACTGTGCGCCCGGGATATGCCCCAGGTCATAGGCAGCCTGCCCGGCATTGGTATCCATCAAATCATGGCGGCAATCCAGTAGCACCCAATTACTGCGTTCAATATGAGGGGCCAGGTCGCTTGCACTGATCAAAGTCGTGTACATCTTCATCTCCTGAAAAATAAATCGCTCACCATCACGCGGGAAAGACCGGCATTTTATTCCGAACTGATGGCGTCGCTGGGCATAGGGGCGGTATTGGTCTTCGCATTATAAAAGGTGGCGATCAGGCCGCTGCATAAAATCACAGCAATACCAAGCC
The DNA here is from genome assembly GCF_049340265.1 of Undibacterium sp. Di26W. Lineage (NCBI taxonomy): Bacteria > Pseudomonadati > Pseudomonadota > Betaproteobacteria > Burkholderiales > Oxalobacteraceae > Undibacterium > Undibacterium sp. Di26W. The sequence goes on from NZ_JBMPOR010000029.1 coordinate 1,400, forward strand.
AGCTTAGCCAGGCCAGGCTTTCTTCCCAGATCAGCACATCCCACAAGCTGGAAAACACAATACCCACATATTGCAGATTGGCCGTGACCAGGGTATTACCCAGGCGATAGGCGCGTGTCATGGCCATCTGTGCCATCGCAGCTGTCAGGCCTATGGCAAGCAGTAACAGGATGCCCTTGGTATCGAGGTGATGCCAGACGATGTTTTGTGCATTGCTGCCCATTGCACCGATGGATTTGCTGAACACGGTGCCAGCCAGGCCGGCCACGGCACAGGTCATGGAAAAATAGAATACCACGCGGTATTCAGGTTCGCCCATCAAGCCCATCTGCCTGACCTGCATATAGGCCCAGGCCGCCAGCATGCCAGAAATCAGGGCAATGACGCCGCCGATGACCTGGTCGGCATGAATGCTGGGCCGCAGCAGAAAAACCACGCCCACAAACCCCATGAGGATGGCCCCTACCGGTTGCCAGGTCAGCCCGGGTTGCCTGCGCCACCAGGCTGCCCCCAGCAACATGGCGGCGATCCAGATAGGTGACATGTAATTCAGCGTCACCGCCATCGCCAGCGGCAATTTGCCAATGGCATAAAACCACATCCACAGCGCGATGACACCAATCAGGCCGCGCCCCACATGATGATAGGGCATGCTGGTACGCAAGGTACCACCCTGCCAGCGCACCAGCGTGGCAATCATCAGCATGCCTATCATGCCGCGATACGCCACAATTTCAGAGGTTGAATAATCAACCGATGCCAGCTTGACGCAGACACCCATGATGGAAAACAGAAAGCTGGCAACCAGCATCCATAAAGACTGCATATACCTTTGCTCCAAAAGTTAAGGGAGGCACGCGCCTCCCCTACCGAAACACTTCAAACTGCGATTTTTCTTCGATACCATTCATGGAAGTGCTGCATGCCATCTTCCATGGGTGACTGATACGGCCCGACTTCACTGACACCGCGATCCAGCAAGATCTTGCGCCCGGCATCCATGCGCAAGGCGATTTCATCATCCTCCACACAGGTTTCCATGTAGGCGGCGCGTTCGGCGGCGATAAATTCGCGCTCAAACAGGACAATTTCTTCCGGATAATAAAATTCGACCACATTGCGGGTCTTGCCGGTTGCTGTTGGCCACAGGGTCGATACCACCAGCACATGCGGATACCATTCAACCATGATATTCGGGTACAGGGTCAGCCAGATCGCGCCGTACTTGGGCGTCTCGCCATGACGAAACTTCAGCACCTGCTCTTGCCAGCGTTGATAGGTGTCGGAACCGGACTTCAGCAAACCCTTGTTGACGCCCACGGTTTGTACGCTGTAATCCTCGCCAAATTCCCACTGCAGATCATCGCAAGCGACAAAGCTGCCCAGGCCAGGATGAAAGGGTTCGACGTGATAATCTTCCAGATAGACTTCAATGAAAGTCTTCCAGTTGTAATCACATTCATGCACTTCGACATGGTCGAGCATGTAATCGCTAAAATCCAGGTCTTTGGTAACGCTGAGATTAGTCATGCGTTCCATGACGTTATAGCCGTTTTGCTCAAACAGCAGACCATTCCAGTTTTGCAGCGGCGTGCGTTGCAAATTCAGGCAAGGGGTATCGGCAAAATGTGGCGCGCCAATCAGCTCGCCTTTCAGGTCATAGGTCCAGCGATGCAACGGGCAGACAATATTATGGGTATTGCCACGGCCATTGAACATCAATGCCTGCCGGTGACGGCAGACATTCGACATCAGTTCTATGCCCTGGGCGCTGCGTACCAGCATGCGGCCTTCGTTTTCAGAAGCCAGCGTAGCAAAGTCGCCGACATGGGGCACCATCAGTTCATGGCCGACATAACGCGGACCAGACTGGAATAATTCCTTGATTTCGCGCTGTAACAGCGTTTCATCAAAATACACGTAAACCGGAAGTTGCGCGTCAGAACGCGCGAGTGTAGACAAAGAAGCCAGATCGGACATCCCCACCCCCCAAATTAATTTGCACCAACCTAAGAGAGAAAGAATCCACAAAAACCTGTTTCGGCAGGACTTTCAATCCCGACGAAAATTCAAACGATCAAACGCCTTGAAGAGGAAATTTTGGACAGAACCGAGAATTATACCTGAACTGAAAAAATTTATGCCTTTACTTGCCATGCCATCATGAAAAAAAGCAGTGTAGCAATCCCGGATGCCTGCACTTTTAGAACCTGCTTACGATCTTACTGTGCGGGCGCAATCGGAGTCCAGGCGGGGCTCATGCGCTGCTCAAAATGCTCATGGTCTTAAGACCATTCCGCTTTTTGCGCTGCGTTTTTGTTACCGCTACTCCCGCTGAAGCTCGCTCGCTACAGATCGCAAACAGGTTCTTAGCTCTTGCATCAACAAAAAATGAACAAAAAAATGGTGGGACAAGCAAAATTCTTGCTGGCTGTCAGACACAGCGACTTTCTATACAATGACCGCCTGATGCCCACCAATGAGAGCAAGTGATGACACACCTTATTTATGTTGCCGACCCCATGTGTTCATGGTGCTATGGCTTTGGCCCCGAATTGCAAGCCTTGCTGGATGCTGTACCCGGCAGCCGGCTTGATCTGGTACTGGGTGGCTTGCGCGCCTATAACCAGCAAGTGCTGGACGAGAGCACCCGGACCACCATCCTGAGTCACTGGAAACACGTGGAAGAAAGAAGCGGCCTGCCCTTCGGCAGCGATGCCATGTCACAACCTGGCTTCATCTATGACACCGAACCCGCCTGCCGTGCAGTGGTTGCAGCCCGCACCCTGGTGGATGAAGCATCCAGCGATGCCGTCCTGAAAGTGTTTCATGCCATACAGCATGGCTTTTATGCCGAGGGCAAAGACGTGACGGACATAGGCGTACTATCCGAGATTGCTGTCACCGCCCTGAATGCGGCCGAAGGTGCCGACAGCTATGACGCCATCAGCTTTCACGAAACCATGCTGTCCCCCATGACCATGGCTGATGCAAGGCAAGACTTTGAACAAAGCCAGCGCTGGGGTATACGCGGCTTCCCGGCCTTGTTGCTGGTGCATCAGGATGCCTTGCACATGATTGCATCTGGCTATACCACCCGCGATGACCTGATAGCGACACTCAAACAGCTACAACAGGCATAAGCCTGCATCACCATCAAAGAATAAGCGGTCAGCCATGACGACCAATACAAAGACCATCAGCCCACGCCAGCAAGTTGCACCGGCCGGCCCTGAATTTTCCCGCATCGTGCTTGGCCTGTGGCGCCTGGGTCACTGGAAAATGTCCGCGGAACAAAGAGTCAGCTTTCTGGAACAGGCCCTGGCGCTGGGCATCACTACCGTGGACCAGGCTGACATCTATGGCAATTACCTGAGTGAAACCCTGCTCGGCGAAGCGCTGGTACTCGCCCCGCACCTGCGTCGGCAATTGCAGTTTGTCAGCAAATGCGGCATCAAGCTGGTATCAGACCAGCGCCCCAGCCATGGCATCCAGCATTACGACACCAGCGCGACCCACATCACTGCCTCTGCCGAGCAATCATTGCGTGCCATGCAGATAGACCAGCTGGACCTGCTGCTGATCCATCGTCCAGACCCGCTGATGAATGCGGATGAAATAGCCGGGGCATTTCGCCAGTTGCAAGACAGCGGCAAGGTAAAGCATTTTGGTGTATCGAATTTCACGCCTGCACAATTTGATTTGCTGAACTCACGCTTCCCGCTGGTGACCAATCAGATAGAGTTGTCCCTGCTGCATATGCAGCCCCTGCTGGATGGCAGCCTGGATCAATGCCAGCGCCTGCGCATTGCCCCCATGGTCTGGTCAGCCCTTGGCGGTGGACAATTGATGCTGCCAGCCAGTGAACAAAGCGAACAGGGCCAGCGCATCAGCCAGGTATTGCAGCGCATCGCCGGCGAACTGGATGTAGCACCCAGCGTAGTGGCATTGGCGTGGGTACTGAAACATCCAGCGTCACCGATGGTATTGACCGGCTCGGGCAGAATCGCCGCCGTGGCCGAAGCCGTACAGGCAACATGGGTACAACTCAGTCGTGAACAATGGTTTGCGCTATGGTCTGCATCCACCGGCAAAAACGTGGATTAATAACAAGATACGGCTCCCAGGAGAGGGGCTGCAACGCTTTGGGGCAGTTTTGCGTAAGGCCTATAAAAGTGTGTTCTTAACATCGTGCAATATCTGTACCTCTAAAGCTAAGCCTTGAATTAGCCGTAACCATTCAATCACAAGCTTGTTTTGAGGCAGTGTTAATATGTTTTCCAGGGCGTGTTGACCTATTTGACACATATAAGTACATAAGCTCATCTGAAAATTGTGCAGTGCATATATTTCCTGAATTAAACACTGAGTTGGTATAGTATTATTATTCGGCCTGTAAACTGAGCGTGGCTTGCTCTGGGACTGATTTCAGAAGGACAGCATTGATGACTGTTTTTCAATTCATCCGTAATTATTATTTGCTTCCCCCTTCGTCGCTGAATGAGACTCATCAGTGGCGCGAGCAAGTGTTGTCAGCCATTCTCTTCTTTGTACTGGCCCTGGGTTCTGCTACTGCCATCCCCAGCATCGTACTGGCCATCAGTGAAAACCTGTGGTCGGTGGTGGTGGTTGATATCTTTGCCCTGATCTGGGTGGCCACCATATGGCGCCTGCCGTTTCTGAACTACCGCCAGCGCGCCTGGAACTTTTTGCTGTTCCTGTATTTGCTTGGTGTCTGGTTTTTGATCAAGGTGGGGCTGACCGGCCTGATTTACCTGATGGCTTTTCCGGTATTGACATCCCTGTTGCTCAACCTGCGGCATGCCATGCAGGCCCTGTTTCTGTCTGCACTCAGTCTGCTGGTAGTTGGTTACCTGGCCGACCCCAGCCTGCATGTCTATGGTTTTGATTCCCATCCCTTTTTGCGACTGGTCATCGTCACCATCAATTTCACTTTTATTGCCGCCGTCATGGCGATCTCTTGCGGCGTCCTGCTGCAGAGACTGGACGGCAGCCTGGAACAGCAGCGCGTAATCGCTGCATCACTGCAATTGGGGCAATCGTCGCTGCGCATGGCAAATGAAGAATTGCGTCTGATCGTTGCCGCCGTCGCCAGGCTCAACGATATGGTCATGATCATTCATGTGGATGCCGATGCCATCGGCAAACGTCGCCTGAAAATTGTCTTTGTGAATGATGCCTTTGTACATCAGACTGGCTTTAGCAGCATCGAAGTGATCGACAGGTCCCCGGTATTCTTGCAGGGCCCGCGCACCCAGCCAGAAGAACTGGATCGCCTGAACCATGCCCTGATCACCTGTGAATCAGTGCATATAGAGTTGATCTGCTATACCCGGGATGGCAATGAATTCTGGATGGAAGCCGATGTCGTGCCTCTGGCCAACGATGCCGGTCAGTATACGCACTGGGTAGCAACCGGGCGCGATATCAGTGAACGCAAGAAAGCCCAGGAACATATACACAGGCTGGCCTATTTTGATGTGCTGACAGGCTTGCCCAACCGCCGCCTGCTGCTCGACAGGATGAGCATCTTGCTGGCGACAGCCAGGCGCAGCAATATGTTCAGTGCGGTACTGTTCATTGACCTGGATCACTTCAAATACATCAATGATGCACGCGGCCATGCCGTCGGTGATGCCTTGCTGATACAGGTGGCAGGAAGGCTCAGCCAGTCCCTGCGGGAAGTCGATACGGTAGCCCATATAGGGGGTGACGAATTCGTGGTGCTGCTCTGCCATGTGTCCAATGACGTGACCGTCGGCGCCCATGCGGCGCAGGCCGTGGCAGAAAAAATCCGTCATACCCTCTCGCAGTTTTTTGATATCAACGGCCTGCAGTACAACGTCACCTGCAGCATAGGTATCACCCTGTTGCCGCGTGAAAACCAGGGTGCCCATGATTTATTGCGTGAAGCCGATACCGCCATGTTCCGCGCCAAATCCTGTGGCAGGAATCAGATTGCCTTCTACGAAACCGGCATGCAGTCAGAAGTGGAACAAAGACTGACGGTGGAACGCGAGCTCAGCGAAGCCATCTCTGGCGGCCAGCTGCAAATGCATATACAGCCCCAGGTTGATCGTATGGGAAAACCCGTTGGCGGCGAAATGCTGATGCGCTGGACACACCCGGAACGCGGCCCCATCTCACCCGCCATCTTTATTCCGGTGGCAGAAGAATCCGGCATGATCTTGCGCCTGGGTGACTGGGTGATGGAACAGGGTTGCCTGGCGCTGCTGCAACTGGAACAGGCAGGCTGGGACATACCGCTGTCCGTCAATGTCAGCCCCAAACAATTCCGTCAGGTGGATTTTGTAGAAAAGGTCAAGCAGGTATTGAAAAACACCGGTGCACCGCCAGCCAGACTGATACTGGAAGTGACCGAAGGCCTGCTGATAGACAACCTGCATGACACCATTGCCCGCATGGTCGAATTGACCAAGCTGGGCATACGTTTCTCGATTGATGATTTCGGCACTGGCTATTCCAGCCTGGCTTACCTGAAAAAACTGCCCCTGTATGAACTGAAAATCGACAGAAGCTTTGTTCAGGATACGCCAGACGATGCCAATGACACGGCCATCGTGCAGTCGATATTGTCGATGGCATCGCACCTGGGCTTGCGCGTGGTCGCGGAAGGGGTGGAAACCAGGGAACAGGCCGACTTCCTGATCGCCAACGGCTGTGCGTCGATGCAGGGCTTTTTGTTTGCCCGCCCCATGCCGCTGGACAAATGGATAGCCATGCAAAAACCACCCAGCCAGCCTTTGCAGGACGTGATGTCCGATGTAGTGTCCGATGCGATGTCCGATATGACACCGGCCATTACGCCTGCTGATACGTCGCTTGCATCCAGTCAATAAACAACTGCACTTCAGGGCGGATATTCGCCTGTGCCTCGTGCACCAGATAATACGAATGTGGCGGCGTTGCCAACTGGGTTTCAAACACCCTGACCACATCACCACGGCGTATCATCTCTTGCGCGAAATGCTGGCGTGTCAGACCTATGCCGTGGCCATGCTTGATCGCTTCCAGCAACAACCCCAGGTCATCCACACGCAGGCCCGTTGCAGGTTCTGGCCAATCCAGCCCGGCCACTTCAAACCAGGGCTGCCAGGGTTCCAGCGCAGAACGCAATAATTTGGCATGTCGCAGATCGGCCGGTGTCTGCATGGCAGGTACGGTTTTCAGATAAGCCGGGCTGGCCACTACAAAACTGGGTTCCACAAATAATTTGCGGGTCACCAGGTTAGGATATTCACCAGCCCCGAAACGCACTTCGACATCGCTTTCTGACAGGCTGAGATCGTACAGCGGCACAAACAGAAACACTTCGATTTCTATTTCCGGGTACTGTCTGGTAAAACTGGCCAGCCTGGGCATGAACATGTAACGTGCAAATGTCGGCGGCACCGTCACCTTTACCCGCAACTGGTTTTGCGCAATCTTGTTCGGCAAGGGGAAATCAGACAGTGTACGCAAGGCCCCGCGCACCACATCCAGGTAACGGCGGCCAAATTCGGTCAGGGTGACACTGCGCCCTTCCCTGACAAACACACGCTCGCATAAATGCTCTTCCAGCAAACGTATGCGATGGGACAGGGCAGATGGTGTAATACAAAGTTCTTCAGCCGCAACAGCAAACGAGTTATGGCGGGCTGCAGCTTCAAAAGCCGAAAGCGCATGTACTGGCGGTAGACGTGTTGCCATTCGTATTCCAGATAAATAATGGGTGTAAACCAGATCAAACCGGGCTGGCAGTCCTGTATGGACCAGCCGCGCCCCACAAAATTCCCCAAAAGATTGCCACGACATAAAATCGACGCTGCAATGCAGGCGACTACATGATGTAAAAACCCCCTGCGCCTTGCATCATAAAATAAAGCAGCCAAAACGGGCATCTGTAGTACTACTGAAGTAGCTCAGATAAGTAGCTCAGATAAGTAATCCTAATAAGCATGCCGTGTGGAAAATCATTCATCCCAGGCAACAACCTTGCCCGGGTTTAATATATTTTTTGGATCAAAAGCCCGTTTCAGCATGCGCATCATGTGAATGGCATCAGCCCCATGTTCTTCGATCAGGAAAGCCATCTTGTGTATGCCCACCCCATGCTCGCCGGTACAGGTACCGTCCATGGCAATGGCGCGGCTGACCATGCGCTGGTTGATGGCTTCGGCTGTGGCAATTTCTTCACTGCTGGCCGGGTCAACCAGCATCAATACGTGGAAATTACCATCGCCGACATGGCCAATGATGGAATACAGGATGCCATGATTTTCACAATCAATCTGGGTTTCGCTGATGCATTCTGCCAGGCGTGAAATCGGCACACAACAGTCTGTGGAAATCGCCCGTGAACCAGGGCGCAATTGCAACAGTGCGAAATAGGCATTGTGCCTGGCCGCCCACAAACGCGAACGCTCTTCCGGTTTGGTCGCCCATTCAAAATCACCGGCACCATTGGCAGCAGCAATTTCCTGCACCAGCTCCGCCTGTTCCTTGACGCCATGCTCGCTGCCATGGAATTCAAACAGCAGCAAAGGCTTCACAGGCAGGTTCAGTTTGTCATGCGCATTGATGGCACGAACACCATTCGCATCCAGAAATTCTACCCGCGCAATCGGCACCCCCATCTGTATGGTCTGTATCACCGTATTCACCGCATCGGCGTTATCCGGAAAACTGCATACCGCTGCCGAAATTGCCTCCGGCAAAGGATAGAGCCTGACTGTCACTTCGGTGATGATGCCCAGCGTGCCTTCACTACCGACAAAGATACGCGTCAGATCGTAACCGGCAGACGATTTCTTGGCGCGTGAACCGGTGCGGATAACGCGCCCGTCTGCCGTCACCACTGTCAGCGCCAATACGTTTTCACGCATGGTGCCATACCGTACTGCATTGGTACCCGAGGCCCGGGTTGCCGCCATACCACCCAGGCTGGCATCGGCACCGGGGTCGATAGGAAAAAACAAGCCGGTATCACGAATCTCCACATTCAACTGCTTGCGGGTGACGCCAGCCTGTACAGTAGCAGTCAAATCTTCGGCGTGCACGGCCACCATATTGTTCATTTGCGATAAATCAATGGTGATGCCACCATGCAATGCCAGAATATGGCCTTCCAGCGACGACCCCGCACCATACGGTATCACTGGCACCCCTTGTTCATGGCACAGCTTGACGATGGCCGCCACCTCTTCCGTGGTCTGGGCAAATGCCACCCCTTCTGGCGGCATCGGGTCATAAGAAGATTCGTCGCGCCCATGATGTTCACGTACCGCCTGGGCAATGCTGAAACGGTCTTCCAGCAGGTTTTGCAGCGCGTGCAACAAGCTGGCTGGCAAAGGCGCTCTGACGCTTGCGATAGGGGCAGGATGGTTCATAATGCATTCCAGGCTAGTCGTGATGCGCTCTATTATGCTGTGTCCGGCCAGAATTTGCCGTATCCTTTCCAACTTCTCTCCTTATTTCATGTGCCATGGGTAATCGACTCTCAAAAATTGCAACACGCACCGGCGATGCCGGCACCACCGGCCTGGGCGATGGCAGCCGCATCGCCAAAGACGCCCTGCGCGTACACGCCATGGGCGACGTGGATGAACTCAACTCACAGATCGGCGTCTTGCTGTGCGAAGACATGCCCGAACAGATGAAACATGAACTGGTTTCCATCCAGCATGACCTGTTCGATATGGGCGGCGAACTGTGCATCCCCGGCTACACCATGATCACCGAAGCCCAGGTGACGAGGCTGGATGCCCTGCTGGAAAAATACAATGCCGACCTGCCACCACTCAAAGACTTCATCCTGCCCGGCGGATCACGCGCCGCTGCCATCGCCAACGTCTGCCGCACCGTCTGCCGCCGCGCCGAACGCGCCATCGTCAGCGTCGGCAACGCCGAGGTCATCAATGACGCACCTAGACAATATATGAATCGCTTGTCGGATTTGCTGTTTGTGTTGTCGCGGGTGTTGAACCGGTATGCGGGGGAGAGTGATGTGTTGTGGGAGAAGGAACGGGAGCGTTAGGAACGCTGATTGAGCCAAACGCGATCTTATTTTTGGCCTGCTGAATTGGTATCTTCAATACATATAATCGAAGAAAATTCTGCTAGACAGGCTTGTTGTATTTTTTCTCTTTGTAAAATTCAATGGCGTGCATTGTCAGAAGAAATGCTATTTCCATTTTTTGATTTACCTCCAGTTTCAATCTCCTATCTGTAGAATAAAGACGCAGCCATTTTCCATATGAACATTTCCAACAAACCCCGCAGTCGTCGCTTGCGAAAAAAATTGCGAACAGATGAATTTCATTCTCGTCCGTATCCAATCGAAGGTGCCATTGCAAAGCGGGTTCTGGATTTTACCTGCTCTGATGGGCGGATTTTACCAGCGCTCGTTTGTATCTGGCTACCGCTGGAAGTCAACGCGCACCATTGGCGTTGTCCGTGGCTTATTCAGACCAATGATTTTGAAAAAGCTGATTGTTGTACCGGTGACGATAGTATGCAGGCGCTACTATTGGCTACGCATGTGATAAGCAGTCATCTTACAGCGCTAGAAGGTAAATTTGACGGACGTTTCAGTCAGTATGGCCAGGATCATGGTTTTCCGGCTTTGAACCAAAATACATTCGGAACTTCTTAGTTTTCTTAAACTAAAGACAGATGACAATGTTTATCTCGTAAAATCATCTACCAACAACCCTACTTACGACATGCCTACCATCACTGAATTATGCAATCAATTGGCAGATGCCTATGAGGCAAAAGGGGTTGCAGTGAGAGAAAACCTGCGACCGGGCCTTACCACGACCGAGATTCTGGACATTGTCGTGCCCTTGAATATCGTTTTGCCAAGTGATGTCATTGAGCTTTACCAATGGGCGAATGGGCATATTCAAGATGACGATCCTGATCTGAATAGAAATTTGTGTTTCCGTGACAACAATTTCGCTTCACTTCAGGAAGCAGTTGTGGAATACAAAAGCATCCAGGAGACCTATGGTCTTTATTCCACACTAGAGCAAGATCGAGTGGATTTGCAGAATTGTTTGCCAATCTCTGCGTTTCAAGGTTCATGGGATGTGGTTGTCTGCGGTAAGCATCTGTTCAGCGCATCGATGGAGCATCCTGTCATCCGCGTATTTCAAGGCGTCGATATATATTTCCATTCGATACGGTCGATGCTTGAAACATGTATTGAATGGGTTTCTTCGCCAAACTGGCAACACCTGTGTGGCTTGCCAGATGAAGAGGAGATGGAAATCTGGAAACGGCACAATCCAGATATATTCAGCGACTGAACAGGGTTTTGGTGTTCAATTCGAACTTTCAACTTTATCTTAGCAAATACATCAAGCCAAACGCCAGCGCCAAAGCCCCCGTCAGCAATTGCATCAGCCCAAAAACCGGTTTGACTTCGCCAAAATAACGCCCTTCCCGCATGATCAGTTTTTGCAGCCTAGTCGATAATTTCGCTGCGGTTGAAAATGCACACGCAGACACCAGTGCGAATATTTGGACGGGGCCGGGTTCGGCGCCATGAGGGAAAAGCTGAGGTGGCAGATCAAGAAAAAACAGCACATTCCAGATGAGTATCATGGCGATAAGCACACTCCAGCGCATGGGCATGCCCTGTGGTCTTGCACAGACTTTACCGCTGGGTTGAAAACCGCATTGAGCAAAGCTGCCAAGAACTTTGTCCCGCCGACCCAAATACCAGAAAATGATGGCCCCTGGATAATCGAGGCGATTGTGATTGATGCGTATGCCGCTCATGAAAACCGGTATCATGCCATAGGGTTCAAATGACACAACTTGATCGGGGCTGAATTCATATTTTCCAAAAGTCGTCAGCACAATTTTTTGTCGCGAAATATTCAGCTTTGCAAACGGCCACGAAGCATTAATCCAGCCTACACTCGCACCGCCGGTAAAAGACATATCTTGCATGAAGCCGTTTCCTTTTTCGATCATTCAATGACGACATCATACCGGCATAAGTCACTCAACTAATGCCAGGCGGAGTCATAGAGCCAGCTCAAAAGATATGGCTTCTTTCTGCAAGATAGTGATAAGCCTATCGTAGTGCTCAGGCGTCACGCGATTGAGTACCAGACTCACTTTATTCTTTTTCATTGAAGTCCGCGCACCCAGGTGACGCAGCCATAATATGGTTTTTACCTGTTCATCTGTCAGGCCCGCTTTAGGGCCAAAGCAAAGCTCGAGATTGGCATACTCTGATGCCGGTAGTGAGGGATGGCCAGGACCATCGCAAATTATTACCCGCCTGGTTTCTTTTAATTCAGTCATCATTACAAGCAAATGGAATGGGCATTAATCTATAATCACATCGGCACTGCCCTTCTCTGTGTCTCAGTGTCTCTGTGGTGAGTCCCTTGGTCTTAAGCTTTCAATCTGTACGACTTCGTAATAAAGGCTGCTCGTAAGCAGCCTTTACAGATAGTGAATGTTTTGACCTCGGGTCGGACATCAATCACCAAAGTCACTAAAGCGCGCCCGCACCGAACGCTCTATACCCACTGCATCCAGCCCACATTGCGCCAGCAGCAAACCCGGGTCGCCATGATCGACAAACTTGTCGGGCAGGCCCAGTATCTGCAAGGGTTTGGTGATGCCTGCTTCGGCCAGGGCTTCTGCCACGGCAGAGCCTGCGCCGCCCATGGTGCAGCCTTCTTCTACGGTCACTAATATGTCATGGCTGGTAGCCAGGGCTTTGACCAGTTCGACATCCAGTGGTTTGATGAAGCGCATATTGGCCAGCGTGGCGTCGAGTTGTTCTGCCGCTTTTAATGCAGGGTGCACCAGTGAACCAAAGGCCAGGATGGCGATGCGTTTGCCCTGGCGTTTGATTTCACCTTTGCCCAGGGGGATGGTGTTCAAGTCTTTGTCGGTCGGCACGCCTATGCCCGCACCGCGCGGGTAACGTACTGCGGCAGGTCCGGGGTATTGGTAGGCGGTGCTTAACATCTGGCGGCATTCGTTTTCATCGGACGCTGCCATGACGATCATATTGGGGATGCAGCGCAGGTAAGCCAGGTCATAATTACCGGCATGGGTGGCACCGTCGGCACCAACCAGGCCAGCGCGGTCCAGCGCAAAGGTAACGTCCAGGTTTTGCAGGGCAACGTCATGGATCAGTTGATCGTAGGCACGCTGCAAGAAGGTGGAATAAATGGCGACGACAGGCTTCAAGCCTTCGCAAGCCAGGCCACCGGCAAAGGTGACGGAATGTTGTTCGGCAATGCCGACATCGTAATAGCGTTTGGGAAATTGTTTTTCAAATTCCACCATGCCAGAACCTTCGCGCATGGCGGGGGTAATGCCGACCAGCTTGTCGTCCGCCGCAGCCATGTCGCACAGCCATTGTCCAAACACCTGGGTGTAACTTTGCTTGGCTGGCGCACCAGTGGGCTTGATGCCTTCTGCTGGATTGAACTTGCCAGGGCCGTGATACAAGACCGGGTCAGCTTCTGCCAGTTTATAACCCTGGCCTTTTTTGGTGACCACGTGCAAAAACTGCGGACCTTTGAGGTTCTTGATGTTTTGCAGTGTCGGTATCAAAGAATCGAGATCATGGCCATCGATAGGGCCGATGTAATTAAAACCGAATTCTTCAAACATGGTGGCGGGCACGATCATGCCCTTGGCATGTTCTTCAAAACGCTTGGCCAATTCCAGCACGGGTGATGGCAAGACGGATTTGCCGACATTGCGAGCAGCTGCATAAAACTTGCCAGACATCAGGCGCGCCAGGTAGCGGTTCAGCGCGCCCACGGGTGGCGAGATGGACATGTCATTGTCGTTCAACACCACCAGCAGGTTGATGTCTTCATTCACGCCCGCATTGTTCATGGCTTCAAAGGCCATGCCGGCGGTCATGGAACCATCGCCGATGATGGCTACTGCATGGCGGTCTTCACCCTTGGTACGGGCAGCCACGGCCATGCCCAGTGCAGCAGAAATGGAGGTGGATGAATGGGCAGTACCAAAGGTGTCGTATTCGCTTTCGACGCGACGCGGGAAGCCAGATATACCATTCAACTGACGCAGGCTATGCATCTGATCGCGACGGCCGGTAAGTATCTTGTGCGGATAAGTTTGATGGCCAACATCCCACACCAGCCGGTCTTCAGGTGTATTGAAAACATAGTGCAGGGCGATGGTTAATTCCACCGTGCCAAGGTTGGACGACAAATGGCCACCCGTCCTGGAAACGGAATCGAGCACATACTGACGCAATTCATCAGCCAGCGGCTTGAGTTGCTGGCGCGACAGGCCACGCAGATCAGCAGGGGAATTAATGGTGTTCAATAAAGTCGTCATTGTTCTTTTCGTTACTTGGCTAAACAAGTCTGATCATTTGTTAATGCACATAATGGTCAGGGATGTTATCGCATTCTTCTATTTTAGGACTTACTCTAAACCGCCTCTTGTACTATTCGATCTGCTAACTGTTGATCTGGTGCGCATGGCGCACCCTACAATACTGCACATTACGCACGATTCAAGATGATCCCAATCTTCACCGGGATGACACTGAAACTCTTGCCTGGCCCGTAGGGTGCTACAGCTTATCTTCAAGCCTGGCGCTGTACGATCAGGTCTGCCAATTCATGCAAGAGCCGGGCTTTTTCACCAAAATCAGCCAGCGCTGCATGCGCATCATGGCACAATTGCGTTGCCAATGCGCGCGAAGCATCCAGCCCCATGAGGCTGACAAAGGTCGGTTTGTTGTCTGCGGCGTCCTTGCCTGCGGTCTTGCCCAGGGTGGCAGAGTCGGCAGTCGCATCCAGCACGTCATCCACCACCTGAAACGCCAGGCCAATGGCGGCAGCATACTGATCCAGCGCCTTGCTTTCTTGCGGTGACAGGGTTTTACCGCTCATGGCACCCAGCAGTACTGAGGCACGCAGCAAGGCACCGGTTTTTAATCTGTGCATCTGCTCCAATTGTTCGCGATCCAGGGCGATGCCGACACTGGCCAGATCAATCGCCTGGCCACCACACATGCCGACCGAGCCGGCAGCCGTCGCCAGCAGGCGCATCATGGCCAGCCGGTTGGAGGCATCGCCGTCGACACCTTCGGACAACACCAGAAACGCCTGGGCTTGCAGAGCGTCACCTACCAGCAAGGCAGTTGCTTCGTCATATTTGATATGCACGGTGGGCTTGCCACGGCGCAGGGCGTCATCATCCATGCAGGGCATGTCGTCATGCACCAGCGAATAGGCATGGATCATTTCTACCGCAGCAGCAGCACGGCTCAACAGATCGACAGGGGCGTCAAACAACTGGCCGGCGGCATGGACCAGCAAGGGGCGCACACGTTTGCCGCCATCCAGTGTGGCGTAGCGCATGGCGGCGTGCAATTGTTGCGGAATAGTTTTTTCGTCTGGCAGAAAGCGCGCCAGACTGGTTTCACATTCGGCTTGAGTTTGTCGCATCCAGTGACGAAAATCCTCACTCATGCCGCATCCTCAGTGCCATCAATGCTCAAAGGTTTGAGCATTCCAGCTTCCAGCACCTTGACTTGCTGTTCTACCTTGTCAAGCTGGGCTGCACAGTATTTAATCAACTCAGAGCCGCGTTGGTAAGCGCTTACAGAAGCTTCAAGCGGTAATTCACCGGCTTCCATACTGGCAACCAGTGCCGTCAATTCGGTCATCGCAGCTTCGAATGTCATGCCCGCCGGTATGGATGTTTCCAAATGATTTGTAGTTGCTTGTTTTTTTGTCATAAAGAAATGTTTTGCATGCGCCGTTAAAGAAATAAAGTGAAACCAAAAGTAAAAAACGGCGTTTGAAATAGGGTAAACCCGGCTAAGCCTGCTATTTTAGAGCAAACTTGGGAAAAGTATGTATTTAGTGCATTTCCGATAAGCAATTTTAGGAGCTATGTTCAAACAGGATTCTTTTTTAGCAGCGCGCTACAAGATATACTTAAAAATATCGCAGAAATTGCGTTTCAAACATTTCCATGTGGAAATTAACGGTATATAGTGGAAGCACATTTCTAAAATGCCTGTCTGAATTATGAGCCTGAAATCTTTATCAGGTGGTAATAAAATGTTTCTGCCGTACTGCCTAGTTTTTGTGCAACCATTTGAAGCCTGCAAGCCTGCCATATTGATTTCCTGGGCCAACAGACTTTGCCAGGAGTCCTGCTGATTGCAGAATTTTCCTGGCTTTTACTGTTTTGTATCTCAAGCATTAGTAAAATAACCTTGATTTTATCGCTGCCATGTCGAATCCCGTCAATAAATCTACATCTACCGGACCTGCCCTGCAGTCCCGGGATGAGGTCTTGCGCGGGTTAATTCCACTGGCAACGCATTTGGTGGTATCACAACTGGATGCCTTTACGGCCCGCTTGTCGAACGCCTTTCTGGCCCTGTCTGAACACAGCATGGACCCCCGCGAAGCCAACCTGAGCTTCAATGCTGGCCAGTTACTAAAGAAAAATTCCTACGCCTTTTATTTCCTGACTTCTACCGGGTTTGAAAAAGGCTTCCGCAAAGAGATTGATGCCCTGTTGCAGGGTGTGCGTGCGGTTGCTTCACCTGTTGACATCGCCCTGAGCCTGGTGACATATGAAGAAATGGACAAGAAGCTGGCCCTGAGCCGCTCTGGCCGCACACTGGAACTAAACAATGCCGAGCAGTATGCCGCGCTGAACATGCGCTTTGCGCATTTGATGGATCATGAAGCGCTGAGTATTGCGCAAAACCCTTTCCGTCCCGAAATGTTCTTGCACACCATCTATGCAGCATGGTGTGAATTCGATCCAGAGATCAATACCCATGAACTGGTATTGCCTTTGCTTCGCGCCGAAATCCTGTTCGACCTTGAACCCATATTAAACACGCTGAACGAAGCACTGGTCGCCAAGGGCATCTTGCCGGATCTGCATGAGTCTTTCCGCATACGCCGCAGCCGTAGTAGTGTAGAACGTCGCAAAGAAGCAATGCCGGCAGCACCTGGTGATGTGTCGCAAAAACTGCGCAGCTTCCTGTCTGGTAACGGCCAAAACGCCGCCAATGATGGTGATCAGTTTGCCCAAGGGGGCACTGGTGGCCACGGTGGCGGTGGCCATGGTGGTGCAGGCGGCTCTGGCATGGGCGGTGGTGGATCTGGCGGTATGGGTGGTCAGGGCGGCATGGCTGGTAGTGGCGGCGATGGCGCATCTGGCGATGGTCAGGGCACAACACCTTATTCAGGTTTTGCCACTGGTGGTGAACAACAGTTGGTAGCACGCGCCCAGATGTTCCAGAAACTGGCGGACTTGCAAAAGAACGTCAAGCTGCAGCAATTGATGGCCGGCGCGCAAGATGTATTGCGCCTGTCGCAAATGCGCGAGCAAATGCCCGAACTGGCGAATACCGGTGTAGAAAAAAATACCCTGGATTTGTTGTCACAGGTCTTTGATAGCGTATTCCGTAATCAGGCCATACCACCCCAGATCAAGGAACTGATTTCTGTTTTACAAATACCGGTATTGAAAGCAGCACTGCTGGACAAGGAATTCTTTTTCCAGGAAGACCATCCAGCACGTCGTCTGATTGAATTATTGTCGCGTTACAGTCTGGCATGGGATCAGAAAAAGGGTCAGGAAGATCCACTGTTCCAGACCATGCAGCGGAATGTGCATCGTGTACAGCAAGAGTTTGACCAGGAAATTGCACTCTTTGATGAAGTCGTCAACGACCTCGAATCTTTCATCAAGAAAGAGGAAGAAGAAGCATCCCAGGCTTTGCAGGCACCAATCAACACGGCGCTGAGAAAAGAAAAAGTCAAACAGGCCAATATGGCCGCCACGCATGAAGTGGCATTGCGGGTTGGTACCGGTGAAGTGGTGGCCTTTATAGAAAGCTTCCTGGAAAGCCGTTGGACCAAGGTCTTGACCCTGGCCTATAGCGTCAAGGAAGAAAAACCTTACGCAGTTGAAGACGCCATCAAAACCATGGATGACCTGATCTGGAGCGTCAAGCCCAAGATCACACTGCAACAACGCCAGGAATTACTGAACCGCCTGCCCGCCATTCTGGCCCGCCTGAACAAATGGCTGAGCCTGATCAAGTGGGAAGACGCCGACCGCGTGCAATTCTTTGCCGAACTGGCAGAATGCCATGCGTCCATTGTGCGTGCGCCGCTGGATCTGTCGCCAGAACGTCAGCTTGAAATCGCCGTTGAAGTTGCCCAGCAAGCCGCCGAACGCCGTCTGGCAAAACGTGCAGAAGCTGATAGCAAGATCGAACAAGAACCACCGCAACCTGCTGACGAACATGTGGACACCGTTACCGAACTGGAACGTGGCGTCTGGCTGGAATTCACCAAAAAATCCGGTGGCATCAACAAAGTCAAACTGGCCTGGGTCAGCCCCATGCGCAGCCTGTATATCTTCACCACGGGTGACAAAGACAAGACCTTCCAGGTCTCTGCCGAAGAACTCGAACAAACTTTCCGCGAAAAACGCGCCAAGATCCTGGTACTCGACAAAGTCGTCGATCGCGCCTTGATGGAAGCACTGGAAAACGTGCCCGAAGAAGAACAGGCTGAAGAACTCAGCCTGGCTTAATCCCCTTCCCTGCCTTGGTGAAACATACTGAGGTGCATGTAGTTCAGGTTTCCCGTCATACACTTTCAAATCTCGGTTTCGCACCTTAGTTTCAAATCTCAGCGTCAAACCTCAGTATCAAATCCACCCGGCCTCATTCATACGCTGGCAAACGCCGCTGCTCATCCGCACTAAAAAACTGATTGCGCACCTGCTGCAGTGCGCCCTGCTTTTCAGATTCACTATGAAAAGCCATTTCGGTATTCAGTCGATTTTTTTGGTCCAGGTATTGTTGTATGCGTGATTTCCAGGCGGCTTCTTCCTTGTCTACCTGTGCCAGCCTGGCGGCTGCTTCAGGCGAGGTGGCGGCAGCGCGCATGCGGAAGACTTCTTCATCGCTGGCACCGTTGGCGAGCAGGTTTTGTGCCTGCTCTTCCAGTCGCACGACCTGATAAGGCGCATTCTTTTCTTCTTTCAAGGCGGTGGGCAAGGCATCGTCCAGTGCTTTTAGTTGGGCCTTTTTCTGCTCAAGGGACAGGCTGTTATTTTCTGCGATGTCCATTCTTGCCAGAGCATCCTGGTCATAAGCATCGTCAAACCCAAACATGGCCTGGTTTTCGCGGTCGCTGAAATAGCGTTGGCGCACTTGCTGCATGGCAGTCCAGCGCTGCCTTGCAGCAACGCTCATGCCGGTTTTTCCCGGGCTGATATTTTGCGCATTGCTTTCCACTGCCAGCAATGCCTGCTTGTATTGAATATAGCGTGCCAGTAAATCCCTGGCTTGCTGGGCGGCCTTGCTGCCGAGTTTCTGAGTCAGCACTCGCTCAATTTCTGCCTGGATTTCATCCAGCTTTTTTTCACCGATGGCGGCCAGATAATAATCAAATAACAAGCGCAGTTCGGCATTGATCTGTAAGTCACCGGCAGCATCCTGGCTGACTCTGCCATCACCCGTCGTGCCTTCCATCGAGCGGACAAAATCAAAGCTGTGGTCTGCCTTGCGCAGTTTGATGGGTTCTGGATTCGACTCGTTTTTTAAAGCAGTAAAAATAAAAAAAGCAGCGACGCACAATGTCGTCGCGCCTGCAAATGCAAGATTACCTGTTCTCATTGACTACCGCTCCCTGTGCATATCATTTAGCTGTTTTGCTGCCTGGGCCGGATAACGCATAGATACGGTGTAGATAAGGTGCAATATGCTTGCACCTTATCTATTACACCATTATCCGGTTTGCCAAAGTACCAAAGCTCTGTTGACTACAAGCCCTGATTTTTCAAACGATTTGCATGCTGCCTGTAGATCGTAACCGGATTGGTTTCAAAAATGTTGATCAATCCTATGGTCTGGTTGACTTCATCCAGATGGTTCATCGCATAATCATCACGAATCACCTTGCCCAGATGGGTAGAGCAACTGGCAACCAGGCCATCATTCTTTTCAGATCCAAAGGCCAGTGAAGTCAGGGCCAGTGCCGGATCGATGATGTCCAGCACATTGGTATAAGGCTTGGCACCACTCCAGGAAAAATATGCCACACCTCTGGCCGTGTAAGCACCTTCACCACAAGTCGTGGTGGGGATACCTTCCGGATACTTGGCATTGAACCTCAGTGAACCGGCCGTGCTCAGTGAATTGGCGGCAGCCAGCGAATCTTGCGACAGCGTTGGTTGGCCCGACAAGAAACTGATGATCTGCGCCAGGCCATTGGTGATGGATACCAATACGGTATTCGACAACGAACCTGCCGGTGCAACACCCAGCAATACATCTGCTACCTTGGAACCACGATTCACACCGCCCACCGATGTCACCGACGCCACCAGATCAGGTCTGATGGAGGCCACGTAGCGGGTGGTAGGCCCACCATGGCTATGACCGATCAGATTGACCTTGCTGGCACCAGTGACGGCCAGTATCTGCTTGACCTGGGTCAGCAATTGCTCACCCCTGACTTCAGTGCTGTTGGCGGCAGCCACCTGGGTGACATACACCCTGGCACCATCGCTGCGCAACGCGGAAGGAATCCCATACCAATAATCGACAGGACCGATGTTGTCGAATCCAAACAGGCCGTGCACCAGCACGATAGGATATTTTGTTTCCGTATAACCTGATGCCCACGATGGTGCCGGTAACATCATCAGGGCGACTACACACATTACCAATTTCTTCATGATGCTTTTTTTCATTTTGTCTCTTTCTTTGTTATCGTTGAAATGAAACTCAGCGGTGCCAATGGCTCAGCCTCTGTGAGCTGATGCATATTTGTTATGGCAGCCTCAGGCTAGGATCAGCAGCCCGGATTAGCAAGTTGCCATGCAACATAAAAAGAGAGGGAAAAAGCCGGTTGTTGGAAAATTCCGACGATAACAAAGGCATAAAAATGAGTTAAATCATTTATACGCACTCTAAGGAGGCTTGCCACCAGAACAGGTGTGCAGTGTTTTAGATGAAATTCACTAAAATGAAGTCTTGCTTTTTCAACAGGAAAGTATTGTCGGGTAGTCACAACATGACAATAAGCGACATTTTATAGATGTAAATGCGAGGTTCCAGGCTTCACTTGGAACGTGTTTGCGATCTTACTGCCGTTTTGCCCACAGGGAAAAGCTAGAGAAATATCAGGCCGGGTACAGCGCCCCCAAAATGCGTGCACCGGCAGCACCGGTGACATCAGCCAGGTTGCCCGGCAGGCGCAAGCTGAACTGTCTGGCCAGCCAGGCGAAGGCCAGTGCTTCCACCTGTTCCGGGGCGACACCCAGGTCTGCCGTGCTGCACACGTGCGCAGGGCAGCGCTGTGCCGCCAGCAAGCTTTGCAAACGCTGCATCAGGTAATGGTTGAAGGCACCGCCACCGCAGACATATACATGGCTGGCCTGCGCCGCGTGCCGCACGATGTCATTGGCCAAGGTCTGGGCAGTAAATTCACACAGGCTGGCTTGCACATCAACTGCCTGCGCCTGGGCAAAATTCTGCAGCTTGTCTTGCAACCATGCCATGTGGAATAAATCGCGCCCCGTGCTTTTGGGGGCGGCCAATTGAAGATAGGCTTCGGACATCAATTGCTGCAACAAAGCAGGAATGACATGCCCCTGGGCTGCCCAGGCGCCATCCTGATCATAGCTTTTGCCGTGATGCTTTTGTATCCAGGCATCCATCAGTACATTGCCGGGGCCGGTATCAAAACCAAGAGTATGACCATCTTCCGCCAGGATGCTGATATTGCAGATGCCGCCAATATTAGCCACCACGCGGCAACTGCCAGGCTTGCCAAAGACGGCGCGATGGAAAGCCGGCACCAGCGGTGCCCCCTGCCCGCCAGCAGCCACATCGCGACTGCGGAAATCGGCAATCACATCCACGCCCGTCAACTCGGCCAGCAACGCCGGATTATTGGTCTGGCGGGTATAGCCCAGTTCTGGTCGGTGGCGTATGGTTTGCCCATGCACGCCGATAGCGCAAATAGGGCTAGCGGGTGATTTGGCCTGCAAGGCATGGACGCAGGCTGCATAGCAACGCGCCAGTGCATTTGCCAGCAAGGCTTCATGATGAATTTCATTCTCGCCTGGCTGTTGCAAGGCCATGGCCTGCTGCCGCAAGGCGTCATCAAAAGGCAGGTAGGCACTGGCGATAATCTGCATGGCAGCAGTATTGTTGGCATCTGCGGTTTCAGGAAAACGGACCAGCACGCCGTCAACGCCATCCAGACTGGTACCTGACATCAGTCCCAGGTAGATGGGCGCACTGTTTTCTGGATGGACTGGCATGCTTGTGCTCACTTTGAGGATGGAACGGAGGTTTCCTGAAGATTACAGCATTTTGAAAAAAATTCTGCTTTCGATTTTCTCTTCCCCATCTGGAAGATGCTGACCGCAGTATCTTGATAAGCCCGCCTTGGGGCAGAACTGCAACGCACGGGATTGCCAGGCTTGCTGTCTACCTTGCGCATGCAGGGCCAGTTCTGCATCTGCCTGCAATCTGCAGCCATAGCTTTGCGCAAGGTATACGCAACATGCCCGCTCATGTTGTCAACACGAATGTGACAAAACAAGCGGGCATGGATGAAACGGACAAATGCTGGTCTAAGCTTAATGCAGGTTTATTGCAGGCTTATTGCAAGCTTAACGCGATGCCAGTTTCATGACTTCCGTCATGCGTTCAGGATGCAAGAGATTGAATCTGTGGTTCATATCACCGGCAAAACCTTTGAAACGGTTCATTTCATTCGCGGCCAATGGTGCGGCTTCCGTCATGTTGATGGACATGGGGTCGCGTGCCTCATTGTTGACGCGGAATTCATAATGCAAATGCGGGCCGGTAGACCAGCCTGTCGTACCGACATAACCAATGACCTCACCCTGGCTAACCTTGCTGCCCTTGTGTATGCCAGCAGCAAAGCGACTCATATGGGCATAGGCCGTGCTGTAGTTATTCCAGTGCTTGAGCACGACCAGGTTGCCATAACCATTGCTGGGAGCCGCTGAATCAACTACGCCATCAGCAGAAGCACGTATCGGGGTGCCAGTGGCGGCCGCAAAATCGACGCCTTTATGGGCTTTCCATTGACCAGAGATAGGATGTACGCGCATGGAAAAACCAGAAGAAACGCGGGTAAATTCTATCGGTGATTTCAGGAAGGCTTTTTTCAATGATTTGCCGTCAAAGGTGTAATAACCGCCCTTGCCACCCGTTTCTTCAAACCAGGCGGCCTGGTACAGTTTGCCAGAATTGCTGAATTCGCCGGCCAGCACACGGCCAGTACGTACACGTTCCCCGTTTTGCCAAAAACTTTCATAGACGATGTTGAAATAGTCACCTTTTTGCAGGCGCTGATAATCAACACTGGTCTCGAACATGGTCTTGACCTGTTCGGTGACGTTATAAGGAATCAAGGCATCATCGGCAGCCGGGTAAAACGCGGTGCGGATATAGGCTGTCGCCATTTCCACCCTTCTTTCCAGACTGGCGGTGATGTCGGAGGATGCCAATTTACCATTGGCATCACGCTTGATGACGATATTTCTGACGGGCTTGTCGGGGCCATCTGAGACGGTTGTCTGCAACCACAACAGTTCACCTTCATCATCCGTTTTCACTGCAACGGTCTTGTCCGCCCGGAACTGCAACATGCTGCGGGCAATACTGTCTGACTTGATAAACTGACTTGCTTCGTCATCGTCAACACCGATGCGTTGCAAGAATGTACTCAATGGTTCACTGCTCTTGAAGGTCGCTTCCCTGATGAATTGTTGCTCACTCGCTTCGAGCGCAGCAACCTGGTCTTCCAGTTTTGGCAGGGACAGTTCTTCGGTGATTCTCTTGACTGGCAAGTCCGAGGCATCAGGTGCCAGCGGTGCTACGCCCACTGCGCCAAATGCGCAGACAGCAAAGAATAGAGCGGAAACAGAGACGATGCGCGAAGCGCGCGTGGTGCCGAACAACAGTCTGCTACCAGAAGCTAAACGAAGTAATTTATCTGATGGACGCATGCAATAAGTTAAAATTGACTGTTTTTATCGAAAATTCGGGCTTGTTGTAGTGACTTGAAGGTGCACACAAGATGCACAACATAGCAAGACTGCAAGGCCAAGGATGGGATTATAAAGTACTCACAACAACCGCCTGAAGATCACTTAGCAAGTAAAATTGCAAGTATGCGATGGCTTCTGATGACTCTGATTAATCCCGGCAATTTAACCAACACCCAGAATTTGGCAAAACGCTGATTATGGATTCAGTTTGTGAATTCGACCAGCGGTGTTACAAAAAATTTCATGCAACTTTACTATGACTTCTGTACAAAATTCAAGCTCTACTGATCACGCTGAACAGACCAGCAAAATCCTGCCTCTTTCTGATGCGGTGCAGCATGCACTGGCAGTGACCAAACGCGGTGTTGATGAACTTTTAATCGAGTCTGAATTCGCGCAAAAACTGGCACGCAGCGAGCAAAGCGGCAAACCCCTGCGCATCAAGCTGGGCCTGGACCCGACTGCACCAGATTTGCACCTGGGGCACACGGTGGTACTCAACAAGATGCGTCAGTTGCAAGATCTGGGCCATACCGTCATCTTTTTGATTGGTGACTTCACGTCCATGATTGGTGATCCGTCTGGCCGCAATGCCACTCGCCCACCACTGACGCGTGAGCAGATCGAAGACAACGCCCAGACTTACTTCAAGCAGGCCGCTTTGGTACTGGATGCCAGCAAGACCGAGATCCGTTACAACTCGGAATGGTCGGACCCGCTGGGTGCGCGCGGCATGATACAACTGTCATCCAAGTACACCGTGGCCCGCATGATGGAGCGTGATGATTTCACCAAGCGCTTCAAGGCTGGCACACCCATTTCAGTGCATGAATTCTTGTACCCGCTGATGCAGGGTTATGATTCTGTCGCTCTGAAATCTGACCTGGAACTGGGTGGTACCGATCAAAAATTCAACCTGCTGGTTGGTCGTGAATTGCAAAAGGATTATGGCCAGGAGCCACAATGTATCCTGACCATGCCTTTGCTGGAAGGTCTGGATGGCGTGGAAAAAATGTCCAAGTCCAAGAACAACTACATCGCCATCACTGAACCCGCCAACACCATGTTTGCCAAGATCATGAGCATCTCGGACACCATGATGTGGCGTTACTACGAGCTGCTGTCTTTCTGCTCGCTGGAACAGATCGCGACCTACAAAAAAGCCGTGGCCGAAGGCCAGAACCCGCGTGATATCAAGGTTGCCATCGCGCAGGAAATCGTTACCCGCTTTCATGACAAGCAGGCGGCAGAAGATGCCTTGGCGGATTTCGTGAATCGTTCCAAGGGCGGCATCCCGGATGATGTAGAAGAAATCAGTTTAAGCGGCGCACCTATGAGCATAGGCCAGTTGTTGAAACAGACCAATCTGTGCGCCTCGACAGGTGAAGGCATGCGTATGGTTGAACAAGGTGGCGTGCGTATTGATTCCGTTGTTATCAGCGACAAGGGTTTGAAAGTTGAAGCCGGTACATTTGTGGTGCAGGTTGGTCGTCGCAAGTTTGCAAAGGTGACTTTGACGGCTCTTGATGGCTTGATGCATGCCCCACTTCCTGAGTAACGCGGGAAACTCCTTCCCCTTCAAGGGGAAGGTTGGGATGGGGATGGGTTTCCTCAGCAAATCACCGATTCAATTAACATCTCGGCCATTCAACCGAACCCCATCCCCACCCTAACCCTCCCCTTGAAAGGGAGGGAATCAAAACACCGAATACATTTCCCCATGATCGCCCTACTACAAAGAGTCACCGAAGCCAAAGTCGTCGTCGATGGCAACACCATCGGTGCCATCAACAATGGCCTGATGGTCCTGGTCTGCGCCGAGCGCGACGATACCAAAAAACAAGCGGACGCCCTGCTGACGAAATTACTGGCTTACCGCGTTTTTTCTGACGATGCCGGCAAGATGAACCGCAGTGTCACCGATGTACAAGGCGGCTTGCTGCTGGTACCGCAATTCACGCTCGCAGCTGATACCAATTCCGGCACCCGCCCGTCTTTCACGCCGGCCGCACCACCAGAACTGGGCAAGCAATTGTTCGACTATTTTGTCACCCAGGCACGCAACAAACATGCGCAGGTAGAAACCGGCAGCTTTGGTGCCGACATGAAAGTATCACTAACGAATGATGGCCCCGTGACCTTCTGGCTAAAAACCAAATAAGCAACATAAGAATATGAAACCCGCAGAAATTTTATTGATACGCCATGGCGAAACTGCCTGGAATGCAGAACGCCGTTTGCAAGGTCATCTCGACATCCCCTTGAATGCCGAAGGCGCACGCCAGGCCAAGGCACTGGCGTGGGCGCTGCAAAATGAAAAGCTGCATGCCATCGTCTCCAGCGACTTGCAACGCGCCGTGCAGACTGCCGGCGAGATCGCCCGCCTGCAAGGCGTCAGTACCCGCATCGACAAAGGCTTGCGTGAACGTTGCTTTGGCGGTTTTGAAGGCAAGCTGTATAGCGAATTACCCAGCCTGTATCGCAAGGAATATAACGCCTGGCAAGCGCATGAACCGGATACCCAATTCCCGCCGGGTGAAAACGAAGGTGAAACCATACGCCAGTTCCACAAACGCGTGATGGAACATGTGCTGCACTATGCCAAACAATTTGAAGGCAAGAAAATCGCCATCGTCGCCCACGGCGGCGTACTTGAATGTGCTTACCGCGCCGCCAAGGATTTGCCACTGAACGCACCACGCGAAGTCACCATCTACAACGCCAGCATCAATCGCTTTGAAGTCACAGGCAAAGACATCAAGCTGGTGCAATGGGGCGATGTCGCGCATCTGGATGCGGATGGGCTGGATGAGATTAATCAGACTAAGAGCGAGAAACATTGATTGACGTGCTGCGACAATACGGTGGGCCTTGTGCACTACTGTCTGATCGCTAAATCGCTCTCTGGCTCACCGTGCTGCTCGGCAACCAACGCCACCAAACATTAGTGACACAGTATATCGCGTAACCAAAATGTCAGCAGGTGCCAGATTTGTTTGAGCATTCCTTCATCAATCCCAGCGCGCCGCCAAGGAGTCGCTGAGTAAGCGTAGCGAGCGGTTCAAGTTTGAGTTAAGAAGCGCTTCGTACTCAAGTACGACGAGCATCGCAGGCTCAAAATTGAGCCGCGCTTAGCTTAACCAGCACTTAGCAACTACATTTGGCGAAACTGGTGTTGATACGCCTGCGATACCGCCAGCCACGCATCTCCATGCTGCAATCGCAAGGCCAGCCCTCCATCATTTCTTTGAACGGCGTCAATCGCCGCCACACTGACAATATTGCTGCGCGATATCTGCCAGAATTTATCGGTATCCAGTTGCGCTGCCAGATCCTTGATGGTGGTACGGATATAGGCTTCGAGTTTAGCTGTGATGACCTTGGTGTATTTAGAATCTGCCCTGAAACACAGCACGTCGCTGACATTAATGAAGCGTATCTGGTTGCCGACGGATGCCTGTATCCAGCGCAGCGACTCTTGCGGTTTTCTGACTTGCAGGGCGGACAGGTCGGCTGGTTGTTGTGACAGGCGTTGTTTCAGTCTTTGCACGGCCAAAGCCAGACGCCCGGCATCGAGCGGTTTGAGCAGGTAGTCAACGGCCCCCTGATCAAAGGCATCGACTGCATAATCATTGTGGGCAGTTAAAAATACGATGTGACAAGGGTGCTGCGCCAAACGGGCGACATCGATGCCGCTTAAGCCAGGCATGCGCACGTCCAGAAAGGCAAGCTCGGGACGTAGTTCTGCTATCGCGTGCAAGGCCTTGATACCATCATCAACAGTAGCGATGATGTCAAGCTCTGGCCACAGTTGCGTCAATGTGCTTTGCAGTTCTTGTCGTAAAATCGCTTCGTCTTCGGCGATCAGTACCCTGGGATTGTTGATACTCATGACAACTCACCTGACCTGGCTGGCAAGCAGATGGTCGCGCATATGCCACCGGATTCTTGCGCTTGCAATTGCAATTCTGCCTGTTCGCCAAACAGCGCCAGCAATCTTTCCTGTACATTCAGCAAACCCACACCACTGCCCAGTTCATCCTGAAAACCGCGACCATTATCGCTGACCATGATCTGCAATTGTCCTGCCTCACTACTAGCGCTGATGTCGATGCGCACATCGCCAGGCTGCGGTTCTATGCCATGTTTGATGGCATTCTCTACCAGACTCATGACAGCCAGCGGTGGAATCAGGCAAGCCCTGACATCGTCTGCGGCTTGCACAGAAAATTGAAAACGCTGCCCCAGCCGTATCTGGAAGATTTGCAGATATGCAGCAGCTCTGTCGAGCTCTTGCCCCAGCGTGGTGGTACTCTGGCGTATGTCGGGCATGGCGGCACGCAGATAGGCAATCAGGTGGTTCAGCATTTGCTCGGCAAGTACTGCATCCTGATGTATCAGGGCACGGGTATTGGCCAGGGTATTAAACAAAAAATGCGGTTCTATCTGCCCTTGCAAAGCAGCCAGCCTGGCTTCCAGCATTTGTCTTTCCACCCTGTGTTTGCTGGCTTCTGCTGCCAGGCTGGCCTGGGTACGACGCTTGATTTCAAGGTCTATGGCTGCGGGCAATACTGTGGCGAAGATAAATACCAAAATGATGGCTGGCAGCAGCCAGTTTGCATGGCCAGTCGTCAAGGGTGGCCAGAAGATGGTTTCAGCCCTTACTCCCACATACAAGGCCAGCGATACAAACAATACCAGGACGCCCCACCGTTGACCGGCATGCTTGAGCCGCGTAGTTTTTTGCGACAGACACAGTCCCGCCTGCGCCAGCGTATACGCCAGCAAGAGCGCAAGGCTATCTGCCAGCCAGGCAGAGCGAGCCGCGCTCACCCCCGCATAAGCAAACAGTCCCAGCACTGCCGCCGTGGACAAAAATGGCCAGGTAATTACTGTGTTATCACCCTGTTGATCTTGATGAGGTATCGCAATTTCTGTGTGCATCTGTTGTATCTATTTCAGAAAATTATTCAGAAAATTATTCAGAAAAATTCAGGTTCTTTATCGTACCTGTGACTGACCCCATGGTGATTTTATTGGCGATGGGCTTACTCTCCGGCACAGAATTGCTGGGCTGCGCTTCATTGAAAGTCATGCCTTTTACCATTAATTTACCTTTGTCTCTGATACCCACGCCCAGCTCCAATTTTTGTGCATAGTCTGGCACCATCAATCTGACTCTGACTGCTTCCCAGGTATCACTCTTGCGTGCCCAGGAGGAGGCAATAGAGGTATGTCCCTTCTCATCCGTGGTTCTGATCCAGAATTCATAACCGCCAAGATCGCCTATGTGCAGGGCCGATGCAGTAAAGAACATGATTTTCCCACGATAGGCACTGGCATCAATCACTTGCGTGATGGCCGCAAAATCATCCGTAACGATATCCTGTTTTGCTGCGATGAAGAAGGCGGGCTGCTCAGTTGTGCCTTGTGATTCATCGAGACCGCTTTCATAATGGGTAGAGATCGCTCCACTACCGATCCAGCCTTTGGGGATGCCATTTTTGACAGGCCCGGCAAAAGAAAAGTTGACGGCAAATGCGACCAGAGGCGCAGCGACTAAAATTTTCCAGTGTTTCAATGTTGACTCCAATATTTGCTTGATTTATGTATTGCGATGCAGATGTGCAAGACCGAAAAATTAACCAGTAAAGTTAAGATTGCGGGCAGGATAGGTGGGTAAGCCCATGCGAAAAGCTGGTAGATCAACGGGATTGGTAATCGGTACAAAAGGTTTGCGTTCCAATTTAATATCCCTGACCCATATCTTGCCTTTGGAAGCAAGTGAGATACCAATGTCAAAGTGCCGGTCTTCGTCACCTGCGTCTTTGGGTAAATAGCTGATGATGGTAATCCGCTCCCACCCCTTGCTGTCTGGTATGCTGCGTGAGTTCACCATCAGTTCCGGCACGTTGCGTTTTTCTCCCGTGACGGGGTTCCTGCCTTTCATATGGCGTAACCATATCCTGTTCTTTTCCGCACCGACCGCTTTAGCCATCATACTGAATTCAATCATGCCACCTTCCCATTCTGCGGCATTCACTTGCTGCATCAGGGTGACGGTTTCATTCGTTGGTGTGTCTTTGCTAGCGATGATCAGCGCGGGGTGATCAGGCGTACTTTCCGCCGGGTCTATCCCCATCTCATATTTATCCCCCAAGGGTCCCCATAGCTGCCACCCCTCAGGTGCACCAAGCTTGACGCCATCGGCAAACGAGGCATTCATGGCAAAGCCAATCAGGCAGGCTGCGATTACTGCTTTCCAGTGTTTCATCACATCTTCTCCATAAGAATGATTCAAGATTTGAAATATACGCATGTGGATTTGCCTTTACCTCTGGTTTGCGATTAGTGGCGGGTGACAGTCGATTAGTGCCGGTAATTGTCGGATGGATGCATTTCAAACTGCATCAGATCAAAAAACGGTGTTCTGGTGAGCAGACACACCCAAAACATCATTTCCAGACACATAGGTTGACCAAAGCAAGACAATTGGTGATACTGATAATGTTGAATAATTGCAAGCTTTTTATGGCGCTGACTACCATCAACTGACCACACTATTTTAAATTTAAGGACTGAATTCGTGCGCGTCTTTTATCAATTCGATTTTGATACACTGCCCCGCAGTGTCAAAAAACAATTATTAAAGTCTGTTTCCAATCCTGATTACCTAGTGCATGCCGACACGACATCAAACAGGATCTGGTTTGGGCTGAATGCGCTACTCATCCTCTTTTGCAGTATTTTATTATGGCTGGTGGCATTTTCTGATGCAATGGAATCGCTCAGCATACTATGGGAAGACCAACGGGCAATTTTCTTGTATGCGCTGTTGTTGACAGGCCTTATCTATGGCGTCCATGCGATCTGGCAACGCAATCAGCTCAACAAGGAATTTTACTTTCTTCCCGGCTGCTATCTTTTTCCATTGGCGATAGTCGATGTCAGGTCATGGAAGATAGGCATATATGACCTCGCACAATTGCACAAGTTGGAAGTGACCCATAATAACGTGAATGGCAAATACAAAAAAACCCTATTCAAATTCAACTTCTATGATGGCTCTGCAAAAACCCTGGCGATCAAAGACCGGAATAAGGCTGAAATTGTTTTAAACAATTTCAATCTGTCACAAGGCGTTGCACGGACGGCATTTCATAACAGGGATACGCAAACGCTGAATGGATTTGACCCATTTCTTGAATTACGAAAAGCCAAATGGGCCGGGGCATTGAATGATGCAAAAAATGGTACGCAGAAAAAACTACTGGTCAGGCTGATAGACTTAAAATTGCCGCTGGTGCTGATCGCCATTGCGCTGGCAATTCTGCTTTGGTATGGCAAGAATGCTGCTTGAGATGTCAAGCAGCTGGTACCAAGGAAGCAAGAAAACCCAAGCTCCCCCTATTTCTGCTGTGACCAAACGAGGTCTGCCCCTGCAAGCAATAGCTGGCCACAAGGCCTCGCTGCAGGGCTCCGTCCAGAAAAAAAATCAATGCAACTTGATACGCGGATTGCGCACTCTGTCTATGGTTTCTGCCCAGGTGGATAGCCAGGTATGGAACAGGCCATTGACTGCCACCTGATGATGCTTGTGCAGTGACCAGTACATCCATTTCGCCAATGTGCCTTCGATAAAAACGGAACCGCTGGCGATGGCCCCCATCAGGCTACCAACCGTACTGTAATTACCCAATGACACCAGTGAACCATGGTCTTTGTAGGTAAATTCCAGCAGCGACTTGCCTTGCAACTGGCGTGTCAGTGACTTGGCCAGCAAGCTGGCTTGCTGATGTGCAGATTGGGCGCGAGGAGGCACGTTCGGCAAACCCTCACCTTGCGGACAGGCACAGCAATCGCCGAGGGCAAAGATGGAAGGATCGCGCGTTGTTTGCAAGGACCGGTTGACGACCAGTTGATTGATGCGATTACATTCCAGGTCATCAAGGTCTTTCAAGAATTCTGGTGCCTTGATACCTGCCGCCCATACCACGATGCCGCTGGGGATGAATTTGCCACCTGCCATTTGCACGCCGGCCTTGGAAACTTCGACGACTTTTTCGTTGGTATGAATTTCAACGGCAATGCTGCGCAATTCGCGCGCCACGGCTTCTGACAAGCGCTCAGGCAGCATTTGCAGCAAACGCGGTGCGGCATCAACGATGACGATCTTCAAGTCTTTTTCAGGATGGAAATTAACCAGCCCATAACTGGACAGGATTTTGGTAGTCATGTGCAACTCGGCGGCTAGCTCTACACCGGTGGCACCACCACCGATGATGGTGACGGTAAAGCGTCCTTCCCCCACAGCCTGGGCCTGGGTTTGTGCACGCAGGCAGCAATTGATGAGTTTTTGATGGAAGCGTTCTGCAGCAGCCAGAGAATCCAGCATGATGCAATTTTCACGTGCGCCAGGCGTACCAAAGTCATTGGTCTGGCTGCCCAGTGCAATCACCAGGCTATCATAAGGAATGGCCTGACGTGGCAATAACTCTATGCCGTTTTCATCGAGAGTGGGAGCGAGGTAGATTTCTTTCTTGTCGCGTGACAAGCCATCCATGCGGCCCAGCCGGAATTCAAAATGATTCGATCTTGCCAAGGCAAAATATTCGCGTTCGTCGGCGTGGCTGTCGAGGGTACCTGCGGCAACCTGGTGCAATAAAGGTTTCCACAAATGAGTACGGCTGGCATCCACCAGCGTGATGATCGCCTTCGCTTTCTTGCCCAGTTTCTTGCCCAGACGGACTGCCAGTTCCAGCCCGCCTGCACCACCGCCAACGATGGTAATTCTATGTACTGCCTCCTTGTTTTGCGTGTTCACGACAACTCCCTTAATATAAAAAATGTATTCCCTTGACGACGATCAGCAAATCAAGGCCATGGGAATGCACTTTTGTCAGGAGTCTGTAAGAACGTGTTTAGTCAACTAGTAACTAGAGTATACACAAGTACTGCAACACAGGTTGGTAAATTGGCTATGGCAATAATTTAGAAATGCAAGTCTAAAAGACGCGTCTTTTACTAGATTTATACTATTAAGTGATCATGCCATATAGATAAAAATATTCCCGACGAACGGTCATGATTTTGCCGAATATTTAGGCAGGATTCAGGTAGAATAGCGCTTCTTCGAATTTCCCCTTCCCTGATCGTGCAAATCGGCTCTTACGTGCTGCGTAATAATATTTTTGTCGCTCCCATGGCTGGTGTGACGGACAGGCCTTTCCGTCAGTTATGCAAGGAACTGGGTGCAGGCTATGCCGTATCTGAAATGGCGGCATCCAATCCCAAGCTCTGGGAAACAGAAAAATCGACGCGCCGTACCAACCATGAAGGCGAAATGGAACCCAAGGCGGTGCAGATCGCCGGTGCTGACCCGCAAATGCTGGCAGAATGTGCCAGGCATAATGTGGATAAAGGTGCGCAAATCATCGATATCAATATGGGTTGTCCGGTGAAAAAAGTTTGCAATGCCTGGTGCGGTTCTGCCTTGTTGCAACATGAAAGCCTGGTCGGGAAAATACTGGATGCGGTAGTCGGTGCAGTCGATGTGCCGGTGACGCTGAAGTTTCGTACTGGCTGGGACAGGGCAAACAAAAATGCCCTGAACATTGCCCGCATGGCAGAAGCGGCTGGCATACAAATGCTGACCCTGCATGGGCGTACCCGCGCCGATGGCTACAAGGGTGATGCCGAATATGACACCATCGCTGCGGTCAAGGCCGCAGTCAATATTCCCGTGGTTGCCAATGGCGACATCACGACACCGGAAAAGGCCAAATATGTTTTGCAGGTCACCGGTGCTGACGCCATCATGATAGGCCGGGCGGCGCAAGGCCGACCGTGGATCTTTCGCGAGATCGCCCACTTCCTCAATACCGGACAATATTTACCTGCCCCTCTGATTTCTGAAGTTCGTGAACTGATGGATGCCCATTTGAAAGCGCACTATGCCTTCTACGGTGACTATCTCGGTGTACGAACGGCACGCAAACACATAGGCTGGTATATGCAAGACCTGGTAGGTGGTGAAGAATTCCGGCAACAAATGAACTTACTGACGGACTGTGATGAACAACTTGCCGCCGTCAGCAGTTTTTTTGATCACATGGATGGGGAGCGGTTACAATACCGCCCCTTTGAAGAAAAACTGGCAGCGTAAGGCGAATACCCTTTTGTCTTCCCGTCCTTCATCCACGGACAACTCGCCGCCTGGCATAACCGAACAGTGATAAAAACAGCATGAGCAAAGATAGCATCCAAGACGCCGTCCACAAAAACCTGGAAAAATATTTCCGGGACCTGGGCGAGCAACCCGCATCCAATATTTACGACATGGTCGTGTTAGCCGTTGAAAAGCCAATGTTAGAAATGGTCATGACGCGGGCCTCCAGCAACCAGTCACAAGCCGCTGATATGTTAGGCATTAACCGGAATACCTTGCGCAAGAAATTGCAGCAACACGGTTTGCTTTAATCTATCCGCGAGGCATGACACCGATTTCCTTACTCATATCAAAAATCATGATCAAACAAGCCCTCATTTCCGTCTCCGACAAGACCGGTGTGCTCGAATTTGCACGTGAATTGTCTGCGCTCGGTGTCAAGCTCTTGTCCACGGGTGGCACGGCCAAACTGCTGGCTGACAACGGCCTGCCTGTGACTGAAGTGGCAGACTACACCGGTTTTCCTGAGATGCTCGATGGCCGTGTCAAGACCCTGCACCCGAAAGTGCATGGGGGCATCCTGGCGCGCCGTGATTTCCCTGAACACGTGGCTGCGCTGGAACAGCATGGCATTCCTACCATCGACATGGTGGTGGTGAACCTGTACCCGTTCCAGCAAACTGTGGCCAAGGGCGAATGCTCACTCGAAGATGCGATAGAAAATATCGACATCGGCGGCCCGACCATGTTGCGTTCGTCTGCCAAGAACCACAAAGACGTGACTGTCATTGTTGACCCGGCTGATTATGCCGTGGTGCTGGCAGAGATGAAGGCACATCAAAACGTCGTCAGCTATAACACCAAGTTTTCACTGGCAAAAAAAGTATTTGCCCACACCGCGCAATACGATGGTGCCATCACCAATTACCTGAGCAGCCTGGGTGAAGACAAGGCGCATGCTACACGCAGCGCTTATCCACAAACACTGAACCTGCATTTTGAAAAAGTGCAGGAAATGCGTTACGGTGAAAACCCACACCAGTCTGCGGCTTTTTACCGCGACCTGAAGTCTCTCGAAGGCTCATTGGCCAACTACAAGCAATTGCAAGGCAAGGAACTGTCTTACAACAATATCGCCGACGCCGATGCTGCCTGGGAATGCGTGAAGTCTTTCGCTGAATCTGCCTGCGTCATCGTTAAGCATGCCAATCCTTGCGGCGTGGCGCTGGGTGCGACGCCGTTTGAATCGTATAGCAAGGCTTTGCAGACAGACCCTACGTCTGCTTTCGGCGGCATCATCGCTTTCAATCGCGAACTCGACGGCAAGGCTGCTGAAATCGTCGCCAAGCAATTCGTCGAAGTGTTGATCGCGCCATCCTTCACTGCGGAAGCCAAACAGATTTTTGCAGCCAAACAAAACGTACGCCTGCTGGAAATTTCTTTGGGTGCCGGCTTCAACCAGTACGATATGAAACGCGTCGGCGGTGGTTTGCTGGTGCAGGCACCAGATGCCAAAAACGTCCTACAGGAAGAATTGCGCGTCGTCTCGAAATTGCAGCCAAGCCCACAACAAATGGCTGACATGATGTTCGCCTGGCGCGTGGCCAAATATGTCAAATCAAATGCCATCGTCTTCTGCGGCAATGGCATGACGCTGGGTGTAGGTGCCGGCCAGATGAGCCGGATTGACTCTGCCCGTATCGCCTCTATCAAGGCGCAGAATGCTGGCCTGATACTGGCCGGTTCTGCGGTAGCGTCCGACGCGTTCTTCCCCTTCCGTGATGGCCTGGATGTCGTGGTGGATGCTGGCGCGACCTGTGTCATCCATCCCGGTGGTTCCATGCGTGACCAGGAAGTGATTGATGCTGCTGATGAACGCGGTGTGGTGATGGTGTACACGGGTACCCGTCATTTCCGTCATTGATGCGGTGTTGATACGGTGCTGATGCTGTATTGATCAAATTAACGGCTCTGTTATCCCAGAGCCGTTTTTTATTCTGCCCTCTCATCTTTATGGCTTACGTCACTATTCTGACTAGTGCCAGACTGGAGGCTACCGGGCTGGCGCTCCAGCAGCGTTGGTTGTTCACGCATACCAGTCACAAATAACAATAAACAAAAGTAATTACCTACTCACATAAGCACAAATAAAACTCCACATTGATACGCTATACTCTTAAGCAACACCCTCTCAGCAACATCGGCAATTAGCGCCAGACCACCGATACCCACAAAAACAATTCATGAAAATCCTAGGCATAGACCCCGGCTTGCGCACTACCGGTTTTGGCGTCATTCACAAACAGGGCAGCAAGCTGACGTATATCGCCTCGGGCACCATAAAGACCATTGATGGCACTTTACCGGAACGCTTAAAGACCATTTTATCAGGCGTTTCTGAGGTAGTACGCACTTACCAGCCCGATTGTGCGGCCATAGAAAAAGTGTTCGTCAACGTCAATCCACAATCCACGCTCTTGCTGGGGCAGGCACGCGGGGCGGCCATTTGTGCTCTGGTGGCGGCCGACCTGGTAGTCGCAGAATACACGGCCCTGCAAGTCAAACAGGGAGTGGTCGGCCATGGCCGGGCCAAGAAGGAACAGGTACAGGATATGGTACAGCGCCTGCTGGCGCTGTCTGGCCTGCCTGGCAGCGATGCAGCCGATGCGCTGGGTGTGGCGATTTGCCATGCGCATAGCGGTGATATCCTTGCAACTCTGGGGGCGATTGCGCCAGGCTTGGCCAAGAAGGGCTTGCGCGTCAAGGGCGGGCGGCTGGTAGGTTAAACCCTGACAGGGATGCTGCTCATTCTTGTCAGGCGCTCGTGATCAATAATTGCGATATCGCAATATCAATATAATTTCCCCGCGAGCCTCGTCAAACGCCCAAGAATCGTTTACTATCACTGCTTATTCATACAGTATGAAAGCAGTCTCATGATAGGTCGCATTGCTGGCACTCTGATAGAAAAGAATCCTCCGCAATTGCTGGTCGATTGCCAGGGCGTAGGCTATGAAGTCGATGTGCCCATGAGCACCTTCTATAATCTGCCGCACCTGGGTGAAAAAGTCGTCTTGCTGACCCACCTGGCGATACGCGAAGATGCGCACGTGCTGTTTGGTTTTGGTACGGCAGAAGAACGCAGCACCTTCAAACAACTGATCAAGATCAGCGGGGTTGGTGCCCGCACTGCCCTGTCTATCCTGTCCGGCATGTCAGTCGCTGATCTGGCGCAGGCGATTACCCTGCAGGAAGCCGGACGCCTGACCCGCGTGCCTGGCATAGGCAAAAAGACCGCTGAACGCCTGCTACTGGAACTGAAAGGTAAATTGGGCGCAGACCTGGGTACTGCAACAGCCGCGCTGGCGGCAGGTGACCATAGCGCCGATATCCTGAATGCCTTGCAAGCCCTTGGTTATTCCGACAAAGAAGCCTTGCTGGCGATGAAATCCGTGCCTGCCGGCAGCGGGGTATCCGACGGTATCAAGCTGGCATTGAAAGCACTGTCCAAAGGCTAAGCGATGACGATACAGACAGATAATCTTTCTTCCAACTTCAGCGAGCCGCGCATTATCTCGGCAACGCCGAGCTCCCCCAATGAAGAAGCGATAGAACGCGCCCTGCGCCCCAAACAACTGGATGAGTATGTGGGGCAGGAAAAGATACGCGGCCAGTTGGAAATTTTTATCACCGCTGCCAGACAACGCAGCGAAGCACTCGATCACACGCTGCTGTTTGGTCCGCCAGGCCTGGGTAAAACCACCCTCGCGCATATTATTGCACGCGAGATGGGTGTCAATCTGCGCCAGACATCGGGACCGGTGCTGGAACGTGCGGGCGACCTGGCTGCCCTGCTAACCAACCTGGAAGCAAACGATGTCTTGTTCATCGATGAAATTCACAGATTGTCACCGGTCGTGGAAGAAATTTTGTACCCGGCGCTGGAAGATTACCAGATCGATATCATGATCGGTGAAGGCCCTGCGGCCCGCTCGGTGAAACTGGATTTGCAGCCGTTCACCCTGGTGGGGGCAACAACCCGCGCCGGCATGCTGACCAACCCGCTGCGCGACCGTTTTGGTATCGTCGCCAGACTGGAATTTTATACGCCGGAAGAATTGACCAAGATCGTCACCCGCTCAGCTTCATTGCTGCATGCGCCGATACAGGCCGATGGAGCCGGTGAAATCGCCAAGCGGGCACGTGGCACGCCCAGGATAGCCAATCGCCTGTTGCGACGTGTACGCGACTATGCCGAGGTCAAAGGCAATGGCGAAATCACCCGCGCCATGGCCGATGCTGCCCTGAAAATGCTGGATGTGGATGCCGCCGGATTTGATCTGATGGATAGAAAATTGCTGGAAGCCATACTCTTCAAGTTTGGTGGTGGCCCGGTCGGTCTGGACAATGTTGCCGCCGCCATAGGCGAAGAACGCGACACCATAGAAGATGTATTGGAACCCTATCTGATACAGCAAGGATTTTTACAGCGTACACCCCGGGGCCGGATAGCAACTCCGTCCGCCTATGAACATTTTGGCGTAACCATGCCCAGATCGGGCAATAACGGTGAATTATGGGGAGGCGCTTAAGGGTGCAGACCTCGTTTCTCTATCGCCATTAAAGCCATGCTTTGCATTGCCTGCACGTGGCAGTAAGAACCTGTTTGCGATCTGTAGCGAGCGTGCGTCAGCAGGGTCAGGGCAAAAAGCGCAGCGCAAAAAGCGGAATGGTCTCTGGACCATGCGCATTTTGAGCAGCGCATGAGCCCCGCGTGGACTCCGATTGCGCACGTGCTTAAGATCGTAAATAGGTTCTAAGAACTATTCCAGAAACAGAAAGTGACACACCCACGCCTTCCAGAATTTTTTTGTGCTCAAACCAACCAACTTGATGCCATGTCCCTACAAGCCGAACACCATGCCTACACCTTCCTTGAAGCCAGGGCCCGTTTCCAGCCCTTGCATCCACTGACTTCCCAATTCGATTTAAGCATTCATGATGCCTATGAAATCGCTAAAGCCTCAGATGCCATACGCATAGCCGAAGGTGAAGTGCGCATCGGACGCAAGCTGGGTTTTACCAATCGCAAGCTATGGTCCAAATACGGTGCCAGGGAAGCTATTCGTGCCCCCATCTGGAGCAGCCTGTTTGATAGCACGGTACGCTATGTGGAAGACGCCTATGTCTATCAAAGCCTGACTGGTGCCTTGCAACCCCGCATAGAGCCTGAGATTGTCTTCAAGCTGGGCCGCACACCTGCAGCAGACGCCACCATAGAAGAATTGGCTGATTGCCTGGAATGGATGGCGCACGGCATAGAAATCGTCGTCAGCCCCTACCCCGACTGGAAGTTCGAAGCCGCGGACGCCATTGCTGCCCTTGGCCTGCACGGCACCTTGCTGATAGGCGAGCCACGCATACTGTCCAGCGCCAGCCGTCAGCATCTGGCAGAAGTGCTGGCGAATGCCAGCGTGTCTTTATCTTGCGACGGCTCGTTGCTCAGCGCAGGCTATGGTAGCGACGTGCTGG
Organism: Undibacterium sp. Di26W; assembly: GCF_049340265.1. NCBI lineage: Bacteria > Pseudomonadati > Pseudomonadota > Betaproteobacteria > Burkholderiales > Oxalobacteraceae > Undibacterium > Undibacterium sp. Di26W. The sequence goes on from NZ_JBMPOR010000029.1 coordinate 41,238, forward strand.
ACAGCCCGCTGCACGCCATCTGGTATTTGCACCGGCTGCTGCAAGAACAACCGCAGTTTCCGGCCTTGCAGGCGGGTGAGATTATCACGACCGGCACCTGGACTGATGCGTATCCGGTACAGGCCGGGCAAACCTGGGGAACGGCTTTTTCTGGCGTACCACTACCTGGTCTTAGTGTCAGCTTCGCCTAAATGACAACTACCGCTCTCAAGAGAGCAATCACTTACTTCACATAAGTAATAACGAAAGAATGGCTAAATGATCTGACAGTTTTTTTGACCAGACAAATCACCAAATGACAGATATGTGACTTGACTTTACGGCTCAGAAATATTCCCCAATAAGCAAGAGCCATAAAAAAAAGCACCATCTAGGTGCTTTTTTTACATTTCTCATACTGCCCCTAAGGCCAGTATAAAAAATTAGAACATGTGACGGATACCTACGTTCACCAGACGTTCTGTCACACCGTTACCGGAAGCCAGACCACCTGCGTTTGTATTAGCATCATTCGAAAGACGCTCGAAGGATGTGTAGATGTTTGTACGCTTGGACAGAGAGTGAGTGTAACCAATAGCGATTTGGTTAGAATTACCAGCTGATACCAGGTTATTTGTTACACGTGCGTATGTACCGACGATTGCGCCAGCAGCACTTACTGGTACTGTTCCGCCCAACAACCACATTTTGCTATCAACAGAGTTATTGTCAGAAGTAACTTTACCGTATGCCAAAGCAGCTTTAACTACTGTAAAGTCATATGTTGCACCTGCAAACAAATGCTTGGTTGCTAGTGCAGCCGCATCATTTTCTGTGTGGTAAGCAATCACGCCAAGGAACGGGCCAGCAGCATATTGGCCAGACGCACCAATACCACGGCTTTTAGAGTTGTCGCCAGCAGCTTCACCAAATGTGTAAGCAACGGAGCCAGTGAAACCACTCAGATCATTAGTGGAGTAGTTGATTGTGTTTGTGGAACGTGGGTTGGTCGCGAAGAACAGGTTACCGAAACCAGTTGCACTTGTACTTTGGCCAGCTGTGCCGCCGACGATACCAGTGCTGAATGGATCGATAGAGTCAACGGCGTCGAACATAGGCTTGTTTTGACGGCCCAATTTAACAACACCAAAGTCACCAGCCAAACCTACCCAAGCTGCACGACCGAATGCCACGCCACCTTGAGCAGATGCACCTGTATCAGCATTAACGCCCATTTCCAGCTTGAAGATGGCTTTCAGACCGCCACCCAAATCTTCAGTACCCTTAAAGCCCAAACGGGAACCGGATTGAACGCCGGAATCCAGAGCTGTAATATTGCCTGCGCCTTTTGTACCAGCGCCATTGTTTTCATTTTGCAAAGCCATGTCCAGAACACCGTAGATAGTTACGGATGATTGTGCTTGCGCAGTACCAGCAACAGCTGCCAAAACGGACAAAGCGATGAGTGATTTTTTCATTTATATTTCTCCAAAGGATTTCACATTGATATGAACTACATTAAGCACATTTTCGCGCAAAACAGAGCCAAAACTTGATCGCACAAAACGCGCTAATTCTTATGTACCTACAAGACTGCTAAAAAGAAGTTAACGTATTTGACCAAAATTGGCCTTGGACAGCCAAGCTAATTCGGCTTTGGAGGGGGATATGGACAAAAAATGTCTCAAATAAGCAACATTAATTGCTTAAATTAACACACTTTTGATGCCTGAAATGCAACATTACTGATGTGCAAAAGTACAACAAATTGTCTTGAAATCTATTTTCTATTATCAAAAAAACAAACTGCAAAGGCCGCCCCAAGGCGACCTTTGCATATACTGCGATCAGTTTATGATCAGAATGCGTGCAATACACCTACTGCTGTACGCGTTGCTGAACTGTTACCCGCACCAATGATACCCAGTGCCAGCGATACATCTTGTGCATTTAGAGAACCGGCTTTTGCATAGGTCAGGGATGCATACGCTGTTGTACGTTTGCTAAATGCATATTTGGCCAGTCCGATGAACTGATCGGCTTTACCGTCGATGTCGCCGGAACGTTTGGTGTTGTAATAAGCGGCTGTCAGTGTTGTCTGATCAGACAAACTGAAATCTGCACCCAGGCCAATCACAGCAATCTTGCGTCCGTCTGCGCTTGGCAGAGCATCAATCTTGATAGCGCCTTCGACCTTGGTTTGTGCATATGTGCCGCGTAGCATAATAGACGGAGTGACCTTAAACTTGGCACCAGCGGCAAAGCCAGTCAGGTTGGCTACATTGGCATTGTCTTTCATTTTTGCATAAGACACAGCCGCGCCATTGGTACCATCAGTGAAGAAACCAGACAAACCAGCGTAGTTGCTGGCTGTTGTATCGCCGGCTTTTTCACCGAAGCCATACATCAACGCGCCGCCGAAGCCTGACATCAATGGGGAAACATATTTGATGGAATTGTTTTGACGCAGTGCTGTACCGCCCTGGTTAGTACCGAAACCACCAAAGAAGGCACCAGAATTCAATGCACTGAACATCACGTTAGGATTAGAACCTGCATGTGCCAGACTCATAGGATCAGCCAGACCAACAGAATCCACACCCAGAATATTGTTACGACCCAGAGTGACGGCACCGAAATCACCGGACAGACCTACCCATGACAGGCGATCAAACAGGGAAGTGTTATTACCAGTCTGGTTAAACACATTACCGCCAAAACCTGCACCGGCTGCACCAGTGTCATTGGCCAATGTACCTTCCAGATTGAAGTTGGCTTTCAAACCGCCGCCCAGATCTTCAGAACCTTTGATACCCCAGCGGGAAGTCAGCAATTGGCCTGCATCCATGGAAAATTTAGAGCCGCCGGTAGCAGTCTGATTAGTAGTCGCTACCACTGCTGCATCAATAATCCCGTAGATAGTAACGGAAGATTGTGCAGACGCTGTCGCTGCAAATGCACTCAGAACTGCAAAAGCCAGTATCGTTTTTTTCATTTAAACAGTCTCCAAAATTATAAGTATTTTTACCGACCAGACGTTTTTGCATGGTCATGCTTTTGTATTTAGTCTTGCCAAGACTTCAAAACCTGCTGATTAAGAAGCTAGATTCCATTGGAACAAATTAAAAGATTTAGGGCAAAGAGAATTTGCGAACGACCGTATTTAAGCAAATTTTATGTGGCGTTATCGCAACAAGCATCTTCTTTCTTATTGTGAGAATCACAATTTTCTTGAAAGTCTTGATGTGAATCATGCAGCCTGGCAATCCCTCTGAAGCACGCGGTGTTCTGTCCTATAATTCGGCCATTGACGCTTACTTCTTCAGGCATAATCTATGAGTACTTTAGCAATCGACCACCTCATCCAGGGATTTGACCGCGCATTGCGTGTCGTGAATGGACAAGCCCGTGCCAGACGCGGTAATCCGGCCCAGGGGATAGACGAAGCAACCATGTCGGATGAAGAAAAAACCCATAGCGCCGGCCTGATGCGTGTCAATCATGTGGGCGAGATTTGCGCCCAAGCTTTGTATGACGCCCAGGGCGCGTTCACGAAAACGGATGATATCCGCCAGCAATTTCAGTATTCCGGTATCGAAGAAGAAGATCACCTTGCATGGACTGCAGGCCGCTTGAAGGAATTGAATTCACACACCAGCCTGCTGAACCCCTTGTGGTATGTCGGTGCCTATGCAGTTGGCATGCTGGCGGCCAAAAGCGGCGACAAGCTCAGCCTGGGATTTGTGGTTGAAACCGAACGTCAGGTTGAAGCCCATCTTGCCAGCCACATGGATAAATTACCTGCGCAAGATGCCAGGTCGCGCGCCATTGTGGAACAGATGCGTGTAGATGAGATTGCTCACGGTGCGGCTGCCCAGTCGCTGGGTGCCAGCGAGCTGCCGGCACCGGTCAAGGCAGGAATGAAATTCATGGCCAAAATCATGACGGTCAGTGCCTATTACATTTAGGCCATTTTTTTGACTTGCAGATCAAGACCCAAGACCGTTACGCATCTTGATCTGCAAGTCCAAAGTGATACGTGACCATGGTGCATGAAGCATAGCCCACGTTCGCCACATCCATTTTCTGCTTTTATACTTTTTGTAGTTTTGCACTACTCAGGTCCAACTGTTTCACACCTAATTTTCCGAAATTGATATAGGCACTCGCAACGGCACCACCGCTACCGCCTATGATTTTGTCAATCACGCCTTCACCAAATTTTTCATGCACAACATTCTGTCCTACGCGCCAGGCCATTTTGTCGTTACTCTGTTTAAAACTCTGTGCAATCCGGTTAGCGGCATCATCGGGCGCTTCATCCCATGCAGACTTTTTATTGCCAAACCAGCTTGCCTGTATTTTGGGTGACAACCACTTGATTGATTCTTCGGGCAATTCTCCCAGGAAGCGTGAACGCAGGTTGTAGCGCGTCTGGCCATGCAGCATGCGGGTTTGTGAAAAGCTCAGGTACAGACGCTGGCGTGCTCGGGTAATCGCCACATACATGAGGCGACGTTCTTCTTCGACGCCGCTTTCTTCCTGCGCGCTGTTTTCGTGCGGGAACAAGCCTTCTTCCAGACCGGTGATAAAGACCGCATCAAATTCAAGCCCCTTGGCCGAATGCACGGTCATCAACTGCATGGCATCCTGTCCAGCTTGCGCCTGATTGTCGCCAGCTTCCAATGACGCATGCGAGAGAAAAGCCGACAGCGGTGACATCACCGTTGGCAAGGCTGCATCAGCATCAATGATCTGATCACCATTCCCGTTTTCCAGCAAGACCGCAGCACTGCTGGCCGGGCCAGCATAGGCTGGCGCTTCTTTATTGAAGCCTTCTTCTGACACAAACAGGGTTGCCGCATTCACCAACTGTTCCAGATTTTCTATACGGTCTGCACCCTCTTTTTCGGTCTGGTAGTGCGTTAGCAAAGTGCTTACTTCCAGCACAATTTTTACCATTTCGGGTAAAGGCAGGTTCTGTGTTTCGAAACGCGCACCTTCTATCAATTTAACGAAAGATGCCAGCGAAGAACCGGCCTTGCCTGACACATACCGCACGGCTGCATACATGGAACTATTCTGCTGTCTGGCGACATCCTGCAATTGCTCCAGCGAACGTGCGCCTATGCCACGGGTAGGGAAGTTGACCACACGCAAAAACGCAGAATCATTATGCGGATTGTCCATCAATTGCAGATAAGCAATCGCATGCTTGATCTCGGCCCGCTCAAAAAAACGCTGCCCGCCATATACGCGATATGGTATGCCAGCCGTGAACAAGGCATGCTCAATCACACGCGACTGTGCGTTCGAGCGATACAAGATCGCGATTTCGCTGCGCAGCGAACCTTCACGTATCAAGTTCTTGGCTTCATCGATGATCCAGTTGGCTTCCTGTATATCACTGCTGGCTTCCATGATGCGCACAGGTTCACCGTGACCGGCATCGGTACGCAGATTTTTACCCAGGCGTTTGCTATTGTGTTCTATCAGCACGTTTGCGCTGTCCAGAATGTGACCATGTGAACGGTAATTCTGTTCCAGCTTGATCAGGTTCTGTACCTGGAATTCACGTTCAAAGGATGACATATTGCCGACATTCGCACCACGGAAGGCATAGATACTCTGGTCATCATCACCCACTGCAAAGACCGCCCCGCCGTTCTTGGTGCCCTCGCCGGCCATCAGTTTCAACCATTTGTATTGCAAGTCATTGGTATCCTGGAACTCGTCAACGAGGATGTGGCGAAACCTGTTCTGATAATGTTCACGCAAGGGCTGGTTACGGCTCAATAATTCATAGGTGCGCAACAGCAACTCGGCAAAATCGACTACGCCTTCACGCTGACATTGGGCATCATACAAATCATACAGACCGACCAGCTTGCGATTGAAATCATCATAGGCATCGACCTGGGCAGCACGCAAACCCTGGTCCTTGGCACCATTAATGAAATACATCAGGGTTTTGGGTGGAAATTTTTCATCATCGATATTGTTCGCCTTCAACAAACGCTTGATGAAGGATAACTGGTCGGCAGAATCGAGAATCTGGAAAGTCGACGGCAAACCAGCGTCACGGTGATGCGCGCGCAACAGGCGGTTACACAAGCCATGGAAAGTGCCTATCCACATGCCACGTGTATTAATCGGCAACATGGCCGACAGGCGCGTCAACATCTCCTTGGCCGCCTTGTTAGTAAAGGTCACTGCCAAAATACCACCGGGTGATACCTGGCCAGTCTGGATCAGCCACGCTATCCTGGTCGTCAGCACACGCGTCTTGCCAGAACCGGCACCGGCCAAAATCAGGGCAGACTGCGCCGGCAGGGTCACGGCAGCGAGTTGTTCAGGATTTAAGTTGTGGAGTAAATTTTGCATAGACGGATTATACGGGACTATGTCATTTGCGCTTTATGCTGTCCCCTGACGGTGTAAAGTTTGTGGCGAAATGAACGGTTTAGCAACTTGACAGGCTTACTACACCCGCAGATAATCGTGTCAGTCGCTATCCCAATTTCAGTCTCATTATGCAAACTCTGGTCAAAGATCAATTACACACACAAGGCTGCACTGCCTTGGGTATGGTCTTTGCCACAGCCAAGAAACAGACGCTCATCTGACCGGGGCGTGCTGTCCCGTCAGGTGAGCTGACAGGATGGCAAAACGGTCTCTTCCCTTTGTGCTATGTGTCAACTCTCTGCGGGTCTTTTAACCGGTCCACAGGAGAACAGGCATGTCCAGCAGCATCAGCAATTCCAGCAATACCAGTCATACACCTATCGCACATATTGAATCTGACGACCAGGCCAGACGCATTGATTTTTCCGGCATCTGGGTCGCCCTGGTCACGCCATTTTGTGCCGACACCGGGGCGGCGGTGGATTTCCCTGCCTTACAGGCATTGGCCAGCAAGCTGATCCTGGAAGGGGTAGCAGGCCTGGTCGTTTGTGGATCTACCGGCGAGGCAGCCGCACTCAGTGAAGATGAACAATTGCTGGTACTGGATGCTGTACTGGCTGTGGTTCCGGCCCATCAAGTCATCATGGGTTTAAGCGGTAATCACATGGGACAAGTCTTGCACAGACTTGCATCAGTGGGGCAAAGACAGGTCGCTGGTGTGTTGGTCACACCGCCGTATTACATACGGCCATCGCAGGCTGGCATCCTGCACTATTTCAACGCAATCGCTGATGTGTCGCCCCTCCCTGTGCTGCTGTATAACATTCCTTACCGCACCGGCGTGAATATGGAATTGGCCACCTTGCAGCAACTGGCCAGGCATCCCAATATCGTCGCCATCAAGGACTGCGGTGGCAATCTGCAAGCCACCATGCAACTCATCATGGATGGCGATATCCAGGTGCTGACAGGGGAAGACCATCAATTGTTTTCTACATTATGCCTTGGCGGTGCTGGCGGCATACTGGCATCGGCGCATATACGCCCTGACCTGTTCCTGCGTTTGCAGGTCCATATCAATGCGGGTCAGCTTGCGCAGGCCAGGACAATTTTCTATCACTTGCTGCCCGTCATGCAGGCGCTGTTTGAAGAGCCCAATCCGGCTCCACTGAAAGCAGCACTGGCAGCATCCGGCGCAATGCAAGCCTGCCTGCGCGCCCCCATGCTGGCAGCGACTGCAGAAACAGTGGATAAATTATTGCGTGCGATAACAAACCTTGACATCATTGCATAGAACATTGCCCGGTCGGTCTAAGCAAAGGATAATGCGGCTTCAATTATTTCTTTCTGAACGATGATGCCACGCTTGAATCCTTTGTTTACCTTGCTGGCTGCGGCCATGATTTCTTATACCGCGCCTGTCGCTGCCATGACCATGCTGCGCTCAAATGACACCCTGATTTTATATGGCAAGGTAGAAGCGGATGATGCACAACGCTTCCGTCGCAATCTGTCGGGTGGTGAAGTGCACAATGTCGTACTGACCGAAAGCCAGGGCGGCGACCTGAATGCAGCCTATGGCATTGCCCAGTTGATCAGCGGCAGGAAAATCAATACTGCAGTCCAGGGTAATTGCTTTTCTTCCTGCGCCATCATGTTCATGGCAGGTAAAGAGCGCCGCATGCTCGCCAGCAAGGACCTGACACGTACCAATCTCGGCTTTCACGGCCCGCACAACAAGGAAACCCGTGAAATCAGCAATGACGCCATACCTAAATTACGTGAATGGTTGCTGAAGGCAACAGAAGGCAAATTTCCGGAATCATTGCTGGACCAGGCCATGTATATCAAAAGTGCCAGCGACATGATGTTTTTCTACTACCCAGGCGCGAACAAGAAGCGGGGCAATATCCGCTTTTGCACGGAAGGTACGCTCGCCAATCCGCGCAAATGTGAAACCATAGAAGGCCACGATATCATCAGCGTCGGCATCCTGACCACAGCAGAATTATTGAAGGTCGAAGACCTGGAACCGCAAGCGGCTGCGCCTGCCAACAAAGAAACCGAAGGCGAAACAAAATAAATCCACCTGCCTTCAAGCCTTGCGTGCAGTGAAAAGCGCTGCAAATGCACGCGCCGCCTGTTGCGGTTGCTCTGCCATATACACACTGCTGATTACTGCCACCATGTCAGCCCCTTGTGCCAGCAGTGGCTGGCAATTTTCCAGTGTCATGCCGCCGATGACCACATTCGGCACATCAAACTCCCTGACTGCCTCAGCCACTATGCTTGCTGGTGTGGTCACCGCATATTGCTTGATGCGCGAAGGATAAAAGCCACCAAAGGCAATATAGCTGGCACCAGCTTTGACGGCAGTGCGTGCAAGTTCCAGATCACCATAGCAGGATGCGCCCAAAATCTTATCCGCCCCCAGCTTTGCCCTGGCATCAGCGACCGACATATCAGTGCCGCCTACATGCAAGCCATCGGCATCAATATCCAGACAGAGGTCCAGATGGTCATTGATGATGAAGGGCTTGTCAAAACTGCGGCACAACTCCAGCAAGGCCAGGGCCTGGGTTTTGCGCAGTTCCGGGCTGGCGGTTTTGTGACGGTATTGCACGATCTGCGCGCCGCCCTGCAAGGCCTGCTCTGTGACGGCCACCAGCTCGGCAGTATTGTCCCAGTCAGGGGTGACGACATACAAGCCGCTGAGTTGACCACTACTGAGTTGACCACTACTGAGTTGACGAGCACTTAATTGGTTCATAATTTTTTCCTCGTATTCAATACTGGCTGGCGCGCCGGGATAAGCTGTCCGGCAGCTATGGCATAAGCATGTTGCAAGCTCTGCTGGGTATAGCTTTGCGCTTGTTGCAAGGCATCTGCCAATACGACACCCTTTGCCAGTTGTCCGGCGATGGCCGACGCCAGTGTGCAGCCGCTGCCGTGAAATTCACCCGGCAGGCGTGGCCATTGCCATTCTTGTGCAGTCTGCCGTTGTCCATGCTGAAACCAGATATTTTTCACCTGCACTTCCGTTGCATGACCGCCTTTCAGCAAGATATCAGCTTGTGTGCATTCCATCAGGTTTTGCACCTGCGCCTGAAGATCACTCGCCTGTGGTGACAAACGTTTTAACTCTGGCAAATTTGGCGTGATCAATGTCGCGACTTTCAACAAGGGCTCAATCGCCTTTACCGCATCATCCAGCGATAAACTGTCACCATGTCCGCTACCCAATACCGGATCGACGATGACTTGCAAGTCGGGATATTGCAGTTTCATCTTCTGGATAAAATTCGCAATCGCCGTCGCATTTTTTTTGTGCGCGACGATACCCAGCTTGATGACCTTGACCGGGATCTTGGCGACCAGGGTCATGGCCTGCTGCAAGATAATTTGCACATCAACAGCATGCACTGCATAGGCATGGTCATTGTCTTGCACCGTCAATGCGGTAATCACCGGCAAGGCATGCGCACCCTGCGCAGCAATCGCTTCTATGTCAGCCTGTATGCCAGCACCACCGCTGGGGTCATGTCCGGCAAACACCAGCACACATGGACGGCTGGGTGTTTTCATCAGACGATGCGACCAGCCATGGGCGATGAGGGTGACGCCACAAACTTGCGTGGCATGCGCCCCGCCAGAAAGGCTTCCCGTCCAGCTTCGACCGCCAGCCCCATGGCACGCGCCATGCGCACCGGGTCTTTGGCACCCGCTATCGCCGTATTCATCAGTACCCCATCGCAACCCAGTTCCATGGCGATGGCGGCATCCGACGCGGTGCCAACACCAGCATCAACCAGTACCGGCACCTTGGCCTGATCGATGATCAGCGACAGATTCCAGGGATTCAAAATACCCATGCCCGAACCTATCAATGAAGCCAGCGGCATGATGGCAACGCAGCCCAGGTCTTCCAGCATCTTTGCCTGTATCGGGTCATCGCTGCAATACACCATGACATCAAAACCCTCTTTGACCAGGGTCCTGGCTGCCTTCAGGGTTTCAGGCATATTCGGGAACAGGGTTTTCTCGTCACCCAATACTTCCAGCTTGCACAGTTTGTGACCACCCAATAATTCTCGTCCCAGTTGCAGTGTATAGACCGCATCTTCGGCGTTATAGCAACCGGCAGAGTTAGGTAAGATAGTGTATTTGCTGGGTGGTACTACATCCAGCAAGCTTGGTGCATTCGGGTCTTGCCCGATATTCACACGGCGTATCGCTACCGTGATGATCTCGGCACCACTGGCTTCTGTTGCCAGACGGGTTTGTTCGAGGTCTTTGTATTTGCCACTACCGACCAGCAGGCGCGAGCGGTAGGTTTTGCCGGCTATGGTGAGGCCTTTATTGTTTTCTGTGTTCATTGTTTTCTCTCCAAAATTTGGAATGCTGTTTGGCTCCTTCCCCTTCAAGGGGAAGGTTGGGATGGGGATGGGGTTCTGCAGCAAACTGAATGTTTGCTTAATCGACTGAACCCCATCCCCACCCTAGCCCTCCCCTTGAAGGGGAGGGGAATGTCCTCAGTCTTTTAAGACTGCTCTTTGTTCACATGCCGCCAAATTTCTTCCATCACAGCACTAGTTTCACTCAATACCTGATTATTCCAAAAGCGTAAGACAGTAAAACCTGCCTTCTTCAGCACTTCAGTCCTATGCATGTCATACGTTTGCGCTTCAGTATGCTGTCCCCCATCAACTTCAATCACCAAACGCTTTTCCAGACATACAAAATCCAACACGAAATACTGAAATGGATATTGCCGTCTGAACTTCACGCCAAGCTGTTCGCCACGCAAACCTTGCCACAATTTCTTCTCGGCATCAGTCATATTTTTTCGCAGCACTTTTGCTGTGGTAATCAAGGTTTCGCTAGTTGCGTTTTTCATATTTTTTCGCAAAAAATATTTTTTAAATCCCTTTCCCTTCAAGGGGATGACGTCAGGGTTTCGCAAAGCATGCTTGCGCCGACAGAATCTAGGATTGGGATGGGGTTCCATCGAAAATAATGTAAGAATTTTACGACTGAAACCCATCCCCATCCCAACCTTCCCCTTGAAGGGGAAGGAGCTAAAAAAACTCAGCCACCACCAATAGCACGCACAACATCTACCTTGTCTAACTCATACAACTGGTACTCTGCCCACTTCGACTTCGGAATAATCTGCCGGTTAACCGCCACCGCAATCGCCTGCTGCGACAGGTTCAGTTCTGCGATCAGGTCAGCCAGCAACGCGCTTGTCAGTTGCCGTTTTTCTCCATTGAGTTGTATATCCACCATGGCTTATTGCTTCTTGTAGATTTCCGCACCGGATTTGATGAATTCGACGGCTTTCACTTCCATGCCCTGCTTCAATGCCTGTATCTCGCTGATGCCCTGTGCGTTGGCATAGTCGCGTACTTCCTGCGTAATTTTCATGGAACAGAAATGCGGACCACACATGGAGCAGAAATGGGCAACCTTGGCAGAATCCTTGGGCAAGGTTTCATCGTGGAATTCACGCGCTTTATCGGGATCAAGACCGATGTTGAACTGGTCTTCCCAACGGAATTCAAAACGTGCCTTGGACAAGGCATTGTCACGTATCTGCGCACCGGGATGGCCTTTTGCCAGATCGGCTGCATGGGCGGCAATCTTGTAAGTGATAATGCCATCCTTGACGTCTACTTTGTTAGGCAAACCCAGATGTTCTTTTGGTGTCACGTAGCACAGCATGGCAGTGCCATACCAGCCGATTTGCGCAGCGCCTATGCCGGATGTGATGTGGTCGTAGCCTGGTGCGATGTCGGTCGTCAAAGGGCCAAGCGTATAGAACGGTGCTTCACGACATTGTTCGAGTTGCAGGTCCATGTTTTCTTTGATCAGGTGCATGGGCACATGACCGGGGCCTTCTATCATGACTTGTACATCATGCTTCCAGGCGATCTGGGTCAACTCGCCCAGGGTTTTCAATTCACCTAACTGGGCTTCATCATTGGCGTCATAGATAGAACCAGGGCGCAAGCCATCGCCTAAACTAAAGGACACGTCATACGCCTTCATGATGTCGCAGATGTCTTCAAAATGCGCATACAAGAAGCTTTCTTTATGATGCGCCAAACACCATTTCGCCATGATGGAACCACCACGTGAGACGATGCCGGTCAGACGCTTGGCAGTCATCGGCACATATTGCAGGCGTACACCGGCGTGGATGGTGAAATAATCGACGCCTTGTTCAGCCTGTTCTATCAGGGTGTCACGGAAGATTTCCCAAGTCAGGTCTTCGGCCTTGCCGTTCACTTTTTCCAGTGCCTGGTAGATAGGCACGGTACCGATAGGCACGGGTGAATTACGGATGATCCATTCACGGGTTTCGTGTATGTGTTTGCCGGTCGACAAATCCATCACATTGTCGCCGCCCCAGCGTATCGCCCAAGTCATTTTTTCGACTTCTTCACCGATGGAAGAGGTCACTGCAGAATTGCCGATATTGGCATTGATCTTGACCAGGAAATTACGGCCTATGATCATGGGCTCGATTTCAGGATGATTGATATTGGCCGGAATAATTGCACGGCCACGGGCGATTTCTGAACGTACGAATTCTGGCGTGATTTCGTCAGGTATCGCAGCACCAAAAGACTGGCCAGGATGTTGCCGGCCCATGACTTCTGCCAGCTTGTTACCCATGGGGCCAGAGGCTTTCAGGTTTTCCAGGTATTCTTTCCTGCGCAAATTTTCGCGGATAGCAACAAATTCCATTTCCGGCGTGATAACGCCCTGTCGCGCATAATGCATTTGCGAGACATTCCTGCCTGCCAGTGCACGACGTGGCAAGCGCTTGAGATTGAAGCGCAATTCGGCCAGCTTGGGGTCATGCAGGCGGGCTATGCCGTATTCGGATGTCGGGCCAGCCAGTTCTTCGGTGTCATTACGCTCGGCTATCCAGGCACCGCGTACTGACGCCAGGCCGGACCGGATGTCGATTTTGACAGCAGGGTCGGTATAAGGGCCAGACGTGTCATAAACATAGATAGGCGGATTTTTTTCTGAACCAAACATGGCAGGTGTATCAGACTGGCTGATTTCGCGCATGGGCACACGAATATCGGGACGACTGCCCTGTACATAGGTCTTGCGGGAATTCGGTAGTGGCTGTATGGCTGCCTCGTCTACCGTGGCGGTAGCGGACAAGAATTGCGGGTTGGCGTTCATTTTGGCTCCTTTGCTTTGTTGGCATGGAGCCAGCAAAGGAGTTTCCAAAGTCGGGATGCTCACGCTGACGGTGGCAAAAAGTCTTCGGCAGCTTCCCTTCGCTGGCATTATCCAGATCAGGTTCGAGGGTATTTCTCACCCGACATCACGATTCATAGCGTGATGGCAGGACCCCTAGCATTTTTTCTTCGGGTCTTATAAAAAAACAGGACCGCGACGAGGGCAGATTATACGACTTTTATTTTAGCCGTGGTGCTTATTTAGCTTCTTCCGGTGAGACACACTGTAGCTCTGCTACATCTGCGACAATATTGCTGCCTTGCACTTTTATCGGCCCGTGAACTTCAGTCAACTCCACCATACCGGCTTTGATGGCAGCCGATAAATCATGGTCCAGTACCGGCAAGGCATCTTCATACGCAATCAGTAATTTGTTAACGCCATAGGCGCGATTGCGCCCATTGACCTTACCCAGATACAGGGCCATGTCGGCAATCTGCAGGGCTTTTTCCCAATTACAGACCAATTCGGGGATGCCGGAAAACGGTAGGCTGATAAAGCCGGCGGTCATGGTCACTGCGATTGAGACACCATCGACATTCACACTGGCTTCACCGATGACGCGCAGTATGCGTTCCACCAGATTCTTCAATTGTGCTGGATTCGAGCGCGGTGAATAAATCAAAAATTCTTCTCCCCCCCAACGCAGCACCATATCCGTATCGCGCACTGTATTGCGCAAGCGTTGTGCCACTTCCATTAACACCACGTCACCGGCAGCATGGCCGTAACTGTCATTGATATTTTTAAAATGATCGATATCCATGAGTATCAGGCAGTCCGGGTTTTCCAGACTGTCCTCGCGACGCTCACCTTCCGGCAAGATCACCCTGCTCTTCATCAGGTCGACGAAAGAGCGGCGGTTGTACAAACCAGTCAGGGGATCACGCACGGCATGAAACTCCAGTTGCTGGTTGACTTCGCGCAGTTTCTCGTTGGTCTTGCGTACCCGTTGGTAGAGAAAGAAAATGACGATACCTATCATCACCATCACTACTGCAGCCAGCAATAAAATAATTTGCTGCAGCTGACGATTTTTAATTTCAGCATCCTTGAGCTGATTCTCGCGGGCCAGCAATTCAATCTGCTTTTGTCTTTGTTGCGCATTGAACTGTTCTTGCAAAGTCGCAACGGCGCGGGCGCGGTCGGACCGAAACAATTCGTCACTGAGTTTTTGCTGCTCACGTACGACTGCCAGTGCCTCTTTGTGCATGCCTGCGGTTTCGTACATCGCCCCAATTTCACTCAACAGGCTTTCCATCTCCGACTTGGAACCGGTTTCCATGAAATACTTTTTGGCCTCGTTGATATACGTGATGCCCTGCGCAAATTTTCTTTGACCAGCCAGGCCAAATCCTATATTGGCTTTGGCCATCGCCACGGCAAAGGGATCGCCAATCTCCTCCGCTTTTTGCAGTGCTGTCCTGGCCGCCTGTTCGGCTTCGTCATACCGGTGAACGTGCAAATAATAATCTGAAATATTGCCCAGGGCAGTCGCAACAACAACCGGCATGCCAGCATCGGTGGCAATCTGCAAGACGGTCTTGTAGGCGTCCAGCGCCTCGGCAAACCGGCCCAGGTCGGTCAGTGCCAGGCCACGCGCCATCACCAATGAAGAGATGGTTTTAGGAGAATCAATTTTCGGTGTTATCGACAATGCGTCATTAGCGGTTTCCAATGCCTTTTCTGCATTGTGCATGTTTAAATAGAGGCGGGAAATGGCTTCCATACGGTACAGCCGGGCTTGGGCCCGGCGGCGCGGTATCTGGTCAGTCAAACGCAAGGCTTCCAGGCAATAGGCCAGCGACTTGTCAAAATTACCGATCGCCAAGTGCACCGTACCAAACGCAATGTTCAGGCGCATCAGCACTTCGGCATCTTTGCTGTCACGCAAGGATTGTTGTGTCTCCTCCAGTTTGACCAGTGCCAGCGCAAACTTGCCCTGGTCCTGCAACTGAAACGCTTCCCCGATCATGGCCAGGGCGATCATGTCGCCATCATTGTGCGCACGCGCCAATTGCATCAGTTCAGCATTGGTGGCATTCGCTTCTTTATTCTTGCCGGCGTCGTACAGGATGGTGATCAGGGTTTTCAGCAGTTCGGCACGCAAACTGTAATTGGCATAGGTGCTGCCATTCACACTGATTTTTTCCTTATACGCCCTTAGTTGCTGGAGTGCAGCAGTATTATCCCGGTCTGCCAGGTCATGGATGGTTTCTATCTCACGCAAGTCACTGCGGCTGTCGGCCCAGACTGTCGGGGGCAGTAAAACCAGTAACAGGCTCGCCATGCATACACACCATCTCAAGCATTGATTTTGATGTCGGAGCTGGAACATGCATGCCCTCGTGGGTAGAAAGTAGGTGGCTTTTAAGTAGGCAGGAAAATTGGAAAGGCCGTCAAAACGGCCGGAGCCAGCCTGTATCAACCATAAACAGGCGACAAGCATACGACTTTCCCTCTGTTTTAGATATGCCGTTTAAAGTCGATGACACAATCTATTACACAAAAGAAATACAGATGACTATAGATAACAACAGATGTTGCTATCTATCAGACAAGAGTCGCATTTCTCTCGCATGGCATAAAAATTATTTTTAAAACAATTTAACTCGCAGTAAAAACCCAACTTCTACACCTGACTCATTTATAATCAAAGGTTTAGCAATCACCGCAGATCATATTATGGAATTAGCCAAGTCTTTTGAGCCCGCAGAAATCGAACAATCCTGGCGTGACGAGTGGGAAAAACGTGGATATTTTGCCGCCACCATGGATGCAGGCAAACCATCCTTCTGCATACAATTGCCACCGCCAAATGTGACAGGCACCCTGCACATGGGCCATGCCTTCAACCAGACCATCATGGATGGCCTGACCCGTTATTACCGCATGCGCGGTCACAATACGGCCTGGGTGCCAGGTACGGACCATGCCGGTATTGCCACACAAATTGTAGTAGAACGACAACTTGATGCACAAAAGATTTCGCGCCATGACCTGGGCCGTGAAAAATTCCTGGAAAAAGTGTGGGAATGGAAAGAAAAATCCGGTTCCACCATCACTGGTCAGATGCGCCGCATGGGTGCGTCTGCCGACTGGGACCGTGAATACTTCACGATGGATGCCGAGCGCTCTAAAGTCGTCACTGATGTCTTCGTCAAACTGGTAGAGCAAGGCCTGATCTATCGCGGCAAGCGCCTGGTCAACTGGGACCCTGTACTGGGTACGGCTGTGTCCGACCTGGAAGTGGTATCGGAAGAAGAAGATGGCTCAATGTGGCATATCCGCTATCCGTTTGTTGATGGCTCTGGTCATCTGACGGTGGCAACCACCCGCCCTGAAACCCTGCTGGGTGACGTGGCCGTGGCGGTTGACCCGACGGATGAACGTTATATCCACCTGGTTGGCAAGATGCTCAAACTGCCGCTGACTGGCCGTGAAATCCCGGTGATTGCTGACAGTTATGTAGACAAGGAATTTGGTACCGGCTGCGTGAAGATCACACCTGCGCATGACATGAACGATTACGCAGTTGGTCAGCGTCACAAACTGGACATGATTTGCATTTTTACTTTGGATGCAAAAATCAATGAAAACGCCCCTGCCGTGTATCAAGGCATGGACCGTTTCGTCGCCCGCAAACAAATCGTTGCAGATCTTGATGCACAAGGCTTGCTGGAATCAGTTAAACCACACAAATTGATGGTGCCACGTGGCGACCGTACCAATGTGGTCATCGAACCGATGCTGACTGATCAATGGTTCATGGCCATGAGCAAACCGGCACCGGAAGGCACGCATTTCCCCGGCAAATCCATCGCTGAAGTCGCACTGGAAAAAGTCGCTGATGGTGAAATCAAGTTCATCCCGGAAAACTGGACCACGACCTACAACCAGTGGCTGAACAATATCCAGGACTGGTGTATCTCGCGCCAATTGTGGTGGGGTCATCAAATCCCGGCCTGGTATGGTGACAATGGCGAAATTTTTGTGGCGACCGATGAAGCCGGTGCCAAAGCCAAGGCAGTTGCTGCTGGTTACACTGGCGCATTGAAGCGTGACGACGATGTACTCGATACCTGGTTCTCGTCTGCGCTGGTGCCTTTCTCTACCATGGGCTGGCCAGAAGAAACACCGGACATCAAACAGTTCCTGCCGTCCTCAGTACTGGTAACAGGCTTTGACATCATTTTCTTCTGGGTAGCGCGCATGGTCATGATGACCACGCACTTCACCGGCAAGGTACCGTTCAATACCGTCTATGTACATGGTCTGGTGCGCGATTCCAGCGGCCAGAAAATGTCCAAGTCCAAGGGCAATACCCTGGATCCTATTGATCTCATTGACGGTATCAGCGTGGATGAACTGGTGGCCAAGCGCACTGCTGGCCTGATGAACCCCAAACAGGCAGCCAGCATAGAAAAAGCCACGCGCAAGGAATTTGCCGATGGCATCCCCGCTTATGGTACCGACGCTTTGCGCTTCACCATGGCAAGCTACGCATCGCTGGGCCGCAATATCAATTTCGATCTTGGTCGCTGTGAAGGCTATCGCAATTTCTGCAATAAACTATGGAACGCGACCCGCTTTGTCTTGATGAATACCGAAGGCAAGGATTGTGGTTTTGGCGCAGATGTGGGTGCGGCTGATCTGGAATATTCACAGGCTGACAAATGGATCATCTCTACCCTGCAAAGAGCAGAGACCGAGGTAGAAAAAGGCTTTGCTGACTACCGTTTCGACAATATTGCTTCTGCCATCTACAAGTTTGTCTGGGATGAATATTGCGACTGGTACCTGGAAGTTGCCAAGGTACAGGTACAGCAAGGCAATGAGGCGCAACAACGCGCCACCCGCCGCACGCTCTTGCGCGTGCTGGAAGTGATCTTGCGCCTGGCTCACCCTATCATTCCTTTCGTCACCGAAGCTTTGTGGCAAACCGTGGCACCACTGGCAGGCAAGACCTTGAACCCGGCTGGCGACAGCATCATGATCCAGCCTTACCCGCTGTTTGTCGCTGAAAATGTCGACACGCATGCCGAAGCCTGGATGCAGGCACTGAAAGGCATGACTGACGCTTGCCGTAACCTGCGTGGTGAAATGCAATTGTCCCCTGCCCTGCGCGTGCCACTGTTGTTGCAGGCCGCTAATGCCGAAGACAAAGCCCGTCTGCAGTCTTTTGCCCCTTACCTGCAAGCTTTGGCCAAGCTGTCTGAAGTCAGCGTGGTGGATGCCCTGCCGGATTCACCGGCACCGGTATCCATCGTGGGCGAATCCAAACTGATGCTGAAAGTGGAAATTGATGTGGCGGCTGAACGTGCACGTATCAGCAAGGAAGTCGCCCGTCTGGAAGGCGAAATCACCAAAGCAGAAGCCAAGCTGGGTAATGAAGGCTTTGTCGCCAGGGCACCGGCACAAGTGATCGCGCAAGAGAAAGAAAGGATGGCAAATTTCTCTGCTACCCTGCAAAAACTGCGCGAACAACTTGGCAAATTGCCATCAGCGTAATACCGTGGGTTAAAGTAGGTACTCTAAAAATCTTGTACGTGGTAAATATTTTGCCACGTACAATCAATTCCAATAAATCAGAGACCTAGGTTTTTTCTTTTGGAGACAGCATGAAAAAAACAGTTCCACTTGCGTTAACTGCATTATCCGCGTTATCCGTATCCATCGCCCTTGCGGGTCTGCCCTTGCTGGCGCAGGCAGAAGAAAGCCCGGTCGGCCTATGGAAGAGCATTGATGATAAATCTGGCAAGCCCAAGGCATTGATACGCATCACCGAAACTGGCGGTGAATTGCAGGGCAGGATAGAAAAACTGTTCCTGGAAGCTGATGCGCCTGAAAAGAATCCAAAATGCGACAAATGCGAAGGCGCCAACAAGGACCAACCCATCGTCGGCATGACCATCTTATCCGGCCTGAAAAAAGACGGTGATGAATACACTGGCGGCAAAATACTCGACCCGGGTAATGGCAAGTTATATAGCAGCAAACTCAGCGTGATTGAAAACAACAAAAAGCTGAATGTACGCGGTTATATTGGTGCACCGATGTTTGGCCGTACCCAGACTTGGTTGCGCGAGCAATAAATCCCTGCGATAGCAGTAAAAGAAGCAGCAACGGGAGCCACAGCTCCCGTTTTTATTTTAACAATAGTATTATTCAGCACCCACCTGCTGCTGCCATGCTGCCCACCTCTCACTACATGAGCCGTCTATTCGCTTGTATCAGCCTGCCCAGGGGCATGCAAGGGTAAATGCATGATGAAGCTGGCACCGCTGCCAGGCTTGCTCTCAACGCGAATGCTGCCGCCCAATACATCGCGTATCAGGTTATACACAATGTTCAAACCCAGGCCACTGCCGCCCTGCCCCAATTTGGTTGTGAAAAATGGATCAAATATCCTGCTCATATTGGCTTCCGAGATGCCGACGCCGTCATCACTGACGCTTAACTCGACCGCTGGTGGCTCCAGGTCCAGGCGATGTGCATGGATACTGATCACGCCATTCTCCCTGTCTTCAAACCCGTGCAATATGGCGTTATTGATCAGATTGCTGATGACCTGACCAAGCAGGCCCGGATAAGAATCCATCCAGATGTCCGCTGGCAAATCCATGCTTACCTGATGGATGCTGCGCTTGATGCTGGTACCCATGGTCAGTACTGTTTCGCGTATCACCTCATCCAACAGAAACGCTCTTCTTTGTGCACTGGTCCGGTCAACGGCAACCCGCTTGAAACTGCCTATCAATTCCGCCGCACCATGCAGGTTGCGCAATAAAATATCGCTGGCCTGCAAATTTTGCTCTACATACGTTTGTAGTTGTGCACGCGTCATGCCCAGAGCCATTTTCTTGCAGAACTCGTGACTCAGGTCGTGTATGGTGCTGGCGACTGTGACCGAATTGCCTATGGGTGTATTGAGCTCATGTGCCACTCCTGCGACCAGTGAACCCAGTGCGGCAAGCCGGTCTGTACGCTGGATTTCCAACTGTGCATTGTTCAGGTTATCCAGTGCCGTGCGCAATTCCTGGTTGGAGCCATGCAGTTCTTGCGTACGATCTGCAACCCGTTGTTCCAGTGTCAGTTGATGGCTGGCCTGCATTTGCATCAGTTCACCCAGTCGTACCCGCATGGTATCAACGCCGAGTGCCAGGCTACCCAGTTCATCCTGTCTGGCCACATGAACCGGTGCTGTAAACTGCCCTTCGCCCAGGCGGTCCACATCCAGTTGCAACTGTTGCAGCGGACGCATCATGCGTCTTTGAAACAAGAGCCACAACAGGAAAAAAGAAATCAGCAACTGCACGAGAATGGCCGCACCACCTTTGGCTAACTTCTTCAGGAATTCCTGTTCCATCAGATGGCTGCTCATCACTATCGTGACGCGTCCTATGATGCCACCACCTTTGCGGATATTCCGTGTCTCTGAAATCAGATCCTGTTGCTGTGCATTGGCCTGTTCGGCATGGACAAAGCGCCCAAGGGCGGCATCTTCTACCGAAATGCGTACGACGTCCGGATTAAGCATGACGGAATTGACAAAACTCTGTGCCGCTTCGGCATCAACCTGCCATAAGGGGATGGGCATGGTCTGTTCCAGCATGTTGGCATACTGACGCAAAGGGCCACGCACGCGCACTTCATATTCCCGTTCATAGCTATCCCTGGCCAGTACAGAGCCCAGCAACATCGCCGGTATGACAATACCCAATGCGATACCCAGCACAATCGCATTTCTGAGCGACAGGGAAGAGAATCGGCCGGGTGCGGCAGGCTGGTGTGTATGCTTGCCGGGCATTGCTACAGTCTGTCCAGATAAATAATCATGCTGCCAGCAGCGCGCTCAGATTCAGGACCTTCAGTCAATACGCTCATCAAAGCCTCTCCCTCTCCCGAATGGCCCGCCGACAACGCGTTACCATGGATCGTAATGCACAAATATTCTACATGAAATCAATGGGTATTCTGGGTAAGTTGAGCTGGGGTAAGTTGTTCCGGACTTATTTACCGCAGGCTTGATCCAGATCATCTGCATCAACTGTAACTTGCTTACTATGAAGATAAGGAAATATTTCCCCATTTAAACAAGGAATTCCCCTATGCAAGTTGACCATCACCCACTGTCCACTGAATTTCCTCAATTCAAGGAAATCATTCATGAATTAAAACTTGGCAACGCTCATTTCGCAAAACTGTTTGATGAATATGATGTAACGGACAAAGCCGTCAATCGTGCTGAGAATGGTAAAGAACATTTGGGTGATGTGGCACTGGAAGACCTGAAAAAACTGCGTATCAGTTTGAAAGACCAGTTATTCCACATGCTGCAGAGCAAGCCTGCCGCATAGAACCTGCAGCGTTGCACAGATGCTCAGGTACGTCTGGCCCTGAACACTTGCTGGTCTGCATAAAAAGCCTGGTCTTGCTGTGGCCACCAGCCAGGCAGGCCGAGTACCGGCAAGGGTGTGTAGTCTGCGGTAGTCAAAGGATGGCTGGCCAGTTGCGCGGCCACCAACTGATCCACATGCGCACGCCTGGCTGTCGCATCCAGCATAAAGTAGGCCTGATCAACCATCAGCACCCAGGTATGGGCTGTAATGGCTTTATACGGTTTGACCAGTTTTTCCATCAGGGCATGGCCAAAACACCAGACTTCGGCAATCTGAGCAAACTTGTCTGCCTGCGTGACAAAAGCATCCTGCCATGCATGTGCGCGCAGGGATTCGATCAGCGCCTGTCCCTGCTCACTGTCTTCAACCACCAGCAAGGCCGCATTTTCATCAAAAATGGTAGCTGCATCGCGTGCCGGCCCGCGTGACTTGCCGATACCAATTGCAGCAATCTGGGCTGCCTGCAGGGCATTCAGTTGCCGCTTCATACAAGGAAAACTCAGCCACACCAGTGCATTGAAAAAGTCATGCAGATTTTCCCTGGTCGGCACCTGTCCACTGGCGCTGATATGGGCTTCATAGGCAACACCCTCCGGCAATTCTTCTTGTGCAATAAATTGTATAGGCAGGTCGAGGTGATTCAGCAAACCTGACTGGGCACTCAACTGATTGATCCGTGCGCGCCAGTCAGCGTACGCCAACACCTCTTGCGCCACCGGCAATACGGCGGCATACCAGTGCCGTGACCAGTCTATGCCATCAAAAAAACGTGGGGTCATGTGCTTCTATACTCAAGCTGCACGCATTTTCCAGTGCAGAGTTTCACCGCTGTTCAGAGGCACGATACTGCTGTCGGCAAATTGCAATTCGGCGGGCATTTGCCAATCTTCACGCACCAGAGTAATGGTGCCTTGGTTGCGTGGCAATTGATAAAAATCCGGACCATTGAAGCTGGAAAAGGCTTCCAGCTGATCGAGCGCTCCAGCCTGTTCAAACGCCTGGGTATACAATTCCATCGCATGCAGGGCGGTATAACAACCGGCACAACCACAGGCATGCTCTTTCAAACCTTTGGCGTGCGGTGCAGAGTCTGTCCCCAGGAAGAAGCGTTTGCTACCCGAGATGGAAGCTTTGACCAAAGCCTGCCTGTGGGTTTCGCGCTTGAGCACAGGCAAACAGTAATAATGCGGGCGTATGCCCCCTTTGAAAATCTCATTGCGGTTATATAGCAGGTGATGGGCAGTAATCGTCGCAGCAATCGGGCCGCCGGATTCTGCCACGTACGCAGCCGCATCACTGGTGGTGATATGTTCAAACACCACTTTCAATTCCGGCATGTCTTTGCGCAGCGGTTGCATGACGCGGTCAATGAATACTGCTTCACGGTCAAACAAATCAATCTCAGGATCAGTCACTTCACCATGCACCAGAAAGGGCATGCCAACTTCCTGCATGGTTTCCAGGGTCTTGTAGCAATTTTTCAGGTCGGTCACACCAGCATCGGAATTGGTGGTGGCACCCGCCGGGTACAACTTCACCGCATGCACAAAACCACTGTCTTTGGCACGACGGATTTCATCTGGCGGCGTGTTATTCGTCAGATACAAGGTCATTAATGGCTCAAATGTCATGCCGTCAGGCAAGGCAGCCAAGATGCGCTTGCGGTAATCGGCGGCGTGCGCGGTTGTCGTGACTGGTGGTTTCAGGTTGGGCATGATGATGGCCCGCGCAAACTGGGCTGCCGTATGTGGCAGCACACTGCTCAATGCTGCGCCGTCTCGCACATGCAGATGCCAGTCGTCGGGTCGGGTAAGGGTGATTTGCTGCGGGGTATTGCCAGAAGTCGTGGTTGTCATGTTAGCTCGCGTTGACGGAATACCGGCATTTTACCTTTTCCCCTGCTTTTTCTCGAATATTGACTACCTTGCTGACTTGCTTTTTTTCTTGCATGGATAGCAAGCTAGCCATTTTCTGAAAAGAACAGAATTTGTTTTCACTAGGACTTACGCAAAATTGCCCCAGCAAGGCTATCGCTTCTAGGAAACCTCCCTTGCAGGGGAGGTTCGTTTCGTTGGCAGACAACATGTTGTCTGAAACCCCAACTACACCGTAGCGACGAAGACAGTACTTTAGTACGCGGCTCCTAGGAGAGGAGCTGCAACGCAGCTGGGGCGGTTTTGCGTAAGTCCTATTCACAAGGAAAAACAGCCCTGGAACTTGTTCAGGGCTGTTTTTTTGAAACAAAAAATACTACCGAATTTTCAATTCCATCAATGGATGATTTTCGCCAGGAAATCACGTGCGCGGTCAGAACGGGCATTGGTGAAAAATTCATCCTTGGCACAATCTTCGACTATGAGGCCCTTGTCCATGAAGACGATGCGATTTGCTACTTTCTTGGCAAACCCCATTTCATGCGTCACGACCATCATGGTCATGCCTTCCTGCGCCAGACCCACCATGACATCCAGCACTTCATTGATCATCTCAGGATCGAGAGCAGAAGTAGGTTCATCAAACAGCATGGCGATCGGGTCCATGGACAGCGCCCTGGCAATCGCAACACGCTGCTGCTGACCACCGGATAACTGGCCAGGAAACTTATCCTTTTGCGCGATCAGACCAACACGGTCCAGGTATTTGAGGCCGCGTTCAGTAGCCTCCTCTTCTGAACGACCAAGTACCTTGACCTGGCCTATGGTCAGGTTTTGACGAATGGACAAATGCGGGAATAGCTCAAAGTTCTGGAACACCATACCAATGCGCGCGCGCAATTTGGACAAATTGGTTTTCGGGTCGCCGACAGACACCCCTTCCACTGTGATTTCACCCTTCTGGAAAGGCTCCAGACCGTTGACCGTCTTGATCAGGGTCGATTTACCGGAACCGGATGGACCACACACCACCACCACCTCGCCTTTGGACACTTCGGTCGTGCAATCCGTCAATACTTGAAACTGACCATACCACTTGCTGACATTACTTAATTTAATCATTTGAATTCTCCAGGATACTTTTTAGCTTTCTTATCGCTTCAATCTGCCACCAAACGAGGTCAGCGAATGATCGCTATCTTTTGGTTCAGTTTCTTGACCAGTGTCGACAACGCAAAGCAGGTGACAAAATACACCACACCGACGAACAGGTTGATCTCAACAGGGCGGCCATTATTATTCGCAACCACCGTCGCAGAGCCGACAAAATCCTTGATCGACAATACGGAGACGAGTGAAACGTCCTGGTACAAAACGATGGTCTGCGTCAAAAGAATCGGCAACATATTCCTGAATGCCTGCGGCAAGACGATATGTCGCATGGTCTGGAAATAATTCATCCCCATGGCATTACCGGCCCATACCTGGCCACGCGGAATGGACTGGATTCCCGAACGCATGATTTCGCAATAATACGCCGCTTCAAACATGACGAAAGTAATCAGGCAAGACATTAACGGCCCAACCTTGACCGGCTCGGGAGAACCGATAATCCATGCCCCGATATACGGCACAAGAAAATAAAACCAGAATATCACCAGCAGCAGGGGGACTGAACGCACCAGATTTACATAACCAGAAGCGGCAAGAGAAACAAAGCGATTACTGGACAAACGCATCATCGCCAGCAAAGTACCGAGGATGATACCGCCGACCATCGCCAATACCGTCAGTTCAAGTGTGAACAGCAGGCCTTCGGTAATCAGATTCCACCAGGTACGCTGGATAACTTCGAAGTCAAAATTATTAAACATCTTAACGCCCTCCCTTTGCTGCACCGCCAGTAATGAAGCCTGGCACAGCCAGTTTGCGCTCAAGGAAATTTGACAACATGATCGCAGCGACAGAAACGAACAGGTAAATCAGCGTTGCGGCTGTAAATGCTTCAAACGTTTTATACGTGAATTCATTCATTGAACGTGTACGCGACATCAATTCAAGCACGGTGATCGTGGATGCGACCGAGCTGTTTTTGATAATCGCCGCAACTTCATTCGTCAACGAAGGTGTAATGATGCGAAAGGCCATAGGCAGCAAGACATACCTATACGTCTGGATTTGGGTCAGACCCAACGCCGTACCCGCCATTCTTTGCCCGCGTGGCAAAGCATTGATGCCGGTCGACACCTGGACAGCCACACGCGCCGAAGTAAACAAACCCAGGCTGATGACAGCAGTGTAAAACGACACGTTCGGTAAATTCTTCATCCACATACCCAGGGCGTCGGGTACCAATTCTGGTACAACAAAATACCAGATGAACATTTGCACCAATAAGGGGATGTTGCGAAACAGCTCAATATATCCGTTCGAGAAACGGACAAGCCATTTGTTTTGCGTTGTGCGCATCGTGCCGATGACAGAGCCCAGTACCAGGGCAATGATCCATGCCAGCATGGCCAGCGCCAGCGTCACTTTGACGCCCCAGATCAGGGTATCAAAATACGTGCCGCCGCCGTCAAGCGCATCCTCCCAATAAATATTCCAATTCCATTGATAATTCATGTGATCTCCCCAAAGCTTCGTGCGTCACCAGATATCGACGACGGACCTTGCAAAATAAAACGGGAGGAGACTATCCCCCCGTTTTGATCTGCTCTTTTCCTTCTTAAAACCTGTTTACGATCTTAAGCGCGTGCGCAATCAGAGTCTAAGCGGGGCTCATGCGCTGCTCAAAATACTCATGTACCAGAAGTACATTCCGCTTTTTGCGCTGCGCTTTTTGCCCTGAATGTTGCCCTTACCCCGCTGACGCACGCTCGCTACAGATCGCAATCAGGTTCTTATAGCCCTGCTGCTATTTTATTTTTTCTTTTTCAGCACAGCTTTTTGCGCTTCCGGTACCGCTGCATAAGCAGATGGTTCGCCAGAATCAGTTGGCTTTGCCACAACAGCCTTGAGCTGCTCAGACATAGGTATGTTCAGATTGATACCTTTTGGTGGAATCGGTTGCTGGAACCATTTGTAATAAATACGGTTCACATCGCCAGAAGTCAGCACATTGCTGACCGCTGTATCAACTGCTTTCTTGAAAGCAGCGTCATCCTTGCGCATCATGATGCCGTATGGCTCAACCGACAGCGCTTCCTTGCTGACTTCATAGTCAGCCGGTGACTTGGAATTGGCTGCCAGCGATGCCAACAGGATGTCATCCATGACGAAAGCAACGGCACGGCCAGTTTCTACCATCAGGAAGGCTTCCGCATGATCTTTGGCTGGCAGAATATTCATGCCCAGATTCTGGTCAACATTCAGTGTCGTCAATTGCTTCAGATTGGATGTACCGGAAGTGGAAACAACTGTCTTGCCTTTCAGATCTGCCAAAACTTTGATGCCAGACGTTTTTTTGGACAGAATACGATTCGCCGTCACAAATGTGGTCGGTGCAAACGATACCTGTTTCTGACGCTCAACGTTGTTGGTAGTGGAGCCGCACTCCAGATCGATCGTACCATTCGCCATCAGGGGGATACGGGTCGCAGAAGTCACCGGATTCATTTTGACGCTCAGGGCACCCAGACCCAATTGCTTTTGAATTGAAGTCACAACCTTCAGACACAGATCGATGGAATAGCCTTGATAGGACTGTTTGTCATCAAGGTAAGAGAATGGAATGGAAGAATCACGTACACCAATAGTAATGGAGCCTGTGTCCTTGATTTTTTTCAGGGTTCCGGTTTCTTGCGCCTGTGCAGCACCAGCGATCAAACCTGCTCCAATCAGCGCGCCCAACAATTTCGAAAATTTCATACTGTCTCCAGAAAGTTAAATCAAAAAATTCATCGCTTTGAGTTTAACAAAACCCTCAGCTTACTTATCGCTTTTTTTTACCTGACTTAATACGTATTACTACTTATTCGGCTACTGCAAAAACAAGACTAGCCACACCTTCCATCTTTCTTTGTTGCAAGCCCCATACCAAAACACATGCAAACCATGTGCCAGAACCTTAATCCGCCACCTTGTCTGAAGGAAAACGTATGTTATCCCGCAACAAAAAGCCCATAGGCATATTCAAATTTGCCCCTTTTGGGGGTACAGGCTTGCGAAACCACTTGTCATACAGTTTGTTGATTTCTCCTTCATTCATCAAACGCCCCATTTCGCGGTCAATCAAGGATTTGAAAGCAGGATCGTCCTTGCGCAACATAACGGCATAAGGTTCCGTGGACAGCGGATCGCCTACCACGACAAATTTGGCAGGATCCTTGCTATTGGCCCGCAAGCCATACAGCAATACGTCATCCATGGTGAAGGCATCCGCTTGCTGGTTCTCGACCATGCCAAAGGATTCGTTATGATCGTTACCTTCCAGCAGCTTCAAGCCCAGACCACGCACCTTGTCGCGGTCATGCAGCAATTTGACCGTGGTGGTGCCCTTGGTCGTCACGACTCTTTTATCTTTCAGGTCAGTCCAGTTCTTGATGCCGGAATCTACTCTGACTATCATGCGTGCCGTCGCAAAAAAATGCGGGATGGTAAAGCTGACCTGCTTGCGACGTTCGGCATTATTGGTGGTGGAACCACATTCCAGGTCCGCCTTGCCATCGACTATGGCAGGGATACGGGTACTGGGCGTAACCGCCAGATAGGCCACGTTCAACTGCGGCAACTTCAATTCCTTTTTTAAGGCTTCCACCAATTTCAGGCAAATGTCGAGTGAATACCCTACCGGTTTTTTATCATCGTTATAGTAAGAAAATGGAAAAGACGCTTCACGGTGAGCAATCGTCACTGTTTGCGTCTCTTTGATATGCGCCAGGGTATCCGCAGCCGATGAAAGCGGGGAGCACAAAACCAGTGCACAAGGCAAACTGGCTCTCGCTATCCAATTTAAAACTTTCATGCGACCCCCTTTGAACCCAATTCAGGATGGTAATGACAAAGATCAATATTCTTCAACAGAAAATTTCACAATCAACAAAATATTATTCGGTATTTTTTGCAATTAATACTTGCTCAAACATTCAGATATACATGCAAATATTGTTCCACCGGAACTTCCATTAGCCTCTTTTTGCATTCGCAAAAGAATATTCGTGCAAAGTGACCGCTTCATGATGAGACTGATTGTGGTAAACACGTACTCACCGTTCCACTCATTCCATCAATCCCACCATGCACCGACCCATGTGCCTGCAATCGCAGTCAGAAAATCCGGCTCCAGAAACGACAATATCCACCACCTATATAGCATAGGTGATGGATAGTTTTTTACAATTCCTGCTTACGGGTAAAGTCCACGAACTTCGCGTGCCTGTAATACCCGGGAACATCCGATAATAAATGCTGCTGTACGCAGTGATACTTTCTTGTCTTCCGTTACCTGCCAGACCGAATTGAAGGCTTCCTTCATGATGCGGGTCAGGCGCTGGTTGATCTCATCTTCTGACCAGAAATAGCTGGAGAAGTCCTGTACCCATTCAAAATAAGATACGGTCACACCACCGGCATTGGCAATCACGTCTGGTACCACCAGCACGCCCTTGTCACGCAAGATATCGTCCGCTTCCGGTGTAGTCGGGCCATTCGCGCCTTCGAGTATGATTTTGGCGCGGATCTGGTCGGCATTCCTGACTGTGATTTGCTGTTCCAGCGCTGCCGGGATCATGATATCGCAATTGACCGCCCAGAATTCTTCATTCGGCAACACCGCTTCTATGCCTTCAAAACCGGCCACGCTGCCTTTGGCTGCGACGTGCTCCAGCAGCTTGTTCACATCCATGCCATTTGAATGGAAAATGGTGCCACCATGGTCTTGCACGGCAACGATTTTGGCACCGGCTTCAGCAAACAGACGCGCCGCAATGCCACCGACGTTACCAAAACCCTGCACGGCAATTTTTGCACCGGCAATGCTCATGCCGCGTTTGGCAGCCGCTTCGCGGCCCACAACGAACACACCTCGGCCAGTCGCTTCACGACGCCCCAGACTGCCGCCCAGAGAAATAGGTTTGCCAGTCACCACACCAGTGGCAGTGCGGCCTTCATTCATGGAATAGGTATCCATCATCCACGCCATGGTTTGTTCATTGGTGTTGACGTCCGGTGCCGGGATATCCTTGTCCGGGCCAATGATGATGCCGATTTCTGACGTATAACGGCGTGTCATGCGCATCAGTTCGCCACGTGACAGCGTTTTTGGATCAACGCGGATACCGCCTTTGGCACCACCGTAAGGTACGTTCACGGCAGAGTTCTTGATGGTCATCCAGGCAGACAAGGCCATCACTTCTGACAGCGTCACATCCTGATGGAAACGCACACCACCCTTACCAGGACCACGGGACGTATTGTGCTGTACACGATAACCTTCAAAGTGGGAAATCGAACCGTCATCACGCTCGATAGGCACATCCACAACCAGGATGCGCTTCGGACGTTTCAGGGTTTCTACCCAGCGGGACAGGTGTCCCAGGTAAGGTGTGACACGATCAATTTGCTCAAGGTAAACTGACCAAGGACCGGTCTCAGTCGGGGTAAGATAAGACGGTATCTGGTGCTGGATGGACATGGTATGGCCTCTTGAAATGGTTGAACTGGTTTTGCGAATCTTTTCATTCAGCCCGGTCATTCCCCGGCACCGAAAGCAGACGCATCATAGTCTTTTCATTCTGAAATCAGCCAATGCTTTGTTTGCATGAATCTATGCATGAAATGCATAACCACGGAAATAGTTGCATGATATGTGATATTTTTACAACTCTGAAAATCTTTTATATTTCAGCTTATCCCAGCTTTACAGCCTCTATTTAGAGTATTGATTGACGCCGAAAAATATATTCAAGCAGCGCCAGCAACACTTTCCGCCTGGATGTGTGGAGACCAGGAAGACTCCCACTGTGCATCGAATAAAGCGCAAACACCTACTCCCAGATCGAGATCTAGAATCTCAAGTGCAGCACGGCTACCTGCATCTTCTTTTTTGGCGGCGGTGACAAAGCGGGCAAACGTCTGCCAATCCTGGCTCAGATTCTTCACGAGGATGCGTGCCAGGTCATAGGATAAAGTATTGCTTTCCCCACTACGTGAAAATGAGGCACCAGACCAAAACTCTTGAATCCTGTCAGCATCCCAGAATTGCAAATGCCTGGCATACAAATTTTTTTCGCTATTCGCACCTTGCAGAAATGGACTGAGCTGAAATTCTACATTTACAGCAATTCCCTCATCCAACCATAGCGGCAATTTCAAATAGTTCAAGGCGCTGTGCGTCATTTCATGCGTGATCACAGGTTCTATCATCAATAAATCCGAAAGGACCGTGACAAAATGCGGGCAGCCTGCATCGATAAACATCCCACCGCTGACTGCAAATTCCCCTCCCTCAGGGTAATATACCGATACATACTGATAGTACATATCCTCATTGTCGAGCACCAACAAAATGCTCTTCATATCAGGTGGAAATTGTGCGACTCCAGGCAGTAACTTAGCAATGCGCGCATGATTTTTTTCAATAAATCTGGCACCGGCCTCAATGACATTTGGCTCCGATGACGAGACAATCAAAGTCTTCTCGCTTTCATACATATAGCAATGTGAACCTATCCCCTCTTTGACATAAGCCAGCCATGCGCGTTGCCCCTGCAGACGTGCGTCGCGCTTTAGTCCGGCATCGTTGATAGTCGCCAGCCATGCATGAAAAACCGCCCAGTTCATGACGGGGATATCGGCCTGGAAAGTGATATGCTCAATTAGATTAAAC
Source organism: Undibacterium sp. Di26W (assembly GCF_049340265.1). Taxonomy (NCBI): domain Bacteria; kingdom Pseudomonadati; phylum Pseudomonadota; class Betaproteobacteria; order Burkholderiales; family Oxalobacteraceae; genus Undibacterium; species Undibacterium sp. Di26W. The sequence continues at coordinate 72,992 of NZ_JBMPOR010000029.1, forward strand.
GGAGTCACCCCTGGCAAACTGATGAGGTCGGGTATCTCTTCATAAATAAATCCGGCCGATAACTTTTCAGTGGGAAGTGGTCTGCTTTGATGTGCTGCCTTGGGTAAGCCTACCAAAGCAAAAAGCCCTCCAATAAATGGCATGACCCAGACACTGATCAATAGCATCGTTCGCTGAAAACTCGGTTCAAGAGCGCGCTTGATACGGTATATGCAAAAGATATTGAGAGCCAGCAACGCCAGCAAGATAAATAAAACAATCATCGTATTCAGTAATGTAAAAATTCAGGCTATTGCTAAGGCAATAGTTAAGAGAGGTATCGCGAATAAAGTTAAAGTGGGAGCATCGACTCCAACCTATTCAATGTTCTTCACGACGTCGGCGTGACTTCCCGTGCTTGCTGCTTTCCAGTTTTTCCGCAATTTGCAATTGCTCCAGATACTCCCACAATCTGGACACTATCATCTTGCCAGGCCTCTGGATTGAGGGGCGCTCGCGGTACAGGCGAATTTCCATATTCACTTCCCATGCACCACTGCCATTGTCTGCACGCGCCAACTGCTTTTGCTTGACTTCACGCGTGACTGCCGACTCTGGTAAAAACGCCATGCCACGGCCCTCCAGTGCCATCATCTTCAAGCCTTCTGCCATATCGGTTTCATAGCATTTTTCCAGATGCAAAGGCTGTCTCGTGTCATTCAGAATCAGATCAACCATGCGTCCCAGGTAGGCGTTATTAGCATAGGCCAGAAACGGCAATGGTGACTGCGCTGTACCCGGCAACAGCAATTCCGGCACACCGTGTTTATCACAACGGATATAGGCACGCAGGGCTTCGGTTCCCATGCTGATCATGTCGTACTGACTGCTATCGAGCAGCAAGGGCTGGCGCGGATGGTGATAGCACAGCAGCAGGTCGCAACCCCCCTCCACCAGCGTCATGACGGCATCATGAACATTCAGCGCCAGCAGGCGGCTGTTGATTTCGCCAAACGCCGCTTCCAGCCCTGTCAGCCAGCGCGGCACATAGGTCAGCGACAGGGTATGTGGAACCGCAAAATCCACGGTGGTTTGTGTAGTCGTGCGTTTGCCGCGCAACAGGGCGCGCGCATTATTGATCTGCCCCAGCATGGCGATGGCCTGCTCATAAAACACTTCACCGGCATGTGTCAAACGGGTAGGATACGAAGTGCGGTCGATCAGGTCACTGCCCAGCCAGGCTTCCAGCGATTGTATGCGGCGCGAAAACGCTGGCTGCGTCACATGGCGCAATTCGGCAGACCGACTGAAACTATTGGTCTCTGCCAGTGAGACAAAATCTTCCAACCATTTTGTTTCCATGCTTATGCGCTCACCAGTTCAATTTCATCCGCTTCATCATCGTCTTCGGCTACTTCTGTCTTCTTGCTTTGCTGACGTTCCCACATGCGCGCATACGCAGCTTGCAGTTCCAGCAATTGCGCATGGGTGCCACGCTCGATAATACGACCTTTGTCCATCACCAGTATCTGCTCGGCATCAACGATGGTGGACAGGCGGTGCGCGATCACCAGGCTGGTACGATTGCGGGCGATGTCTTTCAATTGCGCCTGTATCAATTGCTCGGCATGCGAATCCAGCGCCGATGTCGCTTCATCAAAAATCATGATGGATGGATTCTTCAACAGGGTACGGGCAATGGCTACCCGCTGTTTTTCGCCACCGGATAATTTCAGGCCACGCTCACCAACCATGGTGTCGTATCCGTCCGGCAGGGTCTCGATAAATTCATGGATATAAGCAGCCTTGGCAACGGCAATAATTTCTTCCTTGCTGGACCCCGGCTTGCCATAGGCGATATTGTATTCAATCGTATCATTGAACAAGACTGTGTCTTGCGGCACGATACCAATCGCAGCCCTGACCGATGCCTGGGTCAGGTCGCGCAAATCTTGTCCATCAATAGCGATCCTGCCTGATTGAATATCGTAAAAACGGAACAAGAGCCGCGACAGGGTAGACTTGCCAGAACCACTGTGGCCGACCACTGCCGTGGTCGTACCGGCAGCGATGCTGAAGTCCACATCAAACAAAATCTGCCGCTTTTCTTCGTAGTTGAAATTGACGTGAGCGAAGCGAATTTCCGCCCCATTTTTATGTTGTATCTGCAAGGCTTTGGCAGTGCTGGAATCAGCCACTTCGCGGTTCTGGTCCAGGAGGGAAAACAGTCTTTCCATATCAGCCAGGCTTTGCTTGATTTCCCGGTACAACACACCGAGGAAATTCAGGGGAATATACAGCTGTATCATGAAGGCATTTACCAGCACCAGGTCGCCCAGACTCATACTGCCGTCAATCACCCCCTGGGTAGCACGCCACAAGATCAGGGTCACCGCCGTTGCGATGATCATGGATTGCCCTGTATTCAACAGGAACAGACTGCTTTGTGATTTCACTGCCGCGGTTTCAAAGCTCTGCAAGCCTACGTCGTAACGCTGGGCTTCGTATTCTTCATTGCCGAAATATTTGACTGTTTCATAATTCAACAACGAATCGATGGCCTTGGTATGTGCCTTGGAATCAAGTTCGTTCATGGTGCGACGGAAATGCGTACGCCATTCCGTCACCGTAATCGTGAAAATAATATAGGTCACCAGGGCGGTCGCGGTGATGATGCTAAACCATTTGTCATAATGCGTACTCAGGTAAATCAGCACCAGGCCGATTTCCAGCAAGGTTGGCACGATGCTGAACAGTGCATACGAAACCAGCGAGGAAATCGCGCGCGTGCCACGTTCTATGTCACGCGTCACGCCACCAGTTTGCCGGTTCAGGTGAAAGCGTAGTGACAAGGCGTGCAGGTGCCTGAACACTTGCAAGGCGATGGTACGCACTGCCCTTTGCGTGACTTTGGCAAATACAAATTCACGCAATTCAGTAAACAGCGTCGTCGACAAGCGCAAGGCACCATAAGCAATCAGCAAACTGACCGGCAGCACCATGATCATGGCTGGATGGGTGGGGCTGACTGTCATGCTATCCACCAGGTTTTTCAAGACCATGGGTACGCCGACATTCGCCAGTTTGGCAGCAACCAGAAAAGACAGTGCCAGCAACACCCGCCACTTGTAGGCCCATAGATAAGGCAACAGCGTCTTGACGGTGGCCCAATCGTCGCGCTTACTGTCGCTGGCGGCCGCAGTGGAAGGTGTGGCTGGCAAGCTTGAGCTACGGATGGTTTCTCTGCGTCGCATGGAAGGGGTTCTCGCTTTAAATGTAAAAAATGGTGTTGCAAACAGGACAGTTAAGAGTGCCGCTGAGAATGCCGCTAAGGGTGCAGATCTTGGTGTGGATAAAAGAGTGCATCAGATAGCAGGCAGTTTTATCAACGTTGCGGCCATTGAAAATTATAGGGCATAAACGATTTTACTTACGGGCCGGCCCAGCAACGCCTCTTGCCGGCTTTGCCCTCTACACGCAGCATCTGTCTGTAGATAGGGCAGTTGCGGTTTTCAAGATGTTCAATTTTGGCACTTTTTCTCTCGTCGTTTAAAGAAATCACGCTATTTTGCTGTCTTTTTTACATGAAAACAATCTGCTGAACCACGCCGCCAGCAGCATATGTGTCAACAATGCTTAAAAATGAAAAGTAATGGTCGATATTTCAGCAAACTGGTATCTGGCAAGCCACTTGCTTTGATCAGACTGTGTGAAAATTGGTTTAAGATTTGACACCCCTCAATCACTATCTCATTACTCTTATTTTTCAGGCAAAACCATGACAGAACATACTCAATCGGGACTTCCATCCCATATGCCGACCCTGCGGGTCATGCCCATGCCCGCCGATGCGAATGTGCATGGTGACGTTTTTGGTGGCTGGATCATGTCCCAGGTCGATATTGCCGGTGCCATCCCTGCTGCCCGCCGTGCGAATGGCAGGGTTGCCACGATTGCGGTCAACTCTTTCCTGTTCAAGCAGCCGGTATTTGTTGGTGACCTGTTGTCCTTCTACGCCGAAGTGGTCAAAGTAGGTAACACCTCGATTACTGTCTCGGTGGAAGTGTACGCCGAACGTAATCGCCTGCAAGCCAGCACCGTCAAGGTGACGGAAGCCACACTCACCTATGTCGCGACCGGCAATGACAGGAAACCACGGCAGATTCCACCACTGGACGATATTGCCAAGGTAGGTTGATTGTTCATGAAGCTGTCACGTCGTCTGTTTTTACAGCAGTCTTTGCAATTCACCACCCTGGCCGCAATGGCGCAGGCATTCCCCAGCTTTGCTGCCGAGCGCAGCACGGTGTATCCGTTCAGCCTGGGTGTCGCGTCCGGGTCACCACGTGCAGACAGTGTGGTCTTGTGGACGCGCTTGCTGCCCGATCCCCTGAATGCACAGGCGCTGCCGGCCATCGTCTATAAACTACGCTGGGAAATTGCTGAAGATGATAATTTCCGGCGCATCGTCAATAAAGGTGAAGCACACGCCCTGCCGGAACTGGCACATAGCGTACACGTCGATGTGACCGGCTTGCAGCCGGATCGCTGGTACTGGTATCGCTTTATGTTGGGCGATGCAGTCAGCCCGGTTGCACGCACCCGCACGGCACCGGCACTGGATGCGGTCGTTGGCAACCTGCGCCTGGCGGTTGCATCTTGCCAGCACTGGGAATTTGGTGAATATGCAGCGCACCGCCATATTGCTGCCGCCAATCCGGACCTGATTGCTTTTCTGGGAGACTATATTTATGAATGGGGGCCGTATGATACGCGGCACCCGGGCAAGCCGCGTAAACGCGAGCAGGAGAGTTTCACGCTGGCAGATTATCGCAGCCGTTATGCCCAGTATAAAACCGACCCGCAATTGCAGGCAGCACATCATGTCGCGCCATGGATAGTCACCTGGGATGACCATGAAGTCAGCAATGATTATGGGAATGACCGTGACGAACGGCTGGACGTGAATTTTCTCTTGCGTCGGGCCGCTGCTTACCAGGCATTTTATGAACACATGCCGGTACGCCTGCATGCATCGGTCAATGAAGCCGAGCGTTTCAGCAATATGCGCATCTATGACCGTTATGACTGGGGCAGGCTGGCACGCTTCCATGTGCTGGATGACCGGCAATACCGGTCGCACCATGCCTGCCCCAAACCAGGACACGGTGGTTCCAATTCGGTAACGAATGCGGAATGCAGTGAACGCATGGACCCCAATCGCACCATGCTGGGCCAGGAACAGGAAAAATGGCTGGGTCGTGGCTTCGCCAGTTCCACTGCCAAGTGGAATATCCTGGCCCAACAAACACTGCTGGCGCAATCAAGCCAGACCGCGGTCGCACAAGAAGGCGATGGCAAATTCTGGACCGATGGCTGGGATGGCTACCCCGTTGCCCGCCAACGCCTGTTTGATGATATCCAGAAGCACAAACCAGCCAATCCTGTGGTTATTTCCGGTGATGTCCACACCTTTTATGCTGCTAATCTGAAGCGCGATTTTTACAGCAAATCATCACCATCCAATCCCATACTGGCAACAGAATTTTGTGGTACGTCTGTGACATCCAGTTCTCGTCCGCAAGAACGGACGGATCAGTATGTGGCGCAAAATCCGCACATCAAATATGGTCGCAGCGACAAGCGGGGTTTCATGCTGATGGAGATTTCGCAAACCAGGATGCTTACGCATTTTCTTGGCCTGGATGACGTCACCAAGGCTGATTCCGGCATTGCCACACTCAGCAGTTTTTTTGTGGATGACGGCAGAACTGGTCTCAGCATTACCTGAACCAGGCATGTATTCTTGCTGGGTACTGTAAATGAAAAAGGAAGGTGGCACATTGCCAGCCTTCCTTTTTTCATGAGCGCGGCTCAGCATCCGCGCCATCTGCCTTATTTACTTATGCCTTCTTTTCATCCCGCAGTTCGCGTCGCAGGATTTTTCCCACATTCGTCTTTGGCAAATCCATGCGGAACTCGATGTACTTGGGTTTTTTGTAAGCCGTAAACTGTTCCTTACAATAATCCATAAGCTGATCTACTGTCAGGGACGGGTCCTTGCGGACCACAAACAGTTTTACTGCCTCGCCGGAATTGGCATCGGGTACGCCGATACAAGCGCATTCCAGTACCCCAGGATGCATGACGATGACTTCTTCAATTTCATTTGGATACACGTTGAAACCGGACACCAGAATCATGTCTTTCTTGCGATCGACGATCTTGGTATAACCTGTCTCATCCATCTTGCCTATGTCACCCGTTTTAAAGAAGCCATCCGCTGTCATGACCTTGGCTGTTTCATCTGGACGGTTCCAGTAGCCCACCATCACCTGTGGCCCGCGGATGGCGATTTCACCTGCGGTACCCAAAGGAACAGGGTTACCGTCGTCATCCAGGATAGCAATTTCGGTGGAGGGAATAGGTAAGCCTATGGTGCCGGAAAAATCCTTGGTATTGGCAGGATTGGCCGTCGCGACTGGCGATGTTTCAGACAAGCCGTAACCTTCAGCAATGGCACAGCCCGTCACCTGCAGCCATTTGTCGGCAACGGCTTTTTGCACTGCCATGCCACCACCACTGCAAATTTCAAAACCGGAAAAATCCAGCGTCGCAAATTCGGGATTGTTCAACAAACCGTTATACAGGGTATTCACTGCAGGGAAAATATTAACCCTGTAATTGCGCAATTCCTTGATGAAACCGGGGATATCGCGCGGATTGGGGATCAGCAGATTCATGGCACCGACGCGCGTACCCAGCAGGCTGCATACGGTCAGGGCAAAGATGTGATACAGCGGCAAAGCGCAGACTATCACTTTCTGTTCATCGGTATGACCAGACATACTGGGTGCTAGCCAGGCATCGTTTTGCAATACATTGGCAACCACATTTTTGTGTGACAAGGTCGCCCCTTTGGATACACCGGTAGTACCACCGGTGTACTGCAGGAACGCAATATCATCGTGCGTTGTGCTTACTGGCGTAAAATTCACACGTTCAGCTTCTGATGCCATCTGGTTAAAGCGTATCGCCGAAGGCAGAGAAAATGCCGGCACCATTTTCTTGATATGGCGCACCACGAAATTGACGATCATACCTTTCATGCCGCCCAGCATATCACCCATGCTGGCAACGACGATATGCTTGATTGCGGTCTTGCTTAATACATGTTCCAGCGTGGTGGCAAAATTTTCCAGGATGAAGATGGCTTCGGCACCAGAATCCTTGAGCTGGTGTTCCAGTTCACGTGGTGTGTAGAGAGGATTGACGTTAACTACGGTATAACCAGCACGCAATATGGCAGCCATGACTACGGGATATTGCAAGACATTCGGCATCATGATGGCGACGCGTGCACCTTTTTTCAGGCCCTTGCTTTGCAGCCATCCACCGACTTTTTTGGACAGGGTATCAAGTTCCCCATAAGTCATGCGCTTGCCCATGCAGGCATAGGCATCACGTGCTGCAAATTTCTGGAAGGCTTCTTCCATCATTTGTACCAGTGACTGGTACTGATTCACGTCAATTTCCGCCGGTACACCTGCCGGATAGGATTTCAGCCAAAATTTATCCATATTTTCCTCGTCTCTAATGATTGTTGTTGTATTTGTGTCCCAAGGCCCTGCCTTGGCATCGCGCTTGTGAAAGCACTGCAGCATAGGCAAACAGGGCATTGCCGGAATTTGATTCCAGTTCTCGCTTGATGCTATCGGCTAAGTTCTGGCATGGCAAGTGTTTTAGACGAGACCTGAAAACATACTCTAGGAATATGTCGCATTGCATCAATTTTTCAGTACACAATTCAGCCTGTTTTTGATTCAGGACAAAGGCAGATGGCCAGATTTCACCGTTAAAAAATGTCTGGAAATACGGCATCCATTATAGTTACCAACAAGCATCACTCAGCTATGCGCACTTCTCCACTTCGACCAGCGTGTCATAAAAGGTCGGGCCACCGCCCATGTCGGTCAAACGCTGGCTGGTCACTTCATTGGCGTTCTTGTGATCGCTGGCCAGTTTTTTCCACCAGATAGACAAGCCAACCACCAGACCCGGCCTGGCTTTATCCGTCACACGTGCCACTGCCTCGAAACTGCCACGGTCGTTAAAAATCCGCAGGCGATCACCATGGACTATGTGACGTTGTGCCGCATCCTGAGGATGCATATCAAGATGCGGCTGACCTTCCGTATCACGCAGGCTTTGTACATTGACGAAAGTCGAGTTCAGGAAATTTCTTGCCGGTGGCGAAATCATTGCCAGGGGAAAGCGTGCTGCCAGTTCAGGATTGCTGGCCAGGGATTCATACGGTGCAACGTAGGCCGGTAAAGGATCTAGCCCGGCTGCAGCCATGCTGGCACTATAAAACTCGCATTTTCCAGACGGTGTACCAAAGCCGCCATTGGCAAACGGTGCATCCGGCAATTTCAGTTTCGACCAGCCGGTCTTCTTCAACGAAGCCCAGTCAAAATGCACGGCGTGCGCGTGCTGTTTATTGAAGGCCTGGGCAGCAATGTCATCATCACTGTCGGTGAAGCAAGCGTCAGTCAAGTGCATGGCTTTGGCCAGCATACGGAAAATTTCGGTATTCGGCCTGGCTTCTCCCAAGGGCGCGATCGCTGCGTTGTTTGCCATCATATACAGGTGTCCGTAAGTACTATGTATGTCTACATGTTCCAGCTGTGTGGTAGCAGGTAACAGGATGTCGGCATAATCTGCTGTATCCGTCTGAAAATGCTCAAGCACGACCGTGAACAGGTCGTCACGCGCAAAACCCTGCATGACCTTAGCCGACTCTGGTGCAACGGCAACGGGGTTGGCGTTATACACGATCACGGCCTCGATTTTGGGGCCAAAGTCTGCCGAGGTTTCACGCAGTAAATCATCGCCTATGGTGCTCATGTTGATGGTGCGGCGTGGTGAATCCTGCGGGAACAAATCTGGCCTTTGCAATACTGCCGTATTTTTCGGAAAAGCATCCGACAACGACAGTTGCGCGCCGCCGGCTGCATGACGCCAGGCACCGGTCAGTGCGGGCAGGCAGCAAATATTCCGGACGGCCATGCCACCACCGTGCACCCGCTGCACACCGTAGTTCATGCGTATCATGCTGGCTTCGCCGCGTTGTCCACATTCACCATATTCGCGCGCCAGTTGGTTGACCTCTTCAGCGGTAATGCCGCAGGTAGCAGCGACCCGCTCTGGCGTCCATTCTGCTGCCCGCTCACGTAGTTGTTCAAAGCCCAGAGTGTGGTCTTTGATATACGCATGATCCAGCAAATCATCCCTGATCAGCACATGCATGAGACCCAGCGCCAGGGCTGAATCCGTCCCTGGTAGCAAGGCGATATGTTGATGGCATTTTTCGGCTGTCAATGACCGATAAGGGTCAATCGCGATCAGCCTGGCCCCTTTGCGCTTGGCTTCCTGCACGCGCATCCAGAAATGCAGATTGGACGCAATTGGATTGCCACCCCAGATCACAATCAGTTTGGCATTTTGCGTCTGTTCAATATCCGTACCGATACGGGTACCCACGGTGTACTTGTAACCAGCGCCACCCGCAGTGGCACAGATGGTGCGATCCAGAAAGGATGCCCCCAGCTTGTGGAAAAAACGCTGCGCCATACTTTCGCCCTGCACCAAACCCATGGTACCGGCGTAACTGTAGGGCAGAATGGCCAGTGGCTTGCTGGCCGCCATTGGTTTAAGCTTCTCTGCAATAATCGCAATCGCTTCAGCCCAACTAATGCGGGCGAACTTGCCTTCGCCTTTTTTACCTATGCGCTTTTGCGGATACAGCAAGCGGTCAGGGTGGTAGGTGCGTTCGGTATAGCGCGACACCTTGGTGCATAACACCCCGGCCGTCGTAGGATGATCCGGGTCGCCTTTGACCGCAGTGGCAACACCATCTTCAACGGTGACGTGCAAAGCACAGGTATCGGGACAATCATGTGGGCATACGGCCCTGACGATATTGCTGCTCATATTCATTCCTGTTTAAACGGTTGCTATCGGTTTCTATTTACCCTGCTGTAGCCATTGCCTGCCCTGACATCGTAGTCCTGTCGGCAGCATCGCAAGGGATACAAAACCAGTGTTTTTTGCGCTATCAGTGCTCGCTTTGATGATCACTTAATCGGGTAACACATCCGGCTGCTCGCCAAGCCGCTTACCAGGGTTATGTTGTTCCAACGCCAGCAACGCGGCTGAATGATCTGCATGCGGATAAGTTTGCAACAAACCGCGATACACCTCACTTACCAGGCTGGTGATTGGTAAGCTGACCCCTGCATCCTGCGCCGCCAACAAGATATTTTCCATATCCTTGGCCTGGCTCTTTACCTGGCCACCGGGCATGAAAGTGCGGTCCAGCATACGTTGTCCGTGCACTTCCAATATCCTGCTCTCAGCAAAACCGCCGCGCAAGGCATGCCGTACTGCAGCCGGATCGGCTCCGCCCGCCTGTGCCAGCAGCAAGGCTTCGGCCACGATATTGATGGTGCCACCGACGATCAACTGGTTACATAACTTTGCCAGTTGCCCGGTACCTGGTCCACCGACACGCATAGGTTTGCCCATTGTAGCGAGGATGGCTTCCATCTGCTGATAGACCGCCATTTCAGCCCCTGCCATAATCGCCAGCGTACCTGCTTCGGCACCGATGACACCACCCGATACGGGCGCATCCATGAACTGATGTCCGTGCGCCTGCAATTGCGCGTGCAAGACCTGCGCCTGGGCCTGTTGTATCGAACTCATGTCGATTACGGTACTGCCTGCCCGCAATGCCGGCAAAATGTCTTGTATAACTTCGGCAACAGCATTGCCATCTTCCAGCATGGTAATGATGACCCCGGCACCAGACTGCTGTACTGCTTCCAGCGCCGTCGCCGCCACCTTTGCCCCGTCCGGTTCCAAAGCCGCCGCCTTGGCATAAGTCCGGTTCCACACTGTGACAGGGTAAGCTGCGGCCAGCAGTCGCCGCGCCATGGGCTTGCCCATCAAGCCTATGCCAAGAAAGACTATCTTTGTTTCAAGCACTGGTTTCACCTTGGTTTCCTTCTACTTTTTTGCAGATCTGAATTGTAATCGCAGCATCCTAAGACCATGTTGCCAGACATTGCTACAATAGCGATTCTGATGTTTGTCTGATTTCTTATTTTCACCTGAAAGCCAATTATATGCGCCTGCGTATTACTTCTTTATTCGCCATCGCAGTGACTGCTGTGTGTGCCAGTTCTTCCGTATTTGCCCTGGATTCAGCCTCACTGGAATTTGCGACCGGCAACAAAACCAAAATGTTGCGCGCCGGCCTGCAATCCAACTGGGACAATCAATGGTTCTCGTCAAACGGCACCCACGTTGGCGGCTATTGGGATGCTACCCTGGCGCAATGGCAGGGCAACAGTTTTCAAGGTAAGAGTGGGGCAACACAAAATCTGACCGATATCGGCATTACCCCTGTATTTCGCTTTCAAAATGACAGCAAAAAGGGTTTTTATGGCGAAGCCGGCATAGGCCTGCATATGCTGTCAGAAATTTATGACAACAATAGCCGCCATTTTTCCACCAATTTCCAGTTTGGCGACCATATCGGCGTTGGCTATTTGACCAAAGAAGGCTGGGACCTGAGCTTCAAGATCCAGCATTATTCAAACGGCGGTGTCAAACATCCAAATCCAGGTGTGAATTTTGCGGTACTGAAGGCTGGGTACGCGTTTTAAGGTCTTTGCACCACTCGCAGTAGAATAAAAAAGGAGCTCAGGCTCCTTTTTTATTGCCTGTTGAATCGTAAAAGCAAGACCGCTCACCACAGAGACACGGAGACACAGAGGTTCACCGAGAAAGGCAAGAGAATCGGATGATTTGATTTTAAGTCCGTCGCTCTAGCCAGGCTGAAGGCTACCATGCTGGCGCAGCAGCGTCGTTGGTTGATACCCCGAAGGCCGAGCCCCAGAGTAAAAGCAGAGAAGTTCTCCTGTTTTTGCTGTTCTTGCCTTTCTCAGTGCCCTCTGTGCCTCCTCTGTGTCTCTGTGTTGAGAGGTCTTGAAGTTGATGTTGGTGTTGGTGTTGTTTTTGATCTGGTGTTGCGCGTGTATTTTCCGTTCGCGCAAAGCGAAACCCCCGCTAAATTGCTCTAGCGGGGGTTTCTGGATACAAGCCTGACAATAACCTACTTTCACACTGGTTGCAG
>NZ_JBMPOR010000030.1:0-72738 GCF_049340265.1 Undibacterium sp. Di26W
GCTCCGACCATGTTTGATACGGGCCGCGCCAACCTGATTTTTTTAATGCCTGCTCCAGCAGGCTTAACTCACTTCCCAACGGCTTCTCTTTCCATTGCTTGAAGTACGTGTACACCGTACTTTTGGGAGGAAAGTCGCTCGGTATCATGTCCCACTGGCAGCCGCTTTTTAACACGTACAATACCGCGCAAAACACATCATATAAATCCACTTTGCGCGGCTTGGTTTTCTTGCGTGCGCTCAGCAGAAGATCTTCTATCTTCGCAAACTGTTCTCGACTGATATCGCTTGGGTAGGTTTTTCTCATCACCCAAGTTTACGCAATATTCTTTTTGTTTACAATAAGATCTCGAATAGCTTCTAAGACCATGAGCATTTTGAGCAGCGCATGAGCCCCGATCACGCCAGCGCAGTAAGATCGTAAACACGTTCTTACAGCTCTGGCTGTATCAGATGCCCGAGCTTGGTAGCCTTGGTGGCCAAGTAACGCTCGTTAAATGGATTGCGTTTGATAATCAGGGGAATGTGTTCTTTCACCGTGATCTTCATGCCTTCCATCGCAGCGATCTTGCGCGGGTTATTCGTCATCAGTTTGACTGAGCCGATACCCAGGTGCTTGAGCATGGGGTCGCACAGGCTGTAATCCCGCAAGTCCGCCGCAAAACCCAGCCTTTGATTGGCTTCTACCGTATCCGCACCCTCATCTTGCAGGCGATATGCACGGACTTTGTTGACCAGACCGATGCCGCGACCTTCCTGACGCAGATATAACAAGACACCGCGTCCTTCATGGGCAATTTTTTGCAGGGCCAGTTCCAGTTGCGGGCCGCAATCGCAGCGCTGGCTGAACAGGGCGTCACCCGTCAGGCATTCGGAATGGATGCGTGCCAACACCGGCTGGCCATCGGCCACATCCCCCAGAGTCAGGGCGATATGCTCCTTGCCTGTTGCCGTTTCAACAAAGGCATGCATGCGGAAAGTCGCCCAGCTCATGGGCAAATTACAGGAGGTAACGTATTCCAGTGCCTGTTCCTTCAGATCGACAGGCTGGTCATTGCTTAACATACAATTCTCACGGATTCTTTTTATAAATATTGCTTGGTATTCTGCTATGACCATCATTAAAAACCTGACGGCCCAGACCAGAGTATAAACGAGGCGTGCATTTCCTACTTCTGCGGTGAACGATCGTTTTATTTTCAAGCCCTGATCACTATGTATGGTCGGCGTGCCAGAAAGCAAGTACCGAACAGATTAGAGGATTTCTGCAATAAAAAAAGGGCATCGGTTTATACCAATGCCCTGCGATGTCAAGCAGCGGATTATTTCGCTGGGACGACGCTTTTATTTACGCTGTAACTGGGTGATATCCCTGACCGCGCCACGGTCAGCCGATGTTGCCAGGGCTGCATACGCCTGCAAGGCTTGTGAGACATAACGTTCCCGGCCTACCGGCTGCCAGGCTTGCGGGCCGCGTGCTTCCATTGCTGCCCTGCGCTGCGCCAGATCGCTATCGCTGACCTTCAGGTTGATGGTACGGGCCGGAATATCGATTTCTATGATATCGCCCTCTTCCACCAGGCCTATAGCTCCGCCTTCTGCTGCTTCAGGTGAAGCATGACCAATCACCAGACCGGAAGAACCACCCGAGAAACGACCATCCGTGAACAGCGCGCAAGCTTTGCCCAGGCCCTTGGATTTGATATACGAGGTTGGATAAAGCATTTCCTGCATGCCAGGGCCACCTTTAGGGCCTTCATAACGGATGATGACAACGTCGCCTTCATGCACGGTATCACCAAGGATGGCTTCGACTGCCGAGTCCTGGCTTTCAAATACACGTGCCTTGCCGGTAAATTTCAAAATGCTTTCATCAACGCCAGCAGTTTTGACGATACAGCCTTTTTCTGCCAGGTTGCCATACAGTACAGCCAAGCCGCCATCTTGCGAATAGGCATGCGCCTTGTCGCGTATGCAGCCAGCCTGGCGGTCAGTATCCAGGCTGTCAAAGCGCTTGTCTTGCGAGAATGCAGTCTGGGTAGACACGCCACCTGGTGCAGCGCTGAATAATTTGCGTATCGCAGCATTGTCAGTCACGGCGATATCGTTTTGCGCAATCGCGTCTGCCATGGTTGGGCTATGTACGGTGGGGCGTGTGGTATCGAGCAAACCGGCGCGTGCCAGTTCACCAAGGATAGAGATAATGCCACCGGCACGATGCACATCTTCGATATGGTATTTATCGGTCATCGGCGCGACCTTGCACAGGCAGGGTACTTTGCGGGAGATACGGTCGATATCTGCCATCTTGAAATCCACACCAGCTTCATGCGCCGCTGCCAGCAAATGCAAAACAGTATTGGTAGAACCACCCATGGACACATCCAGCGCCATGGCATTTTCAAAGGTCGCCTTGTTGGCTATCGAGCGTGGCAGGACGGAATAATCATCTTGTTCATAATGGCGCTTGGCCAGTTCCACCACCAAGCGACCGGCACGCAGGAATAATTCCTTACGGTCGGCATGGGTCGCCAAAATCGTGCCATTACCTGGCAAAGACAGACCCAATGCTTCGGTCAGGCAGTTCATGGAATTTGCCGTGAACATGCCGGAGCAGGAACCACAGGTCGGACAGGCAGAACGTTCGATACGTCCAATTTCTTCATCCGACACCTTGCTGTCGCCAGCCTTGATCATGGCATCAACCAGATCGATCTTCATGATCCTTTGCTCGCCAGTCTGCTTGGGATGCAAAGTCTCCAGCACCTTGCCAGCTTCCATCGGGCCACCGGATACAAACACCACCGGGATATTCAAACGCATGGCAGCCATCAGCATGCCGGGGGTAATCTTGTCGCAGTTGGAAATACACACCATGGCATCGGCACAGTGGGCATTGACCATGTATTCCACCGAATCAGCAATCAGTTCGCGTGAAGGCAGCGAATACAACATGCCGCCATGACCCATGGCGATCCCGTCATCCACGGCAATGGTATTGAATTCTTTGGCGACGCCGCCAGCCGCTTCAATCTCGCGCGCCACCATCTGGCCCAGGTCTTTCAAATGCACGTGACCAGGCACAAACTGGGTGAAGGAATTGACAACCGCGACGATAGGTTTATCAAAATCACCATCTTTCATGCCAGTCGCACGCCACAGAGCGCGGGCACCCGCCATATTGCGGCCATGGGTGGTGGTACGGGAACGGTAAACGGGCATGATGGGACTCCAGGGGTTGCACGATAAAAATAGTATATGAGAGATTGCCTTGCGTGGAGTGATATGTCAAATATTGAATTTACTGATAATTAGGTCGAATAAAATATTAATTAGTTTTTCAAGACCAAAAAGCTCACCACAGAGGCACCGAGACACAGAGGAGTCACAGAGAAAATCAAAACATTTAAAAGGTATTCAAGTTTTCTCTGTTTTTCTCTGTGTCTCCGTGCCTCTGTGTTGAGAGGTCTTTATTAAAAACACGAGTAACCATAAAAAAAACGCGAAGCATCAAACTTCGCGTTTTGATTTGCTACATTCAGGCTCATCATTCCTGATGGTACTGCGTCACTCTCTCGACTTCATTTTTAGATCCCAAAAACACCGCAACACGCTGATGCAGTTTTTCTGGCTGAATGTCCAGCATGCGTTGCTTGCCGTCGGTGGACGCGCCGCCAGCCTGTTCGACGATGAAGGACATGGGGTTGGCTTCGTACATCAGACGCAGTTTGCCTGCCTTGTCTGGTTCACGTTTGTCTGCAGGGTACATGAAGACGCCGCCGCGGTTGAGGATACGGTGTACGTCAGCCACCATGGAGGCGATCCAGCGCATGTTGAATTCTTTGCCGCGGGGGCCAGTGCTGCCGGCCAGCATTTCATCCACATAGCGTGTGACTGGTGGATACCAGTGGCGGGTGTTGGAAGAATTGATGGCAAATTCCTTGGTATCTTCCGGGATTTGCATATTGCGTTGTGTCAGTACCCAGGAACCCATTTCGCGGTCGAGGGTGAAGCAGTTCACGCCATTGCCGGTGGTCAATACCAACACAGTCTGTGGACCATACACGGCATAACCAGCGGCGACCTGCTTGCTGCCTGGTTGCAGGAAGTCTTGCTCGGAGGGCTTGCCCATACCTTCCGGCGCCTTTAATACCGAGAAGATGGTACCGATGGAGACATTGACATCAATATTGCTGGAACCATCGAGTGGATCAAACAGCAGCATGTATTCGCCTTGTGGATAGCGGTTAGGGATAGGATGGATGCTTTCCATTTCTTCCGATGCCATGGCTGCCAGGTGACCACCCCATTCATTCGCTTCCAGCAAAATTTCATTCGACAGGATGTCGAGTTTCTTTTGCACTTCGCCCTGGACGTTTTCACTGCCGGCGGTACCCAGCACTTCGCCTAATGCGCCCTTGCCTACCGCATGGCTGATGGTCTTGCAGGCACGCGCCACCACTTCGATCAGCAGGCGCAGTTCAGCCGGTATTGAATTATTCAGGCGCTGCTCTTCGACCAGGTACTGAGTCAGGCTTACACGTTTCATGTTGTTCTCTCGATTTTTTCAGTAATTCTTGTCAATAGTTTGTTCAATAAGTCGTTCAAAACCTGTTTACGATCTGTAGCGAGCGTGCGTCAGCGGGGTGAAGAGCCGCGCAAAAAGCGGAATGTACTGTAGTACATGAGCATTTTGAGCAGCGCATGAGCCCCAATCACGCTCGCGCAGTAAGATCGAAAACAGGTTTTCAGGATGCCAGGGCCTTGCTGACTACTTCCAGCACATCTTTCGACAACTTCTTGGTGTCAGCTACTTTTTGCAGGGCTGCCTTCATATGGGTTTGCAAATTCTTTGGATACTTCTTCCAACGATCCATGCTGCGTGCCAAACGGGCTGCCACCTGTGGGTTGAGCTTGTTCAATGCAATCACCAATTCTGCCCACAAGGCATAACCACTGCCGTCAACTGCATGAAAGCGCGCCGGATTGGCGTTACAGAAGGCAAAAGTCAGACTGCGTGCACGGTTGGGGTTGTTCAGTGTGAAGGCTGGATGCTTCATCAGCTCACGCACTTTGGCGACATCGGTAGTACGTGCAGTGGCCTGCAACATAAACCATTTATCGATGACCAGAGCTTCTTTCTTGAAGTCTTTGAAGAACTGGTTCAGAGCCCTGGCGGCGGCTTTGGCATGTTTGTCCTTGCCGCTGAAATTAGTCAGGGCGGTCAGTGCTGCCAGGCGATCTGTCATGTTTTCAGCTTCATCAAACTGGGTTTTCGCCAGATCAAAAGTGGAATCATCCGACCATTCAAGCAAATACGACAGGGCCAGGTTTTTCAAACCGCGTCTGGCCATGGATTGTGCATCCGGGCTGTATTTGCCAGGTGTCAGATGGCCTTCATAGGCACTCAATAAATCGGCACGCAGATGTTCGGTCAGGGTGGCGCGGGCGAACTTGCGTGCAGCATGAATGGCCTGCGGGTCCACCACCTTGAATTCTTCTGCAATCATGGCTTCGGAAGGCAGGGTCAGCACCAGTTCACGGAAAGCCGGGTCCAGGCTGGCATCATTCAGGGTGGCGCGCAGGGCGTCGATGAACATGCTGTCCAGTGTCAGTTCTTCGCCTTGTTGTACGGCAGTGGTCAGTTTTACCAGGCGGCGTGTGGCCAGGCGCTGGCTAGCTTCCCAGCGGTTGAACGGGTCGCTGTCATTGGCCAGCAAGAGGCCCAGTTCTTCATCGCTATAATCAATTTCCAGCACCACCGGTGCAGAGAAATTGCGCAGCAGCGAAGGCACAGGCTTGCTACTGACTTTGCTGAAGCGGAAGGTCTGGCTTTCTTCTGTCAGTTCCAGCACCAGACTGTTTGCACCTGCCTGCGCTTCATAATCGACGCAATGCAGCGCCATGTCCTTGCCATCAGCGCCCAGCAAACCCATGGCAACCGGGATATGGAAAGGCAGTTTTTTAACTTGTCCTGGGGTGGCCGGGCAAGACTGGCTGAGTTTGATTTCATACGTTTGCGCTTCTGCATCATAGGTGGTTGCCACCTTGACGCGTGGGGTACCGGCCTGGCTATACCAGCGCTCAAACTGGGTCAGGTCACGACCACTGGAATCGGCCATGGCAGCACGGAAATCATCACATGCCACGGCCTGACCATCATGCCGTTCAAAATACAAATCCATGCCCTTGCGGAAGCCATCGTGGCCCAGCAGGGTGTAATACATGCGCACGACTTCCGAACCTTTTTCGTAAATCGTGACGGTGTAGAAATTATTGATTTCCACAAAAGAATCAGGACGTACCGGATGGGCCATAGGGCCCGCATCTTCCGAAAATTGCACCTGACGCAGCAGGCGTACATCGTCGATACGTTTAACGGCGCGACCGGTGGCTGTGCCAACCAGATCAGCAGAAAACTCCTGGTCACGGAAAACCGTCAGGCCTTCTTTCAACGACAACTGGAACCAGTCGCGGCAGGTGACGCGGTTACCAGTCCAGTTATGGAAGTATTCATGACCCACCACGGATTCTATGCCGGCATAATCGACGTCCGTCGCGATGGATGGATTGGCCAGCACAAACTTGGTATTGAAAATATTCAAGCCCTTGTTTTCCATCGCCCCCATATTGAAGTCGCCGGTGGCGACGATCATGAAGCGATCCAGGTCCAGTTCCAGTCCAAAGCGCTGTTCGTCCCAGCGTATGCTGTTTTTCAGGGAATCCATGGCATGCTGGGTCTTGTCCAGATTGCCTTCTTCCACCCAGACTTGCAGCAGGGCTTTGCGACCGGATTTGAGTTTATATTTTTCTTCCTGGCACACCAGCTTGCCGGCCACCAGAGCGAACAGGTAGGAAGGTTTTTTGAACGGGTCTTCCCATTTGGCGAAATGGCGGCCATCGCCCAGATCGCCTTCTGCAATCAGGTTACCGTTACTCAACAGGACAGGGAATTTTTTCTTGTCGGCACGCAGCATGACAGTATATTTTGCCATGACATCGGGACGGTCGGGGAACCAGGTGATTTTACGGAAACCTTCTGCCTCACACTGGGTAATGAAGTTGCCATTCGATGCATACAGGCCAGACAGCGAGGTATTTTTTTGCGGATTGATCAGGGTTTCAATTTCCAGCGTCACTTCGTCCGGGGCATTGGCTATGCGCAGGGTTTCGCCTTCTATCTTGTAAGCGCTTTTCTTCAAGCTGATGCCGTTCATGCGCAGTTGCAGCAACTTCAGGGATTCACCGAACAGTACCAGGTCTTTCTCTTTGCTGTCATGATTGCGGCGCATGGTCATGCGGGTTGCCACGTGTGTCGCTTGCAGATCAAGGTCGAAACCCATCTCTACCGTGTCCACCCAAAAGCCTGGGGCAACGTAGTCTTTACGGAAAATAGTCTGTGGTTTGCTGGCAGTATCGTTGCGCATGGATTGAATATCTCGCGAAAATAAATGGAATGGCAAAGTCTTGTGAACCCTGCGAAGACTGCCATTTTACCAAGCTGTGTGTGAGCAGGCACAAAAGCAGTCATAATTACTTTGCAATAACGCAGAAAATTTGGTCCGATTGTGGATTTTTTGCAGAGACCCGCTAAAAATTTTATAAAAAACCTGGAATATCATGGCTTTTTACCGACGGTCACAAAGTCGTTACAACACGTTACAGAAATCACAACATGTTTGCGCGATGATGCATATCATGAAGTGATAGAACAAGAACTGAAATATCAAGGAGTCGCACCATGAAAAAAATTGCCATGCTATTTGCTGTGGCCTGTAGTGTTTTACTGAGTGGCTGTGCAACGACCTTCAGCAGCCAGGTCAGCGTATTTCATGAATGGCCTGCAGCCGCAACCGATAAATCGTATATCTTTGAACGTGCGCCGGGACAGGAAAATAATCCTGAGCATAAATTATATGAAGACATGCTGCGTAACCGCCTGCAGGTTCTGGGTTTCACCGAAATCAGCGCCGGTGCCACACCTGCCATGAAGGTAGGAATGAAATACGGGACCACACTAAGGGAAATCCAGTATTCACCGTTATGGCATCCAGCGATTTATGATCCATTCTGGAACATGCATTTTAGCCGGGGGATATATCGTTATCGCTTAGGCTATCCTTACCCCTACTGGGGCTGGGGCGGTTATCCACGCTACTGGACAGATTTCAGCCTACGTGCCACCTATCTGCATCAGTTGGAAATCCATATAGACGGCATCAGTCCAGCCAAAAAACTTGCGGATATCAAGGTCAGCTCAGAGCAGACCGAACTGGAAATATCGACCTTCATGCCCTGGATGATGGACAGTGCCCTGCATGGCTTCCCAGGTAAAAATGGCAGCACCATTGAAGTCGAAATAAAGATGGATAAATAATAACGGCACCGTCCGTAAGCAAAAAAAATGCCCCTGGATGTGCATAGCATCCAGGGGCATTTTTATATAGGGTTTTTCTGTTTTTTTAGCACCAAGGACCGATCAGCCTATCGTCAGGCTGGCGGATCTCTCAGTGCTTCCACCAGGGCGCGGTCCACCACCGATTCGGCAACGATCTGTATCGCACTGCCTTCACGGAACTGGGTAACCAATTCTTCACTCGACACAGAGAATGCATCATGCCCCTGACGGTTGGTGAAGATATACCGGGTGCGTTTGGGGCTGACCCAGGCCAATTTGAAACGGGTGGTCACGCCACTTTGCCGGGTGAAGTCAACCCAGATACCGCGTTCCATGGTTTCGATGACGCGCGCCCAGTTATCCACTGGTTGCTCTATCTGATCCTGCACATGGCGGTTCAAACGTCTTTCACTGGCTCTTTGCGCAATATTGACGGCAATTTCCAGTTGGCGGCGCGGTGACAATTCCAGCGGTGCGCGGGCAATGGCAGCATGCCGTTCTGCCAGTTTGGAAAAGAATATGACGCGTTCAGGTTCATCCCATTTGATCGCATTCAGCCAGGCATTCAACAGCGACAGCATGGCCGGCAATTTGCTGACCAGTTCCTTGCGTTCTTCCGCACTGTTTTTCGGTTTCAGGCTCCAGATCAGATCATCCATCGTCCGCAGGGCGTTTTCCAGGGCGTTGGGCTTTTCTTCCTTGACGTTATGGGCAATGGTCAGGATACGTATCCACTGCTCTTTCAAAAACACTTCCAGAAAGCCGGCAACTTCACCGGTTTCTACCCGGATGGCGACGTCATTTTCGGCAAACTCACGCGCCAGCCGCATTTTCTCCTGCTTCAGGGCGACTGCCACCGGCTCGCTGATGGCTACTTCGGTTTGCTGCTCCTCTTCTTTCAGGAAGGCTTCAAGATCGGCGACAACGTCAGAAAACAATTCTATCTGCTGATCAAAATCCTGCTGCACCCGTTCGACGATGCCTTCTATCATCTGATAGAGCGGATCTTCTGTCGTGGTATCGCTGTTGAGCAAGACGCTGGATTTTGCCAGCGTATCAATCAATACCCTGGCTGGATGGTCTTCCTTGAAAAAGAAATCTTTATCCAGCAATGCCACTTTGAGCGTGGGTATCTGTAACTGACCGATAAGGCCCTTGATATCTGCCGGGATGCTGGCATCGTTGAATACATAATCAAAAATCCGCGCCAGCAGCTCGATGGTGCTTTGATCGATGTGTGTCAGGCTTTCGGCATTCGGCTGCTGTGACAGTTGCCGCAAATGCGCCGTATCCATGGGCATGGGATTGCCCGAGATCGTCCTTTGTACGCTAGTCAGGTAGTCAAAAAACTGACGATCAATGGTAACCATGTCGGGCGCATGTCCACCACCACCACCGACATTGCCGTTACCGGCAAAGCCACCGCCACCGCCCCCCTGCTGGCCACCGACATATGGCACGCCGTCCGCGCCACCACCGCCGCCACCGCCACCGCCACCGCCACCGCCACCGCCACTAACAGTGTTGCTGAAAGAAGCAGGCGTGGATGCGCCAGAGAACATATTCCTTAACTTATTTTCCAGATAGGGATCGCGGTCGCTGATATCTTCTGACGACGACAGCATGTTTTTCTTTTGCTTGTTCTTATACCCGTCATTAATATTGGGGAGAATGCCACGCTCTATCAATGCCTGGTTCAATTCCCGATAAATCGCTCCCAATTGCAAAAACAGTTCTGGTCGCAACAAGCGCAAAATCAGATGATGGGTTGCCGGATCGGGTTCCAGTTCCATCCAGGCCTGATGTACCGCCTTGACAAACAGTTCAGGGCGAAACGGGTTTTGCGACACGCTGATCGGTGTTCTGCGCAAGACATGGCCTATACGCGTGTTCAGCGCCACCAGTTGCTCGGCATTACTCACTTCCAGTGACTGGCTAAGATTACGGCTGAGTACCTTGCTTTCCATCTCCTCGAAACTGACGAGCGAGAAATCCTGCTTTCCTTCATCGGTTCTGGCACGCTTGCGCGTGTTCACCACACTGACTTCCTTGGCCAGGGCGGCATTGATCTGTCCTGCCACCAGGCGGTAAAAGGTGGTGCCATTGCGTTTCAGTTGCTGATACGCCTGGAAACTGATTGCTACTTCTTCAGGCCTGACGGTCTGATCCGACAACTTGAACAAGGCTTCGGTCAGGCGACCAGCAAATGCTTCCAGTTGTGAGGACACCAGATTGGTCGCTATCGGCACCAAACTTTGTAATATCAGCAAACGACTGGAGCTCGAAAATTCGCTGGTTTTAGCGGTATTCAGTGGAAGGGTGTCCATTGCTAGTTTTTATTGTAATCAGAATGGTTGATAAAACTGCAGCAACATGGCGCGCAAAACAGGTGCGCCACGCACCACCAAATGTACACTGCTCACGGCCTGAATTGTCTGTACAGGCAAAAAACGACAAAAAAGAATACCAATATCAATTAAAAGCAAGGATAGTTCCTTGCATTTCTTTTAATCTTCAAGCTTCATTAATTAGTATAGTAAGCCTCTGAAGCAAGGGTAATAACAACTATCAGCATGACGGCAAAAATAAGGACGACAAGCAGGCGTCCGAATTTGGGGCCATCATTTTGCTGCCCATCCGGCTTTTTTGGTGGTGTCACTTGTGTCATATTATCTTGCATCATGGAATTAATATGGTAGAACCTGTTGTTTTTCGTGCTTCCAGGTCACGATGTGCCTGGGCGACCTCGCTCAGGGCATAGCGCTGACGGATATCTATTTTGATTTTGCCGCTTTCCACCATGGAAAACAATTGTGCCGCCATTTGTTCAAGATCATCGCGCTTCGCGGTATAGCTCATCAAACTGGGGCGGGTAATAAACAGGGAACCACGTGCGGCCAGCTCATTCAGGCTGAAAGACGGTACCGGACCCGACGCATTCCCAAAACTGACCATCATGCCCAGCGGTGCCAGGCAATCAAGCGAATTGATGAAGGTATCCTTGCCGATGGAATCATAAACGACAGGCACCCCTTTTCCATCCGTAATTTCACGAACACGCTGAACAAAATTTTCTTTGTTGTAGTTGATGACATGGGTACAGCCATGGGCTTTTGCCAGTTCGGCCTTTTCGTCAGAGCCCACGGTACCTATCATGGTCACCCCTATGGCTCTTGCCCACTGGCTGGCAATCAGGCCTACCCCACCGGCGGCGGCATGAAAGAGTATGGTTTCACCACCCTGTAAAGAAAAGGTGCGATGAAATAAATATTGCACCGTCAAACCCTGCAACATCATTGCTGCGGCAGTTTCAAAGCCAATGCTGTCAGGCAGGCGCACCAGATTGTCTGCCGGCATGATGCGCGCTTCTGCATAGGCACCACTTGGCCTGCCAGCATAGGCAACGCGGTCGCCAACGTGCACATAGGTGACGCCTGGCCCCACGGCTTCGACGATGCCTGCGCCTTCCATGCCCAACCCGCCAGGCAGGGGCTGCGCGTAGAGCCCGGTACGAAAATACACATCGATGAAATTCAGGCCGCAAGCCTTGTGACGCACCAGTACTTCACCGGCACCGGGTTGTCCCAGTTCAACATCGACATATTCCATGACTTCCGGACCGCCGGTTTGCTGCATCCTGACTGCTTTTACCATTACCATTTTTGGCTCCTGATGGTTCAATCCGCTTCCATGCTGCACCTGCCTCATGGTCTAAGCTGAAGTTTTCTTTGCCGACAGCAAGTACATGCCTCCCATGACCAGCACTGTACCTGCCATTTGCCAGGCTGTGATGGGTTCATTGAGAAAATACGCCCCTAAAAACAAGGTCGATACCGGCCCTATCATGCCAGCCTGCGACGCCGTTGCCGCACCAATCTTCTTTACAGCAATCATGGTCATGAATACCGGCAGTACCGTACACAGGATGGCGTTCACCACTGACAAAGAATATACAGCAAGCGGCTGCACCAGCATGGATGCCGGGCGCAGAACAAAAAACTGGCCTATGCAGGCGGCACTGGACACACACATCGCATAAGACACCAGACGCAAGGAACCCAATCGCTGTACCAGCTGACCAGACTGTATCAAATACAGGGCATAGGACACCGCCGCCCCCAGTACGAGTAACGAACCCAGCAAAACATTGCTGCCGCCAAACTTCAGGTCATGGAAAAACACCAGCACGATGCCCATGTAGGAAACCATCAGGGCCAGCCATTCCAGCCGGCTGACGGCACGTTTCAAGAAGAAAGCAGATATCAGCAACACAAAAGAAGGTGTCAGAAACAGGATCAGCCGCTCCAGACCGGCGGTAATGTATTGCAAACCCAGGAAATCAAGGAAGGATGACAGGTAATAACCAATCAGCCCCAGACCTATCAGGCTGAGGCGGTCTTTCCGGCTCAGACTGCCACCCTTATGCATCTGCCACAGGGCTATGCCGGCAAAAATCGGCAATGAAAATGCCATGCGAAAAAAAATCAGGGTAACCGCATCCACGTTATAACGGTAAATCAGCTTGGCGACGATAGCTTTGGTGGAAAAGAGGATGGCACCAATCAGGGCAATTGCAAGACCAGTCAGGTAAGAACGTCTAGCAAGTAAAACTGGGTTGTTGGGCTGCATAAAATAATTTGTTTAAAACCTTCCGATACGTCGATGCTGGCAAAAAAACCTTGCCGACCCGCTTTATTCTCTCATTCCGTCCCTGATCCAGGCATTTTAATTTCCTCCTGGGAAATAACTCACAATCTTTTACACCGTATCCCTGATTTAGTGGTCAATTTGACTTTGTGTAACCATTAAAAGATGCAAATTTCATTACACTTGATTTATGGATAACAGCACTGCTCAGGAGCACCACATGTACACACCCAGATTGCAATATGCCGATCAACCGGTACTTCGCCCGAAACGCGCGCAAACTGAAACGCCACAGTTACGTCAAAAACCTGTAGCTCTGAAACAGCAGGCTTCCGATTTGAGCAGTATTTTCAAACGCCTGGCCAATTCAGGTCAGCACGACTGAAATCCATCAGTGCCAGGAAGGGACAAAGCCCTTCCGGTTTGTGTTTATTTCTTCAGGATGGACCCCAGCACACCACGGATGATTTCACGTCCAACCTGAGACCCCATGGTTCTGACTGTAGACTTGATCATGGTCTCCACCACATTGTCCTTGCGTCGCAAGCCCCCGCCCCCAAGCAAATTACCGAATACGCTTTTCAGCGTATCGCCAACACCACCACCTTCCTGCTGTGCGGGCTGAGCTACGCGCCCGAACCCGCCTGTGGGCCTGGCTGGTGCCGATGGTGCTGACGGTGCCGATGGTGCATTACCCCACCCATTGGTATCTGCCGCTGCTGGTTCATCCCTGCTGCCAGCTTGCAGATTTTCATCCCTGTCAGTCGCAGCCGTCGCTGCACGGGTAGCCACACGACCTGTCAGTTTTTCATATGCAGATTCGCGGTCTATATGTTTTTCATAGACACCGGCGACGATGGAGGTCTGCATAAGCTGTTGACGTTCGTCGGCAGTAATTGCACCTATCTGCGAAATTGGTGGCACGATCAAGGCACGTTGCACGATATTCGGACGACCTTTTTCATCCAGGAAGGACACCAGGGCTTCACCCACACCCAATTCGGCAATCACTGCCGCTGTATCCAGTGCTGGATTGGGGCGGAAGGTTTCTGCGGCAGCCTGCACAGCTTTCTGGTCACGTGGGGTATACGCACGCAAGGCATGTTGTACGCGATTGCCAAGCTGCCCCAGAACAGTGTCCGGTATATCCAGCGGATTCTGCGTCACAAAATACACACCGACGCCCTTGGAACGGATCAGGCGCACCACCTGTTCAATTTTTTGCAGCAAGACCTTGGGCGCTTCATCAAACAGTAAATGGGCTTCATCAAAAAAGAACACCATCTTGGGTTGATCAACATCGCCAACCTCAGGCAAATGCTCATACAGTTCGGACAACATCCACAGCAGGAAAGTCGAATACAGGCGCGGTGATTGCAGCAATTGATCGGCCGCCAGGATATTCACGAAACCGCGGCCATTGCCGTCGGTCTGCATCATGTCATCCAGGTTCAGCATGGGTTCGCCAAAGAATTGCTCGCCTCCCTGCTCGGAGATGGTCAGCAAGGAACGCTGTATTGCACCGACACTGGCGGCAGAAATATTGCCGTATTCGGTCTGGAATACGGAGGCATTCTCGGCCAGGTATTGCAGCATCGCGCGCAAATCCTTGGTATCAAGCAGCAACAAGCCGTGATCGTCCGCGATCTTGAAGGCAAGTTGCAGGACACCTTCCTGGGTATCGTTCAGGTTCAGCATACGGCCCAGCAACAAAGGACCCAGGTCAGATACCGTGGCACGCACCGGATGGCCTTGCTTGCCAAACACGTCCCAGAAAGTGACCGGGCAAGCCTGCCACACGGGTTCATCCATTTGCAGGGCTTGCAGCCTTTGCTGCATCTTGCTGCTGGCGTTGCCGGCCTTGGCCATACCGGACAAATCACCTTTGACATCGGCCATGAATACTGGCACCCCGATATCTGAAAATGCCTGTGCCATGGCCTGTAGCGTGACGGTCTTGCCGGTACCGGTTGCGCCGGTGATGCAGCCATGCCGGTTAGCCCAGTCGGACAGTAAATTCAGGTCGATTTCGGAACTTTTAGCGATCAACAATGGTTTTGACATATTTTTGGAAGGTGATTTGGGGAATTCGGTCTGTACCACTATGGTAAAATACTGGTCTTCATTATAAAACCAAGCCAGGCAAAATTGCCGCCCTCAGGGTGAGCTATTGTCAATTCAGGAAAGAGCGATCATGGCAGGACATAGTAAATGGGCCAATATCAAGCATAAAAAAGCAGCCACAGATGCCAAACGCGGCAAGATCTGGACGCGTCTGATCAAGGAAATCACGGTTGCATCACGCATGGGCGGTGAGGATGTGAATTCCAATCCGCGCCTGCGCCTGGCAGTAGACAAGGCAGCAGATGCCAATATGCCCAAGGAAAACGTCACGCGCGCGATACAACGCGGTGCTGGCACGCTGGAAGGCGCAAATTATGAAGAAGTACGCTATGAAGGTTATGGCATAGGCGGTGCCGCCATCGTGGTTGACTGCATGACCGACAACCGCGTCCGTACCGTGGCTGAAGTGCGCCATGCTTTCAATAAATTCGGTGGCAATATGGGGACTGAAGGCTCTGTTGCCTTTTTGTTCAAACATTGCGGCCAGATGTTTTTTGCGCCTGGCACGAATGAAGATGCGCTGATGGAAGCTGCACTCGAAGCCGGTGCTGACGATGTGGTCACCGATGACGAAGGCGGAATCGAAGTCATTTGCACGCCGTTCAGCCTGTCTGATCTGCGGATCAGCCTGGAAAAAGCCGGTTTCAAGGCCGAAGTCGCTGAAGTGGTCATGAAACCAAGTACAGAAACGGTGTTTGCCGGTGATGAAGGCATCAAAATGCAAAAATTGCTGGATGCATTGGAAAACCTCGACGACGTACAAGAAGTATTCACCAACGCCATCATAGAAGATTAAGATGAAATTACTCGTAGTCGGCTCTGGTGGCCGTGAACATGCACTCGCCTGGAAACTCGCGCAATCTGACCGTGTACAAACCATTTTTGTGGCCCCTGGCAATGGCGGCACAGCTGCTGACATACGCCTGAAAAACATCAACATTACCGATCCGGCTGCGCTGGCAGATTTTGCCGAGCAAGAACATATCGGTATTACCGTGGTCGGCCCGGAAGTACCGCTGGCTGCCGGTATCGTGAATATTTTCCGCGAACGTGGCCTGAAAATTTTTGGCCCGACCAAAGAAGCGGCACAACTGGAAAGCTCCAAGGATTTCGCCAAGGCTTTCATGCACAGGCACGCCATCCCAACGGCTGAATACCAGACTTTTTCCGACCTGGTGCCAGCGCATGACTATATCAATGCCAAGGGCGCACCTATCGTCATCAAGGCTGATGGCCTGGCTGCCGGCAAGGGTGTGGTCGTGGCCATGACGCTGGAAGAAGCGCATGCTGCTGTCGACATGATGTTGTCTGACAATAAGCTGGGCGATGCTGGTGCCCGCGTGGTGATCGAAGAATTTTTGGCTGGAGAAGAAGTCAGCTTCATCGTCATGGTGGATGGCAAGAATATTCTGCCACTGGCCACCAGCCAGGATCATAAACGTTTGCTGGACAATGACGAAGGTCCAAACACGGGCGGCATGGGTGCGTACTCCCCTGCCCCTATCGTTACACCAAAATTGCATGCACGCGTGATGCGCGAAATCATTGTGCCTACGGTACAGGGCATGATCAAAGACGGCATCGTGTTTACCGGCTTTTTGTATGCGGGCCTGATGATTGATGACCAGGGCAATCCAAAGACGCTGGAATTCAATTGCCGCATGGGCGATCCTGAAACCCAGCCCATCATGACGCGCCTGAAAACTGATCTCCTGCATGTCATGGAGCACGCAGTGAATGGCACGCTCGATACCGTGGAACTGGATTGGGACAGGCGTACCGCCATGGGCATCGTCATGGCCGCCGCAGATTACCCGGACAACCCGCGCAAGGGCGACACGATTAGTGGCATCCCCGCAGAAACTGTTGAAACCGTGACCTTCCATGCCGGCACCACATTGGATGAAAAGACGTTGACTACGAATGGTGGCCGGGTGTTATGCGTGGTTGGCCTGGGCGATACCGTCAAACAGGCGCAGAAACACGCCTATGAAACGGTCGAAAAAATCCATTTCGATGGCATGCAGTATCGCCACGATATAGGCTGGCGTGCGCTGAACCGCAAACACTAATCCTGGTCAGGCGTACTTGCTGTGAATGCCACATAGTGCGTCATCGATCTTTTAAAGTGGGTTGGACCATGATGCAGGGTCCAGCCCCTTGCGTTTTTTAGAGTAGATAGCAGAATGACAGATACACTCGCGGTTAAAAATTACTTCTTGGGCCTGCAGGCTGGTATAGTCGCGGCTCTGGAAGAAGTTGATGGCCAAGCTTTTATCAGCGATAGCTGGGAACGCCCCGAAGGGGGTGGCGGTATCTCGCGCGTGATAGAAGAAGGCAAGGTATTTGAACGTGGCGGCGTAAATTTTTCCCATGTCATGGGTAAAAACCTGCCACCATCTGCTGCTGCCAGCCGCCCTGAACTGGCTGGCCGTCAGTGGGAAGCCATGGGTGTATCGCTGGTCTTGCATCCGCGCAACCCCTATGCCCCCACCGTACACATGAATGTACGCTTTTTCACCACCCATGCTGAAGGGCAGGAAGATGTCTGGTGGTTTGGCGGCGGTATGGACTTGACGCCTTATTATGGCTTTACAGAAGATGCCACCCACTTTCACCAAACCTGTAAAAATGCAGTCCAGCCTTTTGGTACAGATTTGCATGCCCGCTTCAAGAAATGGTGTGACGACTATTTTTACCTGAAACACCGCAAGGAAGCCCGTGGCGTAGGCGGTATCTTCTTTGATGATTTCAATGAAATTGATTTTGCCAGTAGTTTTGCAATGATGCGCAATGTGGGCGATGCCTTCGTCCCTGCGTATCGTCCGATACTGGAACGACGTAAAGACCAGGCATATGGCGAGCGTGAGCGTGATTTCCAGGCATATCGTCGTGGTCGCTATGTGGAATTCAACCTGGTATTTGACCGTGGCACCCATTTCGGTCTGCAATCCGGCGGCAGGACAGAGTCCATACTGATGTCCATGCCCCCCATCGTCAAATGGCGTTATGACTGGCAGCCGGCAGCCGGCAGCCCAGAGGCAAAACTGGTCACCGACTTTCTGGTACACAAGGAATGGGTATAGAAACTGCCGCAAAACCCTGCATCCTGGTACTGGGTGGCAGCTTTGACCCTGTCCATCTGGGACATATCGCCCTTGCCCATAGCCTGGCAACGGCATTGAAACCGGATGAATTACGCATCGTTCCCGTCGGCCAGCAGTGGCAAAAGAATGAATTGCAAGCGACGGCAAAACAAAGGCTGGCCATGCTGGAGCTGGCTTTTGAAGATTGGCAACTCTGCCCTGTCAGGATAGATGAGCAAGAAATTATCCGGGCAGAACAGGGTAAAAATAATTACACCATCGATACCTTGCACCAGTTACGTACGGAAGTTGGCGAGCAGGCATCACTGGTGTTTGCCATGGGTGCAGATCAGTTGCAAAATTTGCACACCTGGCGCAATTGGCAAGCCTTGCTTGATGTAGCGCATCTTTGCGCTGCTTCACGCCCAGGCTTCAGCCTGGATATCAGCAGCCCCGACATTGCTGACATCTGGAAGAAAAATGCCATCAGCGCCCTGGAAATGCGCTCGCGGCCTGCAGGTGGCACTTATCTGGAAAGAAACCTTGCACAGGATGTATCTGCAACCCAACTACGTACAGAATTAAAACAGCATAACCCGACAACAAGATTGCTAGTCCCGCACAAGGTGCTAGACTACTTACAACAACAAACTATCTACCAATAAAATATGGATATTAAAAAACTGCAAGGCTTGGTCATTGACGCTCTGGAAGATGTCAAGGCCCAAGACATACAATTATACGAAACCACCCACCTGACCAGCCTGTTTGACCGCGTTTGTATCGCATCAGGCACATCCAACCGCCAAACCAAGGCTTTGGCAGCTTCCGTACGCGATAAAGTCAAGGAAAACGGCGGCACTATCGTCAGCATGGAAGGTGAAGCGACTGGCGAATGGGTACTGGTCGATCTGGGCGATATCGTCGTGCACATCATGCAACCGGCCATCCGTGCTTACTACCGCCTGGAAGAACTGTGGGGCGACAAGCCTGTGAAATTCGGCGCAGCCAAGCGTACTTCCGTTAAAAAAGCGGATGCTGAAGAGGAAAGCGACCAGCCTAAACGTGCTCCACGTAAAACAGCTGGCAAGGCTGCTCCACTGGAAGTCACGCATGACATGATGGCGATCCAGACCACGCTGGATGATGAAAAGAAACCAGCCCGCAAGCCACGCATCAGCAAAACTGTCGGTGAAGCAGACGCTAAATCAGCACGCAAACCCGTTGCGCGCAAAGCCGCCGATGGTACAGCCAAACCAGCCAAGCCAGCCAAAATACCGACTGGTGGCCGCGTCAAGGTAGCCTCTACCAAAACCGCCGTGGCTTCAGCCAAACAGGCTGCAGAAAAACGCGGTGCGGCAGCAGGTGCGGCGCCAGCCAAACGTGCGCCAGCCCGTAAAAAAACAGAGGAATAATTCTGTTAATAACTCGTTTCAAATGGCTGCCTGGTGCAGCCATTTGTTTAAGCAGATCTGGTTTCAAGATACTATAAAACATGCAATTGATCATCGCCGCCGTCGGCCACAAAATGCCAGCCTGGATAGAAACCGGCTTTCAGGAATACGCCAAACGTATGCCGCCCGAATGCCGTGTGCTGCTCAAAGAAATCAAGCCGGTAGAACGCTCAGGCAGTAAAACCGCTGAAACCGTGATGGCATTGGAACGCACAAGAATCGAAGCCGTCATCCCCAAGAATGCACGCATTGTCGCCCTCGATGAACGCGGCAAGGACTGGACCAGTGTAGCACTGTCACAAAACCTGACCCAATGGCAGCAGGATGGCCGCGATGTCGTCTTTGTCATCGGTGGTGCCGATGGCCTGGATGCAGAATTCAAGGCTAAAGCCGATACCCTGATACGCATCTCCAGCCTGACCCTGCCACATGGCATGGTCAGGGTGCTGCTGGCCGAACAGCTTTATCGCGCCTGGTCGATTACCCAAAACCACCCCTACCACAGGGTGTGATCAACATACGCCAGGACAAACATATGCTCCGCGAAAATAAAATCTACCTCGCCTCCAAAAGCCCCAGACGCCGTGAACTGCTACAGCAGGTCGGCATAGAATTTGACCTGCTGCTCTTGCGCGATGCCCCGCCACGCGGGCCCGACGTGACTGAAATCGTCCTGCCCGGTGAAGCGCCGGAAGCCTACGTCAGCCGCGTCACCAAAGAAAAAGCCGACAAGGCATGGGAAGCCATGCACCAGCGCAAACTGCTGGCACGACCGGTGCTGGCGGCAGACACCACTGTCGTGTTGGGCCAGCAAATCCTGGGCAAACCTGCCGATCTGGAAGAAGCCATCAGCATGCTGCAAATGCTGTCCGGGCAAACCCATCAGGTACTGACCAGTATCGCTGTCCATTCAGCCCAGGGCAGCGCTGCCGTCACGCAATGCTCGGAAGTCAGTTTCGCCAAACTGGATCAGCAGCAGATCCTGGCCTACTGCCGCAGCAATGAACCGTATGACAAAGCTGGAGGCTATGGCATCCAAGGAGCGGCTGCACGCTTTATTTCGCACATCAAAGGCAGTTATTCTGGCATCATGGGATTACCCTTGTTTGAAACCTGCCAGTTGTTGCGTCAGACAGGTATCATTATTCCCTAACAGATAAAGTCTTTGAGAAGTCCATGAGCGAAAACCTCCTCATCAATATCACTCCGCAAGAGACCAGGGTTGCCCTGATGTTTCAGGGCGCAGTACAAGAACTCCATATAGAACGCACCTTGTCACGCGGCCTGGTCGGCAATATCTACCTGGGCAAAGTCGTGCGTGTGCTACCCGGCATGCAATCAGCCTTCATCGATATCGGCCTGGAACGTGCCGCCTTTTTGCATGTGGCCGACATCTGGGATGCCCGTCCGCAAGATGGCAGTGGCAGCAGTAATTCGCCGCTGACGCCGATAGAAAAATTATTGTTCGACGGCCAGTCGGTGACCGTGCAAGTGGTGAAAGACCCGATAGGCACCAAGGGTGCCCGGCTTTCTACGCAAATCTCGATTGCTGGCCGCATGCTGGTGTATCTGCCACAAGACTCGCATATTGGTATCTCGCAAAAGATAGAAAACGAAGCCGAGCGCGAAGCCTTGCGCGCAAAAGTGCAAAGCCTGCAGCAAAACGATGAGAAAGGTGGTTTCATCGTCCGTACCATGGCAGAAGATGCCTCGGATGAAGACCTGAAAGCCGACGTTGATTACCTGCGCCGCACCTGGTCCACCATACTGCAACTGGCCAAGACCCAACCGCCAACTACCCTGCTGTATCAGGACCTGAACCTGGCACAACGCGTATTGCGTGATTTCGTCAACGAAGAAACCGACAGCATACAAGTCGATTCGCGCGAAAATTACCTGATGCTGCAAGAATTTGCGACGCGCTACATGCCATCGGTCTTGAGCAAGCTGCAGCACTACATCGGCGAGCGCCCGCTGTTTGATCTGCATGGAGTAGAAGAAGAAATCGAAAGAGCCCTGGGCCGTCGCGTGGATCTGAAATCTGGTGGTTACCTGATCGTTGATCAGACTGAAGCCATGACCACCATTGACGTCAACACCGGCAGCTTTGTCGCCGGTCGCAATTTTGATGACACCATCTTCAAAACCAATCTGGAAGCCGCCCACGCCATCGCCCGCCAGTTACGCCTGCGTAATCTGGGTGGCATCATCATTCTCGACATCATTGATATGGAGAATGAAGAACACAAGACCGCCGTACTGACTGAATTGAACAAGGCCCTGTCACGCGACCGCACCAAGCTGTCCGTATCCGGTTTTTCTGCCCTCGGCCTGGTCGAAGTCACGCGCAAGCGCACCCGTGAATCCTTGGCCCACGTGCTGTGTGAACCCTGCCCTGCCTGCAATGGCAAAGGCCAGGTCAAGACTGCCCGCACCATTTGCTACGAAATCCTGCGCGAGCTGCTGCGTGAAGCCAAACAATTCAACCCGCGTGAATTCCGCATCATGGCTTCACAGGTCGTGGTCGACATGTTCCTGGAAGAAGAATCCCAACACCTGGCCATGCTCGGCGACTTCATCGGCAAGCCGATTTCACTACAGGTGGAGAATGTGTTTCATCAGGAGCAGTACGATATTATTTTGATGTGACGATGATTTTGTGAAACTTGCACTTACTGGCCACTAATATCCACATGAATAAGAAAGCAAAAGGTCCTTGCGTCAATAATTAGTTTCCTACGCAAATTACTGGCGAAAATTTAAATCATCTGGTTGCATGCCTTTGGCTCGTAGCCATTTTTTTTCATCTCCATTCCACCTGAGCTAAGCATTGACATTTTAATGATCTTTGGTGAATCGCTCACCTTCACCATTTCACTTAACATACATTCGATAGATACAAAGCGCGCAAATCATATGTATATTTTCACAGTAACGCCTCCAAGCGTTTCCATAATAGAATGAAGTTAACATAACAAATATCTCCAACCATTAATTGACATGACCACAACGACAACTCGTAGCGACGCAACTGCCTCGACCGTCGCGGTAGTCTTCCAACTTGGGGTGGCTGTTGATAAATGCTATGAACTTGCCTCAGATCAAACGTTAGTTATTGAAGAGCTAGGAGATGTAACAATTGAAAATCTGACGCAAATTGAGGTCAAATGCTATACCGACTCCCTAACTGACGGACATCCCAATTTTTGGAATACTGTAACTAACTGGTCGGACAAAAGCTTCGATCAGTCCAAGTATAAATCTTTAGTGCTATACACTACCCAGCCATTCGGCGCTCAAGCCACTATTGCAGACTGGAATTCATGCGACATCGACCGCAGACTCGAGCTCCTTGTTGCTATCAACAAAGAATTTGAAAATGAGTTTAATAAAAAATTTTCAAATAATGCTGCTGCGACTGCGAGCAAAACACTTTTACAACAACGAGCCCTTTTAAGCGATACGAACAGAGCCAGATTTTTAGAAGTAATAGGTAAGATATTCATTGAAACAAGTTCACCATCACCATCTGATCTTTACACCAAACTTTTGAATGTTCGCTCAAAGGGTATCCTCAAAAAACATAAGCAAAAGTTTGTGGATACATTGATAGGTTATGTCGCTCGATTAGGCCGCCCAAAGGTTCAACGCTGGGAAATCACTGGTGAGGAATTTGATGTCTACTTACAGGATTTATACACCCTCTTTTGCAGAGAATCGCATACATTTCCAAGTGCTCACTATGACGATTTCGATCCAACAACAATTCCATCTCCGTCTTATGATCACTTCGTGCAAAAGATTCTCGATATAGATCATCACAAACATGTCGCTGATGCTATTCACCATTACCATACAACTATAAATACAATTTCTGACTTGTTTGGAGATCATACCATCTACGTAAAAGATCTACTTGAATTCAAGAAGCAAGTCGCGAAAAAATTTGATCTGGAATATGACTCCGCGTGTTTGTCATATGAACCAACAATTAACAATTCAAAAATATTCTACATTAAGGTCATGTTGTCTCAACCACCAAATTTCCGTGGCTTTGAAGATTCACCGTCATGGTTTAGAAACGGTGTATTGCATCTGCGTATGAATAATCATCCCGATCAATTCCAATGGATGTTGCAATGACTCAAAAATCGACAACAACAGGCGAACTTAATTCAATCGATCCAATTTCTCATCTCAACATCTTGCACAACAATCCGTTCATTTTCTCTTCTGCTATGGTGGCATTCTATGAAGAACTGAGAGAAAAAGAACATTCTCTTCTGCTTTCTTATTTAGTTTTACCCCTTGTGCTTCATAGGAGAAGTCGAGCGATACTTTGTAACGCAAAAGATAGCAGCAGCTTGGTCACAATGATTGCGAGCAAAAAATTTGTCCATGGCTTAGCTGAACGTGTTGAGGATTACAAAGATTTGACCAATCTGACAATTCAGTATTTGATTGGAGCTCAAGCAATAAAGATTCATGGAAGCAAAATATCAATATTAAATCAGTCTGAAAAACTTGATAAAACCTCACCGGATGGATTGATAAAAGCAGCACGGCGACTTGCTATCTTCTTCAATGCCTATGAAATTCCAATGATATATAGAATGTTAGGAGTACTTGCTTTATGAAATCCAGCGTAATATACATAGGAATTATCGATGCGGACGATAACCCGCATGCAGTAAAATTTACCGACGGGGTAAATGTGGTAACTGGAAAATCTTCCACTGGCAAAAGCGCACTGATTGAAATTTTTGACTACTGCTTTGGAAGCTCAGACTTTTCTGTGCCAGTTGGCGTTATCACACAGAACACAAAAATATTTTTTGTGGCATTAAAAGTGCGTAACACTGTTTTAGTTTTGGGTCGACGACCAAATGACACTCACGCTTTTGTCAAAGAAGATCACGATCTTGCAAAATTTTCTTCTTTAGAATGGGCTAATTCAAATTACTTTCCATCTCATTCTTTCTCACCATTAGCGCGATTTCTTAAGCAGCTTCAACGATATTTCAATATTACTGTCACCGACATTGATGAAGATTTAGATGATCGAATCCGTAGAGGTCAAAGGGCACCGACACCGTCAGTGAGAAGTTTTTCTTCCTTTATTCTTCAACATCAAAATTTAGTTGCAAATAAGCATGCAATCTTCTATCGATTTGATCAAAAAGAAAAACGCGAACAGGCCATTGACCATTTGAAAATTTTTCTGGGTTTTGCGAATCAAAGATATTTTATTCTAAAACAGCAGATGAACGAACTTGATGCAACTCGACGCAGACTGATTCGCGAACTACCGAAGAAGAAAGATCGTGACATTCAGTTCAAAAAAAGGCTTGAAGATACAATATTCGCATTCGAGGCAATAAGCGGGAAAAAATTAGAGCTAGATGTCGCCACTGCAATCCTTTCGCCGGATATAGCATTAACAAAATTAAAAAACACGCCTGTAAAATTCTCTTCATTATCTGATGCGCATGTCAAGCTATTGGTACAAGAGCTAAATAATAAGGGTATTTTCACTGGAAAACTACGAGAAAATCAAATTGAACTTGCAGAGATCGAATCTTCAATAAGTTTCGCAAAAAAATATGCTGACTACAGCAATACAATTAGCATTCCGGAAAACGCTGAAATTTCACACGCAGCCTGTCCATTCTGCAAATCTGAGACGGATGCGATTGAACAAAGAGCGAATGAATTATCAGAAGCGATCAACTGGCTGAATACAGAACTAAAGCGGTCTAGTTATAGACAAGCCGCTCTTGATGAAATTCGCGTAGAGAAGCAAAAAAAAGTCGCAGACGCTCGTGCAGAGCTAGCGACATGTATGGCTCGAATTGAAAAAATCCGTAACCAGGTCGACGATCTCAAAAGCGCTCGAAACCAATACGAGCTTTCTTTGGAAGCAAAAATTCGAGTTGAATCAGTATTACAGGAATTTGCAGATTCAAAAAAGAAAGACGATGGCACGGATATTCTAGCAATTGATATCGAGTTAAAAGATATTCGTGATGAGATTGCTCTAAACTATGATATTGAGAAAAAAATCAAAAAAGCCGAAGCCAGAATCAGTGCATTAATGAAAATCTACAGTGACCGGTTCGATTTCGAAAAAGCGTATAAACCAATCAATTTGCAATTTTCTTTGGAAACTTTCGACTTATGGCACAACGATGGGGAACGAAAGGTCTTCCTTCGCGCGATGGGTAGTGGAGCAAATTGGCTCTCCTGCCATCTAGTACTATTTCTTAGTTTGCAACGATATTTCTGCGAAATCGGTGAGGAAGCTTCGATCCCTTCTATTCTATTTTTTGATCAACCAAGCCAAGTTTATTTTCCATCAATTCTTGATGGAGATAAAAAATTTTCACCAATCGAATTGGCTAGCCGCGACACAAGTAGAAATGGTCGAGCAGTCGACGAGGACATCACTGCAGTCACAAACTTATTCGATCAATTAGTGAAGTTTTGTGCTGAAACCAAAATTGCCACAGGAATCAATCCTCAGATTATTGTGACCGATCATGCTGATCACCTTAACATGTCTAGCGGGGTCAGTTTCGAATCCTTAGTAAGGGCACGTTGGCGTGAAGAGGGTGCTGGTTTCATCGATTTACGCGGTCTTTACAAGTCAGCAGATGTCCTATAGAAAATCACCAAAAATCTGTGCAACTCTTTTCAATGACACTACCAATCATCTCTTCGTAGATACTCTCTGTCACACGCGCAGATGCAACTTCACGGCCAATACCAGTAATGAAGCCGCGAACACCGGTATTGATTGCCTTGGTAGCATACTCGCCTTCGAAGGCCACGGCTTTTCCTGTATAAAGTTGAGCGCAAGCTTCCCGTGCGGTGCGTTCCCGTTTGCTGGATTCTTCGAGCTCTGCCTTCTTGCAGTCTGCTTCGCTGGCACAGCTACGTACGAAGTCATTATCTTTAAATATGCCCCGCTCTACGAATTGATCGCCGACCCATTTCCCCAAATTTGAACGCTCATTGGCGACGTACCCACTTTTGGATGTGGTCATTTCGCCAAAGCCATTTCTTTTGCCGTCGCGGTAAGCACCTACATAGCGGTGACCGCCGGGCCAGGTGGAAATACCTTGCCCATTTGTTTTGCCCTCACGGTAGATTCCTTCGTGTTCCGATCTAAGCACTGCATATACATACCACGTGACTATACCTTTACCTTCAGCTTTACCGTTCAAGCATTTACCCGACCATCGAATGGTTTCGCCAGGTAACGGATTGTCGTTCCAGATTTTACA
This sequence comes from Undibacterium sp. Di26W, assembly GCF_049340265.1. Taxonomy (NCBI): domain Bacteria; kingdom Pseudomonadati; phylum Pseudomonadota; class Betaproteobacteria; order Burkholderiales; family Oxalobacteraceae; genus Undibacterium; species Undibacterium sp. Di26W. Next base: position 26,996 of record NZ_JBMPOR010000030.1, read on the forward strand.
ATTGTTATCTTGATCCGAAATCCAATCACCTGCAAATACGGGATTGATAGCGATTAAAAGTAATAATGCGAGAATAAATCTATTCATCAATTAATGCTCCTGTTCTGGATCGATTAGTGGTGTCGTTTCGTTGGCAGTTGTGTTCTACGGTTGCGGTACCAGCTTACGCAACAAGGAATGATCTGACTTAAGAAGTTACTACACGATTGCAGTGAATAATCTGCAATGCCCTTCATATCGCTTTCGCTCATTTTGAAAAACCGAGTCATCACGCATTGAGCAAAAGTTCACACCGTATTTAATGAAGAAGCATTCTATTTACAGCTCTTCCAAAGTAAGCTTTACTACGGCACCTGTGGAAGAGCAAATTTTAGGTAGCACTCATGTCCTTGCCCCGCAAGCCTGGATTCCAATGCGATATCATGGACAGGCGATCCTTAACGAGTTTGCCTACAGTTTCCGGATTTAACTGTCTCTGAATATCAAGCATGGCCTGTTGACCTAAGCGTAGACGCAATTCTGGTTGATCGAGCAGTTGACGGATGCATGATGCTGCATGGTTGATATCTGCTTCCGCCCAAAGCGGGCCGGCTGGATACGCGCCCATCGTTTTTTCGAGTGCTCGCAATGTATATTTAACCGGCATGGAATTCTCGTGTGTCATAAAATCCATGTTGGCAGACCATCCGGTTGCCACGACCGGTTTTCCCAGCGCCATCATTTCCGCCGGCGCCAAACCAAAACCTTCAGCGCGATGAAGAGAAATAAGCATATCGCAACAAGACTGCAAATCCCAAGTCTGCTGGCGAGTCAGAAACTGGTCGAGTACGATAGTTCCCGGCAAATCGGCGAGGTAGTCGTTTAATTCGGCAGATGCTTCGGGATGATGTTCGCTATTGATCGTCTTGACGACCAGAACAGCGTCATTGCGCCCTTTGATGGCCTCACGAAATGCGGCGATAGCGGCCTGGGGATTTTTACGATACTGATATGAATGGAAATCATACATCATCAGCGCCAGCACTTTATCCGCTGGCAGGCCAAATTCATTGCGATCAACGCCAGGTGTTGCCCTGACATGTAAAGCATGCGGAATAATTACTACCGGCACTGGTGACACAGCGGCCACAGCGTCATACACGAAGGTCGATGGCACCCAGATTTCGTCCAGATGCTCAAAGGATGCAAAGTGAGATTGCGGAATTTGAGGTTGTTCCCAATGCCAAAAACCGATCTTGTATGCACTTTCAAGATTATTATCTTTCAGATATTTGATGGTATTGACGGTCTGATCTGCGTTGACGTACACCATATCAATAGCAAACCGACTATCACTGGCATGAAGCAACGCATCTGTATCGCGTTTCAAATTAAAAGTTTGAAAACCAACATCAACCACAGAATATGGAACACCAACTGCACGACAGGCACGTGCCAACGATCGTGCTGCCTCGCCCACCCCGAGTTCGGCATTGATATAGCCAATCAAATTAATACCCAATGTTGTCGAGGTGATTTTTGATTTTATTTTTTTCTCAAGTGGTTTCTCATTTTGATGAATTGCGGGAGCATAAACGGGTACGCCGTCTGATATATTATGCTTCACTACTAACCAAAATGGCCAAAGCAAGAGACGCCGTTTCCATCCACGAATACGTCTACTTTCCGGCGAAATCCCCACTGCCAAGACAATTTTCAAGTAAGAAAATAACCGCTCACAAGAATTAATATATCGCTGCAAGGCAGACGGATCTGGCGCACGATTCAAAAAATAGTAATAAATATCGCTAAGGCGCCTGGCTCCGGTGGAATTAGACGACACATTTAATTCTTTAGACCATTCAAATGGTTTATCTCCCATCATTTTTCTTAATCCTGGACTAAGGCGATATTGCTTACGCACCTCAACAGATATTGGGGAGCCATTTGCAAAACGCGCATAAGCGTAGGGTAGATTACGAAACTTATCCGGCTCATTGGCAACTACATTACTGCAATACTGGAGCACCAGCGTTTTCACTATAGGCTCGACCGTATCTAATGAAAAACGATCTTGATGCTTGGATAAATTTTGCGGTTGTTGCGGATCGATTCCACTGAAATGAAAAAAAACCAAATCCTGCTGATTAACTTTATGCTCATCAGCCTGTCCGGTGAACATACGTTGCGCCAAATTCCAATAAGCCACGTTATATCCAGGATGACGTAATATCTTTACCTGATCGAACAGGCCAGGGACCAAATCTACCCAACTTTGGTCGACGAAAACGCCATTTGAAAAATCGACTACACAATGTCGTTCAAGCTTGCCTTGCCACCATTTCAAGAATTGTCTCGTAGCATGTTGCTCACTCAGGGCACAAAAACCCAAGTTATAAGTTCCAGCCATGCGAATAGTAAGTTCAGTCGGGTTGTGTGTATCTGTAGTTGGAGCGAGCAAATGCGGGGTGAGGACGACACTGGCACCATCAGTCAACAATTGCGTCACTTCCTGCAACGGTTTATACAAATAAATATCGGGATCAATATACAGAACCTGGCTATGGCCAAGGTCAAGTAAATGTTGCAGAGCCCAAGGTTTTACTGCGGTATTGAGTTCAAGAATCGTATATTGAAACAGAAATTCATCGCCAAATGGCAAGTCAAGCGACGAAAGAGGAATCGCTTCAAATTCTTGAGACAATTCTGCACTTGGAGACAAATCGGCATCAACAATGACGCAATAAGGTTTCGCCTCTGGATGATGCAATGCAACGCTTTGCATCAATGTGCGGGCGTAATGCAGATAATTATTAGATACGATGGTAACTATTGCCAACTGCTTCATGTAACTCTTTCAATTTATTCAATCCTTATTCCAACGTGTAGAATAAAAACCTGAGGTTGCCTGGATATGTCCGTCATCAAGATGGGCGAATCGCACGTTTATCGGTCGATGTGATGCAAAGAGTGACTCAAAATCCCTTTGCAGCTTAATTGTTGTTGAAAGTATCATTGACTCACCGGTACGAACAGAAAAACGCCAACGCTATTTTTTTGCATTCTACCAAATTAAATTACCAATATTGGCGGACAACTACAATGCGATATTCTTTTGACATGAAGTCCTTGTTCATCATTCACACACGAAGCTGGCATGGGGTAAAAATGATACGTGAGTATATTCAAAAGCAGCTTGCATGCAGTCTGTTCCTGACACTGCTATCTTCATTTGTTGTCTCGAGTTATGCAGCACAATCACAGGAAGGGCCACCAGCTGCAATGACGGCACCTGCGTCTATGGTGCCAGGCATGGCGCAAGCAGAATATGCGTATGGCCCGGCCCCCTTGCAGAAGCTGGATTTTTGGCAAGCGACAGTCGCCAAACCTGCACCAGTCATCTTGTTTGTCCATGGTGGAGGATGGAAACGCGGGGACAAAAAAAATGCAACCGGCATGCAAAAAGTCAATCATTTGATCGGAGAAGGCTATGCCTTTGCCTCAATCAATTATCGTCTGGTTCCAGCCGCAAGCGTGGAACAGCAGGCTGCTGATGTGTCCGCCGCCGTCGCCTGGCTGCGGGGCAATGCCGGGAAACTGGGGATCGATGCATCACGCATCATTCTGATGGGCCATAGTGCCGGGGCGCATTTGGTCTCTTTGGTCGGTACCGACCCGAAGTACCTTGCGGCAGCCGGCCTGTCCTTATCGGATGTTCGCGGCATCATCGCGCTGGATGGCGCCTGTTATGACGTGCCGCGCCAAATTGCCGAGGGCGGAGCCTTCATGGGTAAAACCTATGTAGAAGCGTTCGGAAACGATCCCGCACGCCAGCGAGCCTTGTCTCCAACGTTCCACGCTGCCGCACCGAATGCGCCTGCATTCCTGATCATTCATATCGATCGCGCCGACGGCAAGGCACAATCCGAGGTATTGGCTGCCGCCCTCACACAGGCCGGCACTTCAGCGGAACTCCATGGCTTTACCGGCAAAGGTTTGCGCGGTCATCTGGATATCAACAGATCACTCGGCAGCACCGACTTTGCGGCTACCGCCGTGGTCGATACCTGGCTACGCAAGCTGCCCGGCGCAAAATAGAGGCTTGGCATACGGCAGTAGCAATTTACCGACATCTACAAAACATGCTTTCATGTGAAATGGCATGTTGGACCAACACCGACTACGGACAAATAAACATCAAGGTAAAGGGTTTTTGATCCATTCAGAGATCATGTCAACTGCCTCTTTTTCCATGCCGATAAAACCGTGCCAGTGCAGCGCTCCACATACGTCGCCACCAGGATTGGACCCGCCATCTGCCAGGATCATTTTTTTCACCGGCGCATTAGTCAATCCACGCAAAATTGCCGGCACCTCATATGGCTGGCATTGACTGCAGGCGTCCTTGCTATGATGAAGTACCAGTGTTGGTATCTTGATGGCCGATAAATCTTGTTTGGGTACAGCTCCTGGCTTTTTGTAGTTCACAACACTTGACGTCAATACCAGGCCAGCAATTGCAGTATCTTGCAGCTTGATCGCTGCAGCGGTGGCAGAAACCGTGCCTTTACTGGTGCCAATAATCCATACTGGCGCAGGACTCTGCCTTTGTACATATTCCAGCATGGCACGAACATCAGCCATATGCTTATCACTAATGCGGTCGGCATAATCCAGATCTTCGGTATCCTCAGGACGGCCGAAAATTGCCACATTGAAGCCTTTACTCAGAAAATATGACAGTGAACGCACCAGAAAGTTACTACTGCCAGGCTGGCCCTCTATGACCTTGCCAAATCCACCGCCGCCACCGGAAAAAATAAATACCGTAGCCTTTGCACCGTCCACAGCTTCCCAAAACAGAGTGGTACTAATGCCTGGACGAGTCGGCACTTTAAAGACTTGCCCCGCAGCGTGAGCTGTAACAGTAATCATCAACAAGATTGCCGCTATCAAATTTTTTATCATGCAGCTTCCTCCTTATCTTGACGCAGATATCCAGCCGGACAGCAATAAGCGGAAAAATACGCGCCGCCTGCCAATTTAATCACTCTCCGCAAAAAACATTTGCGTTAATGATTGCATATTCCCACAACAAATGATAATTTTTAAGCAATGCATGCACAACAAATCAAAAGCTTGCACCAAATCATCAATAAATTTACACACGGTACTGTTACAGAATACTGCAATCTGGCTTCACTTTTTCTTGTCTGCATATTTCATTAAAACAAGGAGCTATCATGTATCCATGGCTATGGGTGTGGTCACCACAGGTTCATTTTCCCTGGAGTGGCAGCGTCGCGCAAAAGATTGAGCCGAGAACGACCTGGTTCACGTCCATGATTCCCCCGGTATCAGGGGATGCGGCAATAGAAGAACAAGTATTTAATGCTGCGTCTTATGGGACACAATTGGGTATGATCATTGATGTGCTATTGGATATCGTCAAGGAGACAGAAACTTTGTCGCCCAAGGCATCCAAGTCGCTGGATGATTTAAAGTCTTTGAAGTCCAAGATTGAAGACATCAAAAAAATATCCGCAAAAAACGCAGCACTACATTAAGCCAATGTGCAAGGAAGTACCGGCGAGGGATTCGTCGCTGCAGCCCTGTATTTCACTGAGCCCTGTATTTCACTTATATCACTGAGCTCACTGCATGGCTTGCAGTAACTGCTGTGCATCCATGGCTGCGATGCGTCCTTCATCGGTGGGTACTACCCAGACTTCTGTGCTGCTGTTGGGGGTATGAATGGAGGCAATGTCGTCACCACGGGCAGCATTGTTCTTTGCCGCGTCCACCTGCACACCAAGGTAAGCCAGACCTTCTGCCACCCGCTGTCTGAGTATGGTGTCATGCTCACCGATGCCGCCGGTAAACACCAGCACATCCAGGCCGTTCAGGCAGGCGCTTAATGCGCCGCATTCGCGTATGACGCGGTAGGTGAACAAGTCGATGGCAAAGCCGGCTTGCGCGTCGGGGCTGCCACGCAGGGTGCGCATGTCGGCAGAGATGCCGGAGACACCCAGCAAACCAGATTCCTTGTACAAAGTGGTTTCCAGTCGTTTTTCATCCCAGCCCTGTTGCATCAAGTGTAGCAAGACACCGGGGTCGAGTGCGCCACAACGGGTGCCCATCATCAGGCCATCGAGTGCAGAAAAACCCATGGAACTGGCGATACTTTTGCCATTTCGCATTGCGCAGCCACTGGCACCATTGCCCAGGTGCAGCATGATGACGCGACCGGCAGCGGGATCAAAAGCGCGCGCTGATTGCTGGGCAAGATGGCTGGCAACATAACGATACGACAGGCCATGAAAACCGTAACGGCGTATACCTGCGGCGCGCAAAACCTGCGGTAAGGCCAGCGTGGTTTCACAATCTGGCATAGTGGCGTGAAAGCCGGTATCGAAGCAAGCTATCTGCGGTATGTCAGGATATGCACGACTAAAAGCAACTACGCCATCCAGATTATGAGGTTGATGCAAAGGTGCCAGTGTATCCAGCGTATGCAAATAATTGAGTGCATCCTCATCAATCACGATAGACGCAGAAAACCGTTCGCCACCGTGGACAATGCGATGGGCAACGGCTTTAATGTGTATGTCCGCACTATGCGTCATCAACAAACTGTGCAGGGCTTGCAGCGCAGCAGCGAACTGATCACCACCCGCAGTATGGACTGCGGCCTCATCCAACGCCAACGCTTTGGTTTCCGTACCTGCGCTGAATTTGATCAGGGGCTTGCCGCCTGGTTGCAAGCCCTCGATGACACCCGTCAGCTTGGTCCTGGTCACACCTTCATCAGTAAAGGGATACAACGCAAATTTGATGCTCGACGAGCCTGCATTTACTGACAGGATGACAGGGCTTTTCATGGTGCGGTTTTCCGGTACGCATACGCCAGCAATTTGATCAGGGCAGCCGAGGCTACCCGCGAAGATGGGCCATCAGCACGGCTGGTGAGGGCAATCGGCACCTTGGCACCGACCACCACGCCGCAGGTGGCGGCACCGGCCAGGTATTCAAATTGCTTGCCCAGCATATTGCCAGACTCCAGATCAGGCACCATGAGGATGTCGACATCGCCAGAAACGGCCGAAACGATGCCTTTGATCTGCGCCGCACGGGCAGATATGGCATTGTCGAAAGCCAGGGGGCCATCAACAATCGCCCCAGTGATTTGCTTTCTTTCTACCATCTTGCATAAAGCTGCGGCATCAATGGTGGAATTGATCTTGGGGTTAACCGTTTCTACTGCAGACAATAATGCCACCTTGGGTTCAGGGATATTCAGTGCATGTGCCAGATTGATGACGTTTTGCAATATGTCGGCCTTATCTGTCAATGTGGGGTAAATATTCAGGGCAGCATCGGTTAGCAGCAAAAGCTTGTGATACATGGGTACATCCAGGTGATACACATGTGACAGGCGGCGTTTGGTGCGCAAGGCGGTACATTCAACGACCGCATGCATGAGTTCATCGGTATGCAAGCTCCCTTTCATCAGTGCTTCAACCTGGCCGCTGGCAGCCATCCCCGCGGCCATCTCCGCTGCGGCATGGCTATGGGCGACATCAATCAGTTGAAAGCCACTGATATCAATGTGGGCAGCACTTGCTACTGCTGCGAGCTTTTCTGCCGGAGCAATCAAAATGGGAATGATCAGGCCCTGCTTTGCCGCATCCACGGCCCCCTGTAATGAATCGGCATCACAGGGATGCACCACGGCACAGCGTATGGCGGGCAAGTTTTTGACGCTATCGAGCAAGCTACGCTGCCGTTCCCCCAAATCAAACATGGTCATGGTGGGCAGGTGCGCACGCGGGCGACTGACTTTTTCCGTCGGAGCGATGACCAGCGCGTTGCCGTAGACCACCCTGTCACCTTTCTGATTCAGGATTTCGCAATCCAGGGTGACGTGTTTTTTTTCATCTTCTTTTGACACTACCGTAACAGATACAGTGAGGGTATCACCGATGCGCGCAGGTTTGACGAAGTGCAGGTTTTGTTCAAGATAAATCGTGCCCGGCCCTGGCAGACGTGTGCCCAGGATAGTGGAAATCAATGCCCCACCCCACATACCATGGGCAATGACACCGTGGAATAGCGTATGTTCCGCATACTCTGCATCCAGATGGGCCGGATTAACGTCGCCAGATACGGTGGCAAAGGCTTGTATATCTGTATTTGTTAGAGTACGAACCTGGCTGGCTGTCTGACCTATCTGCAAATCTTCGTAGACGACGTTTGAGATGATGTCTTGTTCGTTCGTATCTATACGTATCGTATTCATGTGATTCCTGAGGTAAGCTTAATTAACGACATGATAGCCAGCGTCTACATACAAAGTCTGCCCCGTCATACCGGAAGGCGCATCGCTGATCGCCGCGACATTGATGCAGATCAAACTTTTGATCAGAACCCTTATTCCTATAGTCTACAAGACAGATTTTATTGCACCGTAGGCAGGATTTTTCAGCCATCGCCCTGCTATTACTTGTGCGTGCTTGTGCGTGTCCATATAGGGAAGAAGGGCTAAACAGGATCATCATGAATTCACCGAAGAAGAGTAGGCTAAGTATATTGCTGCATTTGCACAATACAGTTGATCAGCATCAACTCGGTTGACTGTCTTGTTTGCAAAAATGGCTGTACATCCTTTTGAGGAAGCACAGATGAAATCCGATTACAGTCAGACTGCTCCAGCGCAAACTTCTGGCTCTGCTGGCCATGCATCCTACGCGCCGCAACAAGCTCAGCAGATTTGCTATCTCAGCGGCAATGAGGCAGAAATTCACCCGCTGGATATGGCACTGCAAAATCATATTGCCAAGCTGACGGGCGGCATCTCACCGGCCAGTGTCACACTGGCAGTGATGGACTGGGCGATACACCTCGCTGTCTCACCAGGCAAACAATTGGAATTGTTGAATCTCGTGCAAAAACAAATCGCCAGTTGGCCCGAACTGCTGGCACCAGCACTGTTGGGCAAGACCACAGATACAACAGCTGCAACCGGGGCTGGGTCTGCAATTCATCCGCCAGCATCCGATAGCCGCTTCGCTGATGCTGGCTGGTCAAACTGGCCTTTCAATGCATTCAGCCAGTATTTCCTGCAAAGACAAGCGTTCTGGCAAAAAGCAACGACCGGCATACGTGGTGTAACTGCCCATCACGAAAACGTGGTCAACTTCATGTCGCGTCAATTGCTGGATATGATGTCACCGTCGAATATGCCCTGGCTCAATCCGGAAGTGATTGCAGCAACCAAAGCCTCTGCAGGGAAAAATCTGATTAGCGGCGCCACGCACTGGATGCAGGATAAGGGCATGGAATACCAGCCACCCGGCATTGATACCGGCAAACATGACAATGAACAACTGGCGTATCAACCAGGCCGTGACGTGGCGGTTACCGAAGGCAAGGTGGTCTTTCGCAATCATTTGATAGAACTCATACAGTACACGCCGCAGACCACAAAAGTATTTGCAGAACCTGTGCTGATCGTGCCTTCATGGATCATGAAATATTACATCCTTGATTTGTCACCACATAATTCCATGGTACGTTTCCTCGTCAGTCAGGGTCATACGGTGTTCATGATTTCGTGGAAAAATCCTGGCAAGGAAGGCCGCGATCTCAGCATGCAAGACTATCTCGACAGCGGCTTGTTCAACGCTCTGGCAGAAGTCGGTCAGCTTGCAAAGCACAAACCCGTCCATACCGTAGGTTATTGCCTGGGCGGCAGCTTGCTCGCCATAGGCGGGGCGGCACTGGCCAGTGGACATACTGAAGATTTCAGATCAGACTTGCCAAAAATACAGACCGTCAGCCTGCTGGCAGCACAAACTGACTTTAGCGAACCGGGGGAACTGGGCCTGTTCATTGACGAAAGCCAGATTGCCATGCTGGACGCGCAAATGTGGGAGCAAGGTTACCTGACAGGTGAACAAATGACAGGTTCATTCCAGTTGCTGAATTCACGCGATCTGATCTGGTCGAAAATCATGCGCGAATACCAGTTGGGTACCCGCAATTCGCCGAATGACCTGATGTCATGGAATGCCGATACGACCCGCATGCCCTATCGCATGCATAGTGAATATCTGAAGCACCTGTTCCTGCATAATGATCTGGCAGAAGGCCGTTATGAAGTACACGGTCACGCAGTTGCATTGAACAATATCCGTGTACCCATGTATGTAGTCGGCACGGTACGTGACCATGTGTCGCCATGGCGTTCCGTCTACAAAATTCATTTACTGTGCGATGCGCCCATTGACTTCGTGCTTGCTTCTGGCGGGCACAATGCCGGCATTGTATCCGAGCCTGGCCATACCCACAGGACGTATCAGCATCTGGCGTCAGACAAACGCGGTGAGTTCTATCAACAGGCAGATGACTGGCTGCATGCAGCGACAACGGAAGAAGGTTCGTGGTGGAACCACTGGCAAGTCTGGCTGGCTAGCCATTCCAGCGCACATAAAATCAAGGCTCAACCCATAGTGGATAATCAACTGGGTGCTGCACCTGGCACGTATGTTTTTGAAAAATAATTGCGGCCTTTGTTGACTACTTACTCCATACCAGGAGAATACAAAATCACCTGGTCACGTCCTTTCGCCTTGGCGGCGTACATGGCCATGTCGGCTTTTTTTGCCAGCTCTATCTCGGTCATGCCATGGTCGGGATAGATGGCTATGCCTATGCTGGCAGAAATGAAATGGGTATGGTCGGCAATCACAAACGGTACCGTCAGCGCAACACGGATTTTTTCAGCCAGCACTGTGGCACTTTGTTCATCGCTGACGTTCAGGGTCAGCGCCACAAATTCATCACCACCTATGCGCCCCACCGTATCTGAATCGCGCAGGCAATGTTTCATGCGCTCTGCGGCCTGCTGCAGCAAGACATCGCCTACGGCATGACCAAAGCTATCATTGATGGGTTTGAAACGGTCCAGGTCTATATACATCAGCGCCAGCCGTGTCTTGTTTCTTTTTGCCAGCGCCAGTCCTTGCGCCAGCCGCTCAAAAAATAAAATACGGTTGGGCAAGCTCGTCAGGCTGTCATGGTGCGCCAGGTAAGCCAGCTTATCGTTGACCAGCTTGCGCTCACTGACATCGACCTTCACGGCGACATAATGCGTGGTTTTTCCTGCTGCATTTTTCACAGGTGCGATATGTGCTTCTTCCCAATACAATTCGCCATTCTTGCGGCGGTTAATCAGTTCACCGGTCCATTCTTCGCCGCGCAGCAACTGTTGCCACATGGCCTGGTAAATTTCCGGCTTGACTTGGCCTGACTGCAAAATACTGGGCTTTTTACCGATCACTTCTTCTGCGGCATAACCCGTGTCGATCGTGAAATGCGGATTGACGTATTCAATCAGGCTATTGGCGTCGGTAATGATGACCGATGTCGGACTGTGTTCTATTGCCGAAGACAGAAAGCTCAGCCTGAGTTCGTTTTTGCGAATTTCGTCCAGGCTATGGGCCAGTCTGCGGTTAACGCGCAAAATATACAGTGCAACACTACCAACGATGCCAACAAAAATCAGTGCGAACAGGCTCCATACATAGAACCAGCTCAAGTTAACCTCTGGATTTGGCTCGTACAAAAAATCATCCATAGAGAAATTGGCTGACAACATTCCCAGTTCTGCATAGGTATCGGCAATATGCCGCCAGCGCCCCGGGTTCATATAGCCTATGGCGATCAGGTCATGGCTCAACAGGTAGCTGGTTTGTGCTGCTTCATAATGAAAGAACTCTTTATTCGACGCCAGATTATTCAAGCCCACATAACGCTGCAGGATCAGGTCGATAATTTCTTCCTGGTGTTGCAATGCATATTCCCAGCCCCGCAGGCTGGCCGCGCGGAAGGCTTTCACACGTTCAGGGTGCTCCTTGATTTCCTTGTCGGTGGTGAACAGATTGTCCCCGTAAAAATCAATGCCGACAGAACGTGGCGTATAGATGTGGTAAGCAATGCCGGCTTGCCCCAGCCGAAAAGGTTCATTCGTCAGATAGGCCGACATGACATCCACCTTGCCATTCACCAGATCGTCCACATTGAAGCTGTGTTCAATTTTCTTGAATTGATCAAACGGGATGTTTTCCCGCTTGAGGTAGGCCAGCAATTCCTGGGATTGTGATTCCAGCATGATGCGCTTTCCGGACAGATCATGCACAGTCTGTGGCTCTGCATCCTTTCTGGAAATCAGTATCAAAGGGGAATGCTGGAAAATCACTGCGATGACGACGACCGGCTTGCCTTCCTTGCGCGACAGCATCAGGCTGCTGGTGCCTATGCCATATTCTGCTTTTCCACTCACCACTTCATCAATGACATCCAGGCCGGGCTGTGCCTGCTGGATATCGACATCCAGGCCTGCCTCGCGGTAATAGCCGAGTTCCTTGGCGGCGTAATAGCCGGCAAACTGGAAGGCGTGGGTCCATTTCAATTGCAGCCGCACTTTTTCAACGGCATGCGCAGGCAGTGTGAGCATGGGTAGCATTTGCATGCACAGGCACACAAAACCAAGCAGTACATGTCGGAAGAATTTCGTTTTCATGGAATGGGAAACAGCAATCCACTTCCTGACTGAATACACATTAACAAAACTAAAGAGAATGCTGCAATAATTAAATGCACTCCAGACAGGCGCAGATCCACTGCCACTTCACTGCCTGGAATGCCTTGTAATACCTATTACAATTTAAGAATACTGCAACGCCTTAGCTCAATATTGCCAAAATTAACATATTCCGGTTACTGCAGGCAAAAAATAAGCTCACAGTGTATTTGTGGTGTTTGATTTTGATGGTACAGCAGCCTGCCAGAAAGAATCGTGGCTGAAACAATCATTTACAGTCGAATCGTTTCCAGTGCAGGTCAGGCGGCTGACAGCAAGATTTTTTGCAGCGGTTGCCAGACCCTGTCTGCCCCCAACTTTTGCATGCAGTCATGATGGCCTAGCGGACATTCCCTTTGGCGGCAAGGCGCGCAGTCCAGGTGCAGGGACAATGAATGGGCAATATCAGAAAACGGCGGTGCGTGGCCAGGGTCGGTTGGCCCATAGATCGCGATCACCGGACGATTCAGGGCCGAGGCAATATGCAAAAGGCCGGAATCATTGGAAACCACCGCCGCAGCCCGGGCAATCAATGCCACGGCCTGGTCCAGCGAAGTTTTGCCAGCGAATTGATGTACTTGTGGGCAGATAGCCTGAATCTGATCGCAGACGTCGATATCCTTGGGCGACCCCAGCAAAACGATTTGCGTCGTCGGTTCTGCATCCAGGATGGTACGAGCCAGTTCAGCAAAATGGGAGACTGGCCAGCGTTTGGCATGACCAAACTCGGCTCCTGGTGCAAAACACACCAGCGTATGCTGCATGGACAAGCCCAGGTCCTGCATGGCCGCAGCAATGTTGGCGGCATCGACTTCCAGCTTTGGTTTTGGTAAATTTTGTGGTGCCTCATCGGCAGGTGCAAAAGCCAGCGCGGCATAAAATGCCACCATGGCACGCGGTGCCTGGCGGTTGTCATGATGCATCAGGTTGATCAGGCCATAACGACTTTCGCCCTTGTAGCCTACACGTTTCCTGATGCCCGCCATCCAGGGCAGGAGTGCAAATTTCAGTGTATTGGGTAATACATAGGCAGCCACGTAGCCACGCTGGCGCAGTTGGCGTGCATAACGCCAGCGTTCGCGCAATTGCAAGGCACCATGCCTGAACGGGGTTTCCAGCACGGTGTCGACTTCTGCCATGGCGCGTAGCACTGGCGCTACCCAGGCCGGGGCCAGCACATCAATCGCAGCTTGCGGATTATCCTGTTTAAGCAAGTGCAACAGTGGTTGCGCCATGACGGCATCGCCTATCCAGTTAGGGGCAATCACCAGGATACGGGGTACTGACATAGGGGATACAGGTTTTTCCATGCCCGACATCATCTTGGCGTACGCCCCATCAGGAAAAATTCATCATTCGGCCGCATCGAAATGACATTCGCCATGCGGTTGGACAGGCCGAAGAAAGCGGTGATGGCAGCAATGTCCCAGATATCTTCATCATCAAAACCATGGCCATGCAGCAGGGCATAATCTGCATCGTTGACGTTTTGCGAATCCAGGCATACCTTGATGGCAAAATCCAGCATCGCGCTTTGGCGGGGTGTGATATCGGTTTTCAAATGATTGACGGCGACCTGGTCAGCCACCAGGGTATTCCTGGCATAAATGCGCAGGATGGCACCATGCGCCACCACGCAGTACAGGCAATTATTTTTGGCGCTGGTGGCGGTGACGATCATTTCGCGTTCGGCCTTGTTCAGCTTGCCTGTCGTCTTCAGCATCAGTGCATCATGGTAGGAAAAAAAGGCGCGGAATTCATCCGGCCTGTGCGCCAGCGTCAAAAACACGTTGGGTACAAAACCAGCCTTCTCTTGCACTGCAAGGATTTTCTCGCGTATGTCCTGCGGCAGGTCTTGCAGGGACGGCACTGGGAAACGGGAAATGGCAGTGGTCATCATGCGTCCTCTCACTATGTACAAAACTAAGATCGCAAGCAGGTTCTAAGCCGCAAATTGCAAACGATACAGGTTAGCATACACGCCATTATTATCCAGCAATTGGGCATGCGTACCCGTTTCCACTATCTTGCCATCCACCAGTACAGCAATGCGGCTGGCGCGTTCTATGGTGGACAAGCGGTGTGCAATCACCAGCGTGGTTCTGCCCTGCATCAATTCATCCAGCGCTGCCTGTACGGCACGTTCAGATTCGCTATCCAGTGCCGACGTGGCTTCATCCAAAATCAGGATGGGTGCATTTTTATAGATGGCGCGGGCGATTGCCAGACGCTGTCTTTGACCACCAGACAAGCGCATGCCGTTGTCGCCTATCATGGTGCTCAAGCCATCTGGCAAGTCACGTACCACGTCGCCAAGGTGGGCGGCCTGCACCGCAGCAGCAATACGTGCAGCATCTGGCTGTGCATCGCCATAAGAAATATTCGCAGCCACCGTGTCATCAAACAGCACCACATTCTGGCTGACCATGGCAATCTGTTCACGTAGGCTGCTGAGGGAAATCGCCTGCAGCGAACTGCCGTCGAGCAAAATATCTCCTGAATCAGGCGTGTAAAAACGTGGCACCAGATTCACCAGTGAGGTTTTACCACCACCTGACATACCTACCAGGGCAATGGTTTCGCCCGGTTCTATGCGCAGATTGATGTCCTTGAGCGCTTCTTGCTCTTGTCCCGGATAAGAAAAATTGGTGCCAACAAATTCCAGCCGGCCTTGTGCCCGTTCAGTCAGGGTTTTGCCACTATTGTTTTCTGGTGCGGTATCGATCAATGCAAATACCGATTCTGCCGCTGCCATGCCGCGCTGCAATGGGCCATTCAAGTCGGCCAGTCTTTTCAGCGGCGTCAACAACAACATCATCAAGCTGACAAACTCGACGAAATGTCCGGCTGTCGTGGCATCTGCAGCCGCCTGCGATACCGCAAACATGATCACCACCGCCACCGCAAAGGCCGCCGCCAGTTGTGTCAGCGGCGTGGTGGACGCAACCGCGACCGTGGTGCGCATGGCATAGCCACGCAGCTTTTCGTTCTTGGCTTCAAAGCGCTGCTGCTCATATTTTTGTCCTCCAAAAATACGGATGACCTGGCTGGCGCGGGTGGCTTCTTCTATCACCTGTGTCAGTTCGTTATTCACATTCAGCTGGTTCTGGTTGAGTTTGCGCAGGCGTTTGCTGACCCCACGCACCAACAGAGCCATGACCGGCATCAACACCAGGGCGACGATGGTCAATTGCCAGTTGCGCCATAGTAGCGCTGCCAGCAACACCACCACTGTCAGCGAATCACGGAACAGGGTCGTCATCGACACTTTCAGCATTTCAACGATTTGCTGCGCTTCAAACATGATGGTATTGATGATGCGCCCACTGGATTCAGCCTGATAAAAACTGATGGGCACATTCAGTATGCGGTCAAATACCTTGGCCCGCAGTTCATTGAGCAATTTGCTCGATACCCAGGTCATCAGGTAGCTGGTGGTGAAAGTACAGATGCCGCGAAACAGGAAGATGGCGATAATCGCCACCGGTACTTTCCACAAAGCCAGCTTGCTGGCATCGCCATTGAAACCGTGGTCCAGGATATAACCCAACACTTTGGGGAACATGACCTCCGTCGACGCGGTACCCAACATGGTTAGCAAGGCCCACCACACACGCGAGCGGTAAGGCGTAATGGATACCCATAAACGCCGGAAAACCATCGTAGTTTCTTTATTGATCAAGCTCATAGTCCGATTTCAATTTTTTTCATTTGTTATGATGCACATGCGGGTCATTCCTACCGCAATAACGTACGATACGCGTACGATACATTTACGATACCGCCACATCACCGTACAAAAAATTTATCTTGAAGATGTCCTGCAGCAGGCTTACTCACTGCGCAGGCCAGCCAGCGGGATCGCCAGCAATATCATGAATGCCATGCCAAACACGCCATCACGCAAAATGGCATTGAACATGCCACCCAACATCATCGCCACGGTCAGCATCAGCAGGGGCATGGACAATTCCCACACCCTGGTATGTTCATGCAAGGACATGCGGCGCACCGTCCACAACTGTGTTGCCCAAATACCCAGTAAGGCCAGCAAACCGAATACTCCCAGTTCAGTCAGGTACAGCAGATAATCATTGTGCGGCGTGGTCATGGTGGCACTGCTCAGGCCCTTGGCTTTTTCCTGATACAGCGGCATCCAGCTGGCAATGCCATGCCCTGCCCAGGGGTCGTCGGCAATGATGTCGGCGGTGATCCTGTATATCTCCAGGCGCATGCCGTCTTCATTGACCTTGCGGCCCTGAGAAAAATCACGCAATTGCTGGATAGTGCAAATGCTGCGTAATTTAAATATTTCCCAGGGACCCGCCTGTACCAGGCGTATCTCGCAGGTGGGTGGCGGTGGCAGGCTCAGTGCATATTTCCAGCCACCAAACAAAGCCGCCAGCAACACCAGCGGCAAGGCAAAGGTACGCCAGGACCAGCCCATCTGACGCAATAGTAAAATCACGCACAGCAAGACAAACAGCAGGCTTGCAGTACGGGTCTTGGCCAGCAGAATCAAGCTCGCTGCCACATACACAATCGCCAGCACACGCCACAGCAAATGATCGCGATGCAAACGCAATTCATGCAACATCCAGGCTGCGGCCACTGCCATCAGGATACCCAGCAAAATCGATTTATTCCCCTCATACACCACATAACTGCGAAACAGGGTATTGGCAGGTAGCAGGTGCAAGGCATTCGCCACAAACAGGCTTGCCGCCAATAGCGCCCCGGTAAAAAACACATGCATGGCACGACGCTGCCAGGCACCCGGTGCCACCGTCAAAAATGGCAAGAGAAACAGATAGGTCTGGTAATGCCAGAAGCCAGGCCAGAATTCCTTGGCATTGTCGTCCGGCATACCCTGGCTGGCAGCAATCACCACACTGACCAGGCTGAGAGCAGAAATCGGCAGCAGCATGGGACTCTGACGCAGTCTTTGTATCTTGCGGACGAAACCGCCCGATACCAGCAGCGCCACATAAAACAGCAAAACGCCAAAATACATGACGCCCACCGGGAAAAACAGGGTCAGCGGCAATACCGGCAATATCTGTTGTGGTAAAGCCTGGCGCCAGCCCTGCGTGCCATCCCTGGGCGGCACGGCAGCATCTGCCGACGACATGCGCGCATTATCCATGGAATCAGGCGTATTCAATTTTTACGTTTTTCATG
The DNA here is from genome assembly GCF_049340265.1 of Undibacterium sp. Di26W. Lineage (NCBI taxonomy): Bacteria > Pseudomonadati > Pseudomonadota > Betaproteobacteria > Burkholderiales > Oxalobacteraceae > Undibacterium > Undibacterium sp. Di26W. The sequence continues at coordinate 44,799 of NZ_JBMPOR010000030.1, forward strand.
GACAGCCATTCACCCAGGTTTTGCCGCAAGGTGTCATCCGGGTTCACCCGCCATTGATCCGACAGATAGAGCTCGGCACTGGCGTTACCGTTTTGATAGCGTATCAATACCGGGCAACCATCGGCATTCAAATGTGGTTTTAACAGTTCCTGCAATTTTTTGGTATCTGCACCGGCGGTCAGTGTCAAACGCAAGCCTTGCGAAAACTGGACACGGGCACGGCCTATGTCCATGACTTTTTCGGCAGAAATACGCAAGCCACCAGAGAACCTGTCTTCCGACACCTTGCCCAGCACCGCCAGGAATTCATCTTCCTTGAACAGGGATTTGAACTCTTCCATGATTTCGCTGTAGACCGTCACCTCAACCACGGCAGTGCCGTCGTCCAGGCTGACAATCAGCAGCTTGCCACGTTGCGTCATCTGGGTGCGCACACCACTGATGATGCCGCAGATCAAACGCAAATCGCGCGAAGGTTCCAGCTTGGCCAGCGTAGTCTTGATGAACTGTCGCACTTCTGGCGCGTAAGAATCAAACAGATGCCCGGACAAATAAAAGCCGAGTGCGGTTTTTTCTTCGGTCAGGCGTTTTTTGTCCGACCAAACCGGCACATCCAGATAATCCGGCGGCGGTATCAGGTCGTCATCATCACCAAACAGGCTGACCTGGTTTGCTGCGGCTTCGGCCTGCTCGGCAGCTTCCAGCGCAAAATCAACCGTCGCCAGCAAGATGCCCCGGTCTTTGCCCAGGCAATCCATGGCACCGGCGCGTATCAGCGATTCCACGGTACGGCGATTGACCTGACGCTTGTCAACGCGCTTGCAGAAATCAAACAGATCAGTGAATGGGCCACCATTTTTTCTGGCGGTGATGATACTTTCAATCGCATTCTGGCCCGAGCCCTTGACGGCTCCCATGCCGTAACGTATCTGACTGGATTTTTTACCTGGCTCAGCAACCGGCATGAAACGATAATCAGACAGATTGATATCCGGCGGCAGCATTTTCAGCTTGCAGACATCAATCGCATCTTCCACCAGAATCTTGACCTTGTCGGTGTCATCCATGGCCAGCGACATATTGGCAGCCATGAACGCAGCGGGGTGATGGGCCTTCAGATACGCGGTGTGATAAGACAGCAAGGCATACGCGGCAGCATGGGATTTATTAAAACCGTAGCCGGCGAATTTTTCCATCAAATCGAAAATCTCGTCGGCTTTTTCTTGCGGCAAGCCATCCTTGGCAGCACCGTCGCGGAAAATCTGGCGATGTTCGGCCATCTCTTCGGCTTTCTTTTTACCCATGGCCCGACGCAGCAAATCCGCACCGCCGAGCGAGTAACCGCCAACCACCTGCGCCATCTGCATAACCTGTTCCTGATACACCATGATGCCGTAGGTTTCAGACAAAATACCTTCAGTACGTGGATCGGGATAATCGAAGCGTTCACCGTGCTTGCGCTTGCAGAAATCCGGGATCAGGTCCATAGGACCAGGCCGGTACAAAGCCACCAGCGCGATAATGTCTTCAAACCTGTCAGGACGCGCATCTTTCAGCATGCCCTGCATGCCGCGACTTTCCAGCTGGAACACGGCGACGGTTTTCGCCTTGGTCAGCAGTTCATACGATGCCCTGTCATCCAGCGGCAGTTTGGCCAGATCAAAATCTGCCATGGCCGGGTCCATCTGCTTGATATAGCGCACGGCCCGGTCAAGTATGGTCAGCGTGGTCAAACCCAAAAAGTCGAACTTGACCAGGCCCACGGCTTCGACGTCGTCTTTATCATACTGCGACACCACGCCCGAATCACCACCCTGGGTATACAGCGGACAAAAATCGGTCAGCTTGCCCGGTGCAATCAATACACCACCGGCATGCATACCGATGTTACGGGTTATACCTTCAACCTGTTGTGCCAGGTCGAGCAGGGTTTTGACTTCTTCTTCGTTTTCCTGGCGTTCGGCCAGCAGTGGTTCTTCGACGATGGCTTCAGCAATCGTCACCTGCTTGCCCGGCTTGAACGGGATCAGTTTGGACACGCCGTCGCAAAACATATAGCCAAAATCCAGCACCCGACCGACGTCGCGAATCGCGCCCTTGGCCGCCATGGTACCGAAAGTGGCAATCTGCGACACGGCGTCTTTACCATACCGGTCCTTCACATATTGAATGACGCGATCACGGCCTTCCTGGCAAAAATCAATATCAAAGTCGGGCATGGATACCCGCTCTGGATTCAGAAAACGTTCAAACAGCAAGTTGTACTGCAAAGGGTCGAGATCGGTAATCAGCAGCGAATACGCCACCAGCGAACCAGCACCAGAACCACGGCCCGGCCCTACTGGTACGCCATTGTTTTTCGCCCACTGGATAAAGTCCGCCACGATCAGGAAGTAGCCGGGGAAACCCATCTTGATGATGGTGTCGGTTTCAAACTTCAGGCGAGCTTCATAACGGGCGCGTTCTTTTTCGCGCTTTTCTTCGTTCGTGAACAAATGCTGAAGACGGAATTCCAAACCACGCTGGGCTTCATGCACCAGGAAATCATTGATGGTCATGCCATCCGGCGTAGGGAAATCGGGCAACTTGGGCTTGCCCAGTTCCAGCGTCAGGTTGCAGCGTTTGGCAATTTCCACCGAATTGCGCAAGGCACCGGGCATGTCGGCAAACAATTCTGCCATCTCTGCCTGGGTTTTAAAACACTGCTGTTCATTGAAGCGGCGTACACGGCGGCCATTGGCCAGCATATCGCCTTCGGCGATACAGACCCGCGCTTCATGCGCCGTATAGTCATCCTTGCTGATGAATTGCACCGGGTGGGTCGCCACCACCGGCAACTGCAGCCTGCTGGCCATTGCCACGGCAGCACGCACATGGTTTTCCATATTCGGCTGGCCGGCGCGCTGGATTTCTATATAAAAATGCTGCGGGAAAATCCGCGACCAGCGCAGGGCCAGTTGTTCTGCCAGATCAGGATTGCCATTGTCGATGGCAACACCAACGTCACCAAAATGCGCACCAGAAATGGCGATAAGACCGCCGCCCTGTCCATCTTCATGCAGCTTTTGCAACCATTCATAACGGATTTCTGCACGTCCACGATGCTGATTAGTCAGCCAAGCTTGCGCCAGCAATTCGCATAACTGCAGGTAACCCAGGCGATTCTTGACCAGCAACAGCAGCCGCGAAGGCTTGTCACGGTCTGCATCATTGCTGATCCAGACATCACAGCCGGCTATCGGTTTCATGCCCTTGCCGCGTGCGGCTTTGTAGAACTTCACCATGGCGAACAGATTCGCCAGATCGGTAATCGCCATTGCTGGCTGTTTATCTTTGACCGCTGCCTTGATGACATCATCGATGCGTACCAGGCCATCCACAATCGAATATTCGGAATGGATGCGCAGGTGGACGAAGGCAGGTTCGTAAAGCTTTGCAGCAGCCGTTTCAGTACCGGCGTCGGGGGAAATAATTAATTCTGTAGTCATCCCGCTATTCTACCCCGTTGCCCGCCTTGTTCAGAAGCTTTGCCTTATCGCGGGTTTGGATAAATGATATTTTTTGAAACACATTCAATGACCGGGCGCCAATTCGCAGGGTGGCATAATAAATATACAACGTTATAAGTATATTTGTACAAATGTTAATTCACGCACAGAAACCGGGGGAAATCTCCAAAAAGGCACACGCTTGATTTTCTTTGCATTTAAACTATAAGCAAGGACTTTGCTGTGTTACTCTAAATCAACAAATTTTCTGGTGCTGGAGCCACTCTTGTCTGCTGACAAAATCAGATTAGCTCTATCCATTCTCTGTCCGGGCAAAAAGGCCGGCAGCATGCTGTTGCTGTGTGTACTGGCCCAGGGCCGGGCACTGGCAGGTGGCGGTGAAGAATCGATTTTCCTCGATGACATGCCAGTCATCCTGTCTGCATCACGTCTGTCACAACCCATCAACGAAGCACCGGTGGCAGTCACTATCATAGACCGGCAAATGATCAAGGATTCCGGTGCCTGGGATTTATCTGAAGTGTTCCGCCTGGTACCCGGCATGTATGTGGCTTATCACGCCGACCCGTATTTTTCTGCCGACAGTACCGTGGCCTACCACGGCATGGTCACTACCACCACCTCAGACCGCATGCAGGTGCTGGTTGATGGCAGGTCGGTGTATTCCACCCTGTTTGGCGGCGTCAACTGGAGTGATCTGCCGATCGTCCTGGAAGACATAGAACGCATAGAGGTCATACGCGGGCCAGATTCTGCCAGTTATGGAGCCAATTCGTATTCTGGTGTCATCAATATCATCACCCGTCACCCGGCCGAAACCCAGGGGCAGATGCTGTCACTGACAAGCGGCACTGGTCGCAAGGAAGCCATATTCCGTTATGGCGGCAAGAGTGGTGATCTCAGCTACCGGATAACTGGCAGCCTGCGTGACGATATTGGTGAAGACAGCCGCATCAAGAACCCAACTTCACAGTTCACCTTCTGGAATCTGAACAAGTACGACAACAAGACCATACAAAACCTGAACCTGCGTGCCGATTACCAGCTCACTGCTGCGGATGCGCTGGAATTTCAGTTTGGCTACAACGGCGGTCCGCGTGAAGTGGGTGAATACGGTAATGTATCTGCCATCAGCCGCAGGGCAGAAAACCATTTTGAAATGCTGCATTGGCGACGTGCTCTGGAAGCTGGTGGTGAGCTGTCAGTGCAAATTTTCCACACCGTAGAACGGGTCTATGCCAGCTTGAAAGATTCAGATGGGGTCAGCGATGGCGATGCCATCTTGCGCCGTTACGATATCGAAGTGCAGCATACCTTTTCCCCTTTCAAGGATGCCAGGCTGGTCTGGGGTGGCAGCGTGCGCTATGACCAGACCTATGCACCGTATTACCTGGGGGTGGGTGACAACCAGTATCTGTTCGGCGATTTCCCTTATCATTTGCGACGTTTTTTCGGCAACCTGGAATGGCGCGCCAGACCCGACCTGATCTTCAATGTCGGTGGCATGATAGAAAACAATACCTATACCGGCACCGATACCACACCGCGCGTCGCCGTCAACTGGCACATGCTGCCAGGGCATACTTTGCGCTTCAGCCATTCACGCGCCACGCGCTCACCGTCGGTGTATGAAAAAGTGTATGACAGCTACTGGCGCAGTGCCGGGTTTTACCCAGGTTTGCCAGAAATGCAGACAGAACGCGTAAAATCCACCGACATCGGTTACATGGGCAAATACGCCGGTCTGGATATCGACTTTCGCCTGTTTTATGATGACTACAGCCAGTTGATTGATGTCCGCAACAAGCGGTCGGCGGCCAACGGCAACCTGAACGCCGGCACCGCCATCATGCGCGGGTACGAGCTGCAACTGAAAACCCAGCTTGGTGACAAGACCAAACTGATTTACGGTTTGTCGGGTGGCAGTGTCAAAAGCGATAATGTGAACGGCGTTGTCTACAGTGATTCCCTGCCGAAGTACAGCCAAAGCCTGATGCTGAGCCATCGCTTCAATGAACAGTGGAATGGTAGTCTGGTGATGTATCAGGTCGCTGCAACCAAGTTCAATGCCACCGACTATAATCCGAATGAACACCGGGGGTATTACATCGACGCAAACCGGCGTCTGGATGGCAAGCTTAGCTATCAGTTCAAAATGGCAGGCAAACAGGCAGAATGTTCGTTGATTGCCCAAAACCTTGCCGATGCACGCTATTTTGAATACCGGCACGACAACGAATTGCCAGGGCGCCGCGTCAGGCTGAATTTCAGATTGGATATGTGAACCATGCGGTACCGGCATGTCCAGCAGTTGCTTCACCACTTGCCATCCTGTGTCGGCAGGGGTCTGCTTGGTTTGCTAAGTGTGATCTTGAATCTGCTGACGCCACTACCCTGTCTGGCCATAGATAATGTCACCATACTGCTGAGCGAAGATGGCGCTGCCTATACCGAATTTGCCAGCAGCTTGACCAGCCAACTGGCACAAGGCAGCAGCGCCAGAACCACGGTCAAAACCCTGTACCTGCCGACCCTGAAAACCGACGAACTGCCACGCAATGCCAATAACCAGTTGCTGATTGCCGTTGGCACGCCGGCGATGACGGCAATGGCACAAAAGCCACCAGCCATGTCTGTGCTGAATGTGCTGGTGCCGCGCAGCACCTTTCACAAGATAGCCAGACAGTACGGTCGCCACCAGGACCCGCATCGTTTTTCAGCCGTGTATGTAGACCAGTCGTGGAACCGCCAGTTGGCATTGATACGTGCCGCCCTGCCCGGCAGCAGCCGCATCGGCGTGTTGCTGGGCAAGGATTCTGCCGACATGTTGACAGGCATGCAGGCTGCGGCGAAAGAAACTGATTTCCAGTTGAATATGGAAACTGCAAGTGATGATTCAGACCTGTTACCAGCCCTGCGCAGGCTGCTGGCCAACAGTGACGCCTTGCTGGCCGTGCCTGACCCGACCATCTATAACCGCAATAATATTCCCAGCATTTTGCTGACCAGCTATCGTCAGAAAATACCGCTGTTCGGTTTTTCAGCGTCTTATGTCAAGGCCGGTGCCCTGGCTGCCGTCTTCAGCTCACCGGCACAGATCAGCCAGCAGGTGGCAGAAATCATTCAGGGCTTGCCTGCCCATGCTTCTTTACCACTGCCGCAATACCCACGTTACTTCACGGTCAGTGTCAATTCCCAGGTCAGCCGTTCGCTGAGCCTGGAAGTGGATGATGAAAGCATATTGATGCGCAAATTGAAAGCCATACCGGAGCGTGCCCAATGAAAAACTGGCCGCTCGCCCATCGCATACTCTTCCTGGCACTGGCGCCAGTGTGGGTGATTTCTGTCTTGCTGGTGCTATTGGCCGTCATCGTCGGTATTACCGAAATTGACGGTGCCCTGAAAGCACGCGGTGCCGTCATCACCCGCCAGTTGGCACCTGCCAGCGAATATGGTGCGTTTTCCGGCAACCGCGATGTCTTGCAAGCCCTGACCCAGTCTGTCATGAAAGAAGACGACGCCAAAGCCGTCATCATCACCGATGCCAACAACAAGGTACTGGCCGTCAGTGGCAAGCCCAGCAAAATGGGGCCGGAACATACCAATGCTGCCGACACCGGCAAAGTGATCAAGGGCGAACAAGGCTCGCTGATATTTGCCGCCCCCATTTACCAGGGCAAGGCCGACAGCGATGCCTTTGACCTGTTCGACCGCAGCACCAGCGACAAAGCCAGCGATAAAACCAATAACAAACCCAAACTGCTGGGCCGGGTTTATCTGGAACTGAGTACCCATGCCAGCCGCCAGAGCAAAAATGCCTTTGTCGCGGTCAGCATACTGATAGGCCTGATAGGTACTGCCTGTGCATCGGTACTGGCATTGCGCATGAGCCGTGACATTACCAAGCCCTTGTCACGCCTGCTGGAAGGCGTACACCAGATGGAACAGGGCGCACTGAGCACCCGTATCAAAGCCAGTTCTGGTGGTGAACTGCAAGAACTGGAAGCCGGCTTCAACCAGATGGCAGAAAAACTGGAGAGTGGCCATAAATCCTTGATGGAAGTGAACAGCAATCTGGAAAGCCTGGTCGCCGCCCGCACCCATGAACTGGAAATGCGCAACCGCGACCTGGAATTATTGTCCAGCACCGACCGCCTTACCGGCTTGCATAACCGCCTGAAGCTGGAAAAAATCCTGGATGAAGAACATCAGCGCAGCCTGCGTTATGGCACCTTCTTTTCAATCGCCATTGTTGATATTGACTTGTTCAAGCAAGTCAACGACTGTTATGGGCACCAGATCGGTGACCAGGTCCTGGTCGGCATTGCCAACCTGCTCAAAGAACATGTGCGCAGCATGGATGCCGTTGGTCGCTGGGGTGGTGAAGAATTCTTGGTAATTTTCCGTGAAACCAGCATCCATGCCGCCGTGGCCACGGCAGAAAAACTGCGCTGCGCCATCGCCAATCATGAGTTCAAGATCGTCGGTAAAAAAACCGCCAGCTTTGGCGTAGCTGCCTACCACCATCCGGACAGCATCCACGAAACCATGAGCAAGGCCGACAATGCCCTCTACCATGCCAAGAAATGCGGGCGCAACCGGGTGGAATCGAGCGGGATTTAAACAGGCTGGGCTGTTTTAGGCCTGTTTTGCCCTGCTTTCAAGCAATTTCTCGCCAAAAACCGCCCGTTTCCACTGAGCGGCCTCTGCTGACAAGCAAACATTCACGCCCGCAATGCTGCGCTACGGTAAAATACTTGTCAGCCCTAAATTTACACCACCTTACTTAATTATTGATTAACGATTAGTATGGGGTGCAAATAACAAAAATCAGGTTTGTGCAATCATCTTCCGGCAAGATGCCATGCCCACGAATTGATATTGCGCAAATCAAAAAATATACATGGTCACTACCTCACTACTATGAGCAACGATACTAAAAATAACGCCAACACAAACACCAACGCAAGCTCGCCAGCACCGGTTTCCAATTTTCTGCGCGCCATCATCGACAATGACCAGGCAGCAGGCAAATACGCACGCGATGGCATGCCAACCGTCATCACCCGTTTCCCGCCAGAACCCAATGGCTACCTGCACATAGGCCACGCCAAATCCATCTGCCTGAACTTTGGTCTGGCGCGTGATTATGCTGGCCGCTGCCACCTGCGCTTTGATGACACCAACCCTGAAAAAGAAGACCAGGAATATGTCGACACCATCATGGACAGCGTCAAATGGCTGGGCTTTGACTGGAACAACCAGGGCGTAGAACACCTGCACTATGCCAGCGATTATTTTGACCGCCTGTACGAAATCGCTGAATACCTGATCGGCGCTGGCCTGGCCTATGTCGATAGCCAAAGCGCTGCCGACATGGCCGCCAACCGTGGCGATTTTTCCAGGCCAGGCGTGAATTCACCTTTCCGTGACCGTGCTGCAACCGAATCACTGGACCTGCTGCGCCGCATGAAGGCGGGCGAATTCAAGGACGGTGAACACATCCTGCGCGCCAAGATAGACATGGCGTCACCCAACATGAATTTGCGTGACCCGGCCATCTACCGCATACGCCATGCCCACCACCACCGCACGGGTGACAACTGGTGCATTTACCCTATGTATGACTACACGCATCCGCTGTCTGACGCGATAGAAAACATCACGCATTCGATCTGCACGCTGGAATTCCAGGATCACCGCCCTTTCTATGACTGGATCATAGAACGCGCTGCCGAAGGTGGATTCTTCAAAAAACCAGTACCACAACAATATGAATTCGCCCGCCTGAACCTGACCTACGTCGTCACCAGCAAACGCAAGCTGCGCCAACTGGTAGAACAAAACATCGTCAACGGCTGGGACGACCCGCGCATGCCTACCATCGTCGGCATACGCCGTCGTGGCTATACGCCAGAGTCAGTGCAACTGTTTTGCGAGCGCATAGGCGTAACCCGTTCTGACGGGTGGATCGATTACAGCACGCTGGAAGGCTGTTTGCGCGAAGACCTCGACCCCAAAGCACCCCGCGCTACCGCCGTACTGCGACCGCTGAAACTGGTCATCGACAACTTCCCCGAAGGCGAGAACATCGCCTGCACGGCACCGATACACCCGCACCACCCGGAACAAGGCAACCGCGAATTCACCATCGGCAAAGAACTGTGGATAGAACAGGAAGACTTCATGGAAGTACCCGTCAAAGGTTACTTCCGCCTATTCCCCGGCAATAAAGTACGCCTGCGTTATGGCTATGTGGTCGAATGCACAGGCTGCGACAAAGATGAAAACGGCAACGTCATCGCTGTACATTGCAACTACTTCGCCGACAGCAAATCCGGCACCGAAGGCAGCGCCAACTACAAAGTCAAAGGCAACCTGCACTGGGTCAACGCCGCCGACGCGCTGGAAGCCGAAGTCCGCCTGTACGACCGCCTGTTCACCGACGCTAACCCAGACGCCGGCGGCAAAGACTTCATGGCCTTGCTGAACCCAAATGCACTGGAAGTAGTACGCGCCTACGTAGAACCCGGCCTGGCGACCATTACGCCAGATACACGCTTGCAGTTTGAACGCCATGGTTATTTTGTGACTGATCGTGTGGATTCAGCAGTTGGGAAACCGGTGTTTAACCGGGTGACGACGTTGAAGGATAGTTGGGGAAAATAATTGAATAAAAAATAGTACTGCTTTTGCTGTTCTATTTTTTATATCAACGCCATCAACAAACTTGATCGCTGCCGGCACAAATAAAAATCATACCGCTGTTTTTGAGGAAACATCATGGAACAAAATACTGTCGATCTGACGCAGGAGCATGACCCTATTGCGGAAAAGTTGCGCGATACTGAAACCCTGACCAAAGTCGTGCAGCAAGCCGTCAAAGAAACCGTCGATAAAGCACAGCGTCTGGGTTTTCTCCCGTCAAGCAAATCCTGGTCATAAGACCGATATTCGCATTTTAGTAGGGTGCGCCATGCGCACCGTCTCCGTAAAAGGGTGTGAAATGTTTGACGACGGTGCGCGCGGCGCACCCTACATATCATATGGTTTATCTGTGAAGGCTTGCATGAAACAGCCGCTTGCGTATACGGTACATTGATAATTGTATTGAACCGTATCACCGCTTTATCATCTAGCTGTCTTTACCTTAACCCGCAGTGCACATGGTGCACCACAAGATAGCAGGCGATTTCATCATGCCCAATTATCGACGTTCACGCATCAGCGGTGGCAGCTATTTTTTTACTGTCACCAGTTTTCGACGTCGGCCAATATTGACGCAAGCTGCATTACGACAAGCACTGCGGGTAGCGATACAGCAAACCCGAATTTCACACCCCTTTGACATTGACGCCTGGGTATTGTTACCAGATCATTTGCATTGCATCTGGACATTGCCACCCGATGACGCGAATTTTTCTTTGCGCTGGTCCATGATCAAACGTCTGGTGTCGCAGGCCTGTTCGACTGAACTGGGGATGCAAATTACTTCTACCTCTGGCATTGCAAGAAGGGAAGCAGGACTATGGCAGCGTCGGTTTTGGGAGCATCAAATCCGTGATGATGAAGACTTTGCAAGGCATGTCGATTACATCCATTGGAATCCGGTCAAACATGGCTTGGTCACCCGTGCGGGTGATTGGCCGTATTCGACATTTCATCGCTATGTGGAAAAGGGGATGCTTTTGCCGGACTGGGGTGTTGGAGTCGTGATGGATGTGCGGCAGGGGTTTGGTGAGTAGGTACGGCGTAGTATTTTTCCGTTCAACGGTGCGCGCGGCGCCCCCTAAGGGGCGACACGCACATTTCAATTAGCCTCTACCCCTTGCTCGGCAAGACTTCGATCGTGATTTCCTTGCTGGCGATGTAGTAAGGAACGTGCTGGTGGTTGGCGAACATCAGGCGCAGCTTGTGTTTACCGGGTGGCAGGTTGAGGACAGTTTCGGTTTCACCATTGCCAAAGTGCTTGTAATGCTGGTGCTGGTATTCATCCGCACGGTCAAAAGGGATGGCTTTTTTGATGTCTTGCGGTAGGTCAAGGTCGATCAGAATGTGGTGATGGCCAGTACCCTCGATCTTGCCAGCCTCCACCGGCGCTACCCCCATGCCAGAGACGGAAAACACAGCCCTGAATGGTGAATGCACTTTGTCACCGTCGCGCAGATTGAGGAAATACAGTGCCTTGTCCCCCACCGGAAAAGGCAGCGTGCGTTCTATCGCACTGGTGCTACAGATGGTGGAGTCTGGTGTGTTGACGACAGCTACGGGCTTTTTGTTACTTGCGGAATAGGTCAGGCAAGGCAGAGTTAATAGCAATGCTGCCAGGTAGCTGACACGAAGTGCATGAGGTTTTTTGAATTGTAATTTCATGATGTTGTCTCTGCGATGGTCATAGTTCAGGTCACAGCCTCCAAGACATTCCTGGTAGCCCTTCTTTTTTCTGTAAGCTGCCTTGGGGTGCATGGTTATTGCCTTTAATACTAACCTATAGCAACCAGGCAAGCCATTAAAGCATGGCTTGCCCCAACTGCGAAATTGATTATGCCAATCTGAGTTATTGTTATTGGCTATGAGCGCTATTGTGTAATGACGCCAGCATGCACCGGCACAGCAAGTGGAAGACCTGCATTGATCCGCTAGTGTCGAGAATGGTTGCGCTGTTCCGCTTTTTATCGATTGTCCGTCCTGTATCAGGCGAACTGTTTAAATAGTGGAGACATCTCCGTACTATTGCATCAATACCCCTTGGCACCGAAAGCTTTGGCGCGCTGACCGCCAAATTGTCCTCTTCCAAAACCCGTCAAATTCCAGTGACCGGACACGGCACCAGTCTTGAGATTGATTTTTCCATCGAAACTGGCTGAACCGGCCAAACCCTTTCCTGTCATTTGTACGACACCATCGGTCGATACTTTACCGGTAATCGTGAAACTGCTATGGGCTGTGCTTGAATCGGCAGAACCAAAGATGTTACCGATGCGATCAACATGGATATAAAACGTACCTGTATCGGCACCGTTATAACTGCCGTAATAATCACCAAGAATACCCGTATTGCCAGATTCACTGGCGTCGCTTTGTTCTAATTCCCGGGCTAGTGATGCACCCTGTGAGCGAAGTTGGGCAAGATTAATTGTGGCTTTGCTGGGTGCATCGACTTCAACGCCTGTGCTTATATCGGTAATTGATTTTACTGTTGCCACTGGCGCAGGCAATTTCTCGATTGCTGCCGGACTCGCTGTAGTCTCGGGTGGGCGCGCAGAATCTTTTTTGGAAGCAAGTGGTGGCTTTTGAAGCACCGGTTTTTCACGTTCAGTTTTTTGTATCATTGGATCTGTTCGCGTCACTGGCACAAAGAAAGCTACAGCTGTTCCCGAAATGTCTTTATCTGTTTGAAGAACATTGCTACGTGATAAAACCAGGAGCAACAGGACATGCAGCACCAGAATGGCAATCAGGGGCCCTATCCGGATAGGGCTACTTTTATGCAATGCTTGCTGTACTGATGCCATTCATGTATCCACTGTACCAAAATGCGGGCGCATGCACCCGCAGCCATTCACTTAGAACCCGTTTACGATCTTACTGCGCCAGAGAAAATTCGCTATTGATGATCTTGTTGCCGATATAGCTGACGCTGACGTCTGCATTCGACAGTATAACGACACCCTTTTTTGAGGAACCAAATGCATCAGGGCTTACGCAAAACCGCCCCAGCTGCGTTGCAGCTTCTGGCCGACTAAAACGAGTTGGCGACTTTAACGTTGAAGTGTTGATGGCAACAGCAGGCCGCTTTGCTGCAATACTTCACGCGCCATGGTGACGATGCTCCCATCAGCCAGACCGGGTTCCTGGCGCAAATACGAAACGTAATACATCAGGGGATGCAGCGGTGGCTTTACCGTCAGCGTGCGGATAATCCCGCTCTTGATCTCTGCATCGACCACAGCGCGTGGCAGCACGGCAATGGCGTGGCCTGCGGCGACCAGCTTGATCATCATGGCCATGGAATTGCAGATGCTGAGGTTTTCTGGCTCATGGCCTGCCAGCCTGAACCATTCCATGACAACATTGCAGATCGTCGTTGGTGAAGGCATGGCAACAACCGGCAATGCAGTCATGCCTGCCGGGTGAAGCGCTTGTTCGTTCAGCACGGTTTGGGTGGATGCCACCCATGCCAGGTCGACATGGCCTATCGCCACATCAACGACATGCGGCGCAGAGACGGGGTCGCTGAGGATGGCGATGTCGAGTTCACGCGCATTCAATTTGCGGCTAAGGTTGGCACCCACATCAATGGTCAACTCTATGCGTACATCAGGGTATTGCGCTTTTAGCCGCCCCAGCAATTCAATCAGACCGGACATGGCAGTAGATTCATTGGCACCCAGTCGTAGCAACCCGCGCATGGGGTTGCGCCGCTTGCTGAGTTGTTCCAGGTCGTCGGACAGACGCAGCATTTTTTCTGCCTGCACCAGCACATCTCGACCTATCGGGGTGATGATGGCGCGGTGGCCACCGCGTTCAAACAGCTTGAGGCCAAGGATGTCTTCCAGTTCCTGAATTCTGGCGCTGATAGTCGGCTGGGTCAGGTGCAGGTGCCTGGCCGCAGCATGGAAACCACCCAGCCGGGCTATCCAGTAAAAGGTTTCAAGTTGCTGTATTGAAGGTCGCATGATAAAAATATCTTATCAATTATTGTCATAAACTTCAATTATCTTCTATCAAGATCGCATTTTATACTGGCTGTATTGGTTGGCGCGACGCATTGACAACCTCCCCCTTCTGTACATTTTGGAGCAGCCATGTCCTCATCTTTAGCTATTTCCCCCTCACCCGCCCAATTGCGCCAGGCCATACGTCGGGGTGAATGGAATAAGGAAACATCCGGTCTGGCACCGGGCTTTGTGCAAGTCAACCTGGTGATTTTGCCTGCATCAAACGCCAGCGATTTTCATCGTTTTTGCCAAAACAATCCCAAGCCCTGCCCTTTGATTGCCATATCTGAAGTGGGCAATCCACACGTCACAGCCCTGGGTGCTGATCTTGATATCCGTGCCGATGTGCCACGTTACCGGGTTTTTCAACATGGCGAACTGGTCGCGGAACCGAATGACATCCAGGATATCTGGCGTGATGACCTGGTGACGTTTGCCATCGGCTGTTCATTCACGTTTGAACATTCATTGATGGAAAATGGTATCGCCATTCGCCACATAGAACAAGGCCGCAATGTATCCATGTACCGCACGACCATACCCACAACCCCGGCCGGCAATTTCCAGGGGCCATTGGTGGTAAGCATGCGCCCGATGAAGGCGGCAGATGCCATACGGGCGATACAGATCACGTCGCGCTTCCCGGGTGTGCATGGTGCGCCTGTGCACATCGGCGACCCGGCACTGATAGGTATCAAGGACCTGGCACAGCCGGATTATGGCGATGCGGTGGATGTGTTGCCCGATGAATTGCCGGTATTCTGGGCTTGCGGCGTGACGCCACAGGCAGCGCTGGCAAAGGCCAGGCCGGCTCTTTGCATTAGCCATGCCCCCGGCCATATGTTGCTGACAGATTTGCGCAATTGCGATTACTCCATTCTTTAAGCAACCAGGGGTAGATTGCATGGGTATACTGTATGGCCTGGTGGTTGCCATCATCTGGGGTGCGCAGCCGGTGGTTGCCACGTTTGCTTATCGTGCATCGCTGACGATACTGGATCTGACCTTATTGCGTTTTACCGTCAGTGGTCTGGTGATGTTGCCGCTGTTTTTAAAGCGTGGTGCCTGGAATGCAGCAGGCGTAGGCTGGCCCAGGGCACTGGTGCTGCTCTTGCTGGCAGGCCCCTTGTATAACATGGTGCTGGTTGGCGGCCTGCGTTGGGCACCTGCTTCCCATTGTTCGCTGATTTATCCGGCGTTTACACCCTTGTTTACCTCGATACTGGCCAGGTTGATGCTGGACAGGCAGGATCGCATTCCCCTGTTCGGGCTTGGCCTGCTGGTGCTGGGTGTACTGGTAGTTAAAATTGGCAGTGTGTTGCAGGCACCTGCACAGGTTTATACAGATGCCTGGCGCGGTGATTTGCTGTTTATGCTGGCAGCGTTGATGTGGTCGTTTTACACGGTCTTGATGCGGCGCTGGAATACCGACCCGCTGTCGGTGGTCAGTGTGATACAGGTCGGCGCCCTGCTGTATGTGCCTGTGTATTTTCTATTTGAGGGTGGGGTGCTGTTTCACAGGGACCTGGGTACCATCCTGCTACAGGCTGGCTATCAGGGCTTGCTGGTCAGCGTGATATCGGTATTGCTGTTCAATTTTGCAGTAAAACAGATGGGTGCCAAAGCATCCATGTTCACGGCATTGATGCCACTGGTTGGCGTATCGCTTGCCATACTGGTGCTGGGGGAAAGCATGAGTCTGTCCCTGCTGGCTGGCGCATTGCTGATATCAGGCGGTCTGTTTTTATCACTGAAAAATCCGGGCAACCAGCGATAAAAAATGTACGCAATGTACAAAATATTCAGTAAGGTGCTTGCAATAAGGGCCAGGTTTATTACATCAATCGCAAGAGCTAGTACAATGTGCCTGCGCCATTCCGACGCTCGCATGACCGACAAGTTGGCACAACGAACCCTGATGAAAATATCTTCCTCTCTATCTGCTTCTAACCTGGCCATCGGTATGGTAGCTGCCGCGCTGGTCATGCTGACACCTTTGGCACAGGCAGAAATCTATAAATGGAAAGATGCCAATGGCCACACCCATTATTCTGAAAACAAACAGGATGCCGGCAATGCCAAAGCGGAAGAAGTGAAAGTCAGTACCCAGACAGGTACAGGATCAGCGCAAAGCTGGCAAGAGCAGGAACTGGCATTCAGGCAGCGGCAGGCAGAACGCAAGAGCGACAACGTCAGACCCAGCGCCAATCCTGCTACCAGGGCCAATAACAGCAACCAGATTGAAACCGATGCCACCCGCTGTGCCGAAGCACGTCGTCTGCTGCCCGCCATCAAGGAAGGCCGTGCCTATCACCGGACAATCTCGTCCGGCACCAAGGCAGATGATAATGACCGCATGATTGCCGAGCGCGACATCAGTCTGTTCTGTCACTAAGAACCTGATTGCGATCTTACTGCGCGGGCACAATCGGAGTCCACGCGGGGCTCATGCGCTGCTCAAAATGCTCATGTACTTCAGTACATTCCGCTTTTTGCGCTGCGCTTTTGTTACCCTTACTCCCGCTGACGCTCGCTCGCTACAGATCGTAAACAGGTTCTAAGGGCTGCCTCTCGCCGGCAGTATCTGAAAACTGTGCGATACTCCATTGCATATGCCAACTCGCCCTGATAGCAACACAAATGATCCCTGCCTGACATGTGGTGCCTGCTGCGCCAGCTTCCGTGTTTCATTTTATTGGGCAGAGGCCGACAGCCTGCATATCCCTATAGCGTTGACAGAAGCAGTGAACCCTGTTTATTCCTGCATGGCAGGTACCAACCAGGCGCGACCACGCTGCCAGGCACTATCGGGTGACATTGGCAAATCGGTTGCATGTACCATCTATGCGCAAAGACCCTCGCCCTGCCACGAAGTCCAGGCAGGTGATGAAAAATGTCAGAAGGCCAGGGCGCGCCATGGTTTGCCACCCCTGCCACCCCTGCCTACTCTGTCAAGCAGACCAACAGACACGGTTCCAGACAGCATACCCACATAAGGTGTAGGATGCAGCCTGACTTAATACATTAGCGAGAATTTCTTTTGCCTAGCGACACCAACAACCAGCAGGCGCATGCCGCCATGCCCGATGAAGATCAAGTAATTCGTGAAGCCCGCCTGTGGCGCGACAAAGGCTGGACAGCCCGCGTCATCAAAAATGACGACGATGAAGGCTGGGCCGTTGCCATGATCAAGGATGGTGAACCAGAACCAGCCCTGGTCGGCCCTTGGACCATGGGCAGGGACAAGAAAAATCCCAAGCCACTGGATGCCAATGCCTTTGGCACACTGGTGAAAACTGCATCAGAAGTCATACGCCGGCATGAACAGCAATTGCATGCGCAACTGCATAAGAACCTGATGGTGGCGACGGTTGAAGCGGATTTCAAGATCATGCTAGATATCGTGCCGGATGAAGATGACCCCTATGCCTGGCTCAGCGCCCAGGATGCCAATAATGTGGAACTGGCCAAAGTCAGGGTCAGGCCCGATTACAAATTGAACCAGCAAAATGCGCGGGCCTGGATAGCAGATGATTTCCGCAAGCCGGAATAAATTATCTGTTTAAAACAGGGCACAAGACTGGTAAGGACCGGTAAAAACTGGAGCTAAATACGATGGCATCACAGGCAAGTTTTGTAGAATTCGTGCTTGATCAGCTAAGCAGTTGTGAAGGCATCACCGCCAAGAAAATGTTTGGTGAATATGCTGTCTATTCTGGCGAAAAAATGTTTGCCCTGATTTGTGATGACCAGTTGTTTATCAAACCTACCGCAGCAGGTCGGGAGTTGCTAGGTACAATCACCGAAGCGCCGCCCTACCCCCAGGCCAAGCCCTGGTATCTGATCGACAGTGAATTGCTGGAAGACAGGGATGGCTTGGCGAGCTTGGCACGCGCCACCGCTGCCGCCTTGCCGGTCCCAATAAAAAAAGCCAAGAAAGCGGCTAAACCAGGCAAGGCCTGAAACAGCACACTTTTAATGGCGTTGATGGGACAAAAATGTTTTTATCAACGCCACGCCATTGCTTAGAAATTGTATTGCAAACCCGCCGACAGATTGCTTACTGATGCCCCCCTGCTGGAAAAAGTCTTGGGGTTGTATACCTCAAATTCTGTACGGGCTGAGAGGGTATTACTGATCTTGTAAGTCAGCCCAAGGCCATATAACGCATGGTTTTCTGTATATGCCCTGCTAGTGGGCGGCAGGCCTGAGGTGTCGTAAAAAGTGTCCGTTTTCACACGCGCAATACCCAGTTTTGCAAAGCCGGCAAAAGCTTCATTGAATTCATAGTTATACACGCCAGCCAGGCTGAGTCCGGTTTTCTTTTGCTCGCTATGTCCCAGCGCAAGACCTGAGTTGATCGATGTTTTGCCAGCAGAAAAATAGCTGCTTTCCACTGCAAAATTTTTGTCTATGGTATAGCCACCAAAAACCTTGTAACTGTTCGCTTTGGAATCACAGGTAGTGCTGTTGCTACAGTAATTACCCTTGTCGCTCTGGCCAAGCGAGCCACCGACATAGACCTGGGCAGAAGCGAAAGAACTGGCAAGCATGCCTGCTGTTGCGCACACAATAATGGAAATTTTTTTAATCGACATAAAGACCTTTGTTCGTTGATCAATGTATCTGAACTGAATCAGAAAACCGGGCCCAAAGCATCAAAGGTGCATGGCAGCATGGCCAAAAACACCTGTCTTATTGCCCAGGGAACAAGTTGCAGTTTATACAAAGACTTATAAAAATAAAATTCGAAATATGCAAGTACTGTATTTATGGCTAATTGGTATCGACTGGCTAGACTTTTGGCAGTAACCACAGTTATTACCTCAGCTGTCGCATTGAAAAACCCCAATAAAAAAGCAAAACCTGATTGCAGGTTTTGCTTTTTTATTGGCAATGACAAATTGTCTGTGTGATTAAAAGTTGTATTGCGCGCCGAGATTGAAATTGGTCGCCTTCCTACCAGAGTCCAATTTCTCAACCTCCGCCCGCAAGGTCCAGTCCGGGGCTAATTTATACGTCAGCCCCAATCCAACTAGCGCCTTGTTGAAACTAGACGAAGAATCAGGGTTTGCTGCACCGGGAATATAAAACGTCCGTTCCTCTTTGACATTGGCGATACCCAATTTGGCAAAACCGCCAAAAGTCTCATTAAATTCCAGTTTATAGATTGCTGCCAGACTAAGACCGCTCTGTTTAACTTTGGAGGTGACCATAGCGCCAGGTGTTGCAACAGCGCTAAAAGCACTAACCGATGCAGGAAATGAATAACTTGCAGAACCCAAAGAAAAATAAGTCAGTTCAACCGAAAAATTCTTGTCGATATTGTAGCCGCCAAAGACCTTGAAATTATTCGACTTGGAATCACATGTAGTAGCGAAGCTGCAGTTAATCGCCTGTTCGCTGCGACCAATAGTCGCACCGGTATACGCCTGGGCAGAAGCAAAGGAATGTGCAGTCAGCGCAGTGAGCGCCAATGTGGCAAGGGATAATTTTTTCATCAGCATGGTAAGCCTTTGTGGGTTGACGATTCAATAAAAGTATCAGTGACGGCAAGCGTATAGATAGAAATGGCAATACTGAAATCAATTCTGACAAGTACTGTATTTTGATATCCCAAGTACCACCCCGTCAGACATTACGGGCAGCATCGCTATCCCAAGCACCGGAGAAAGAATGGCATTTGACCCACTGAAATTAAAAAACGCTTCAGAGCATTTTGAAAACAGTCTTAACCGTGTCATCGATGAACGGGTAGCGCCACTGGTTGATCGTTCCATCAACCATGTCAGCAAGGAATTATCAGATGTCATCCGCCAGGCTGGCGAACAGGTAGATAGAAATATCGCCCTGCTGTCGGATGAAATACATAATCAGCGCAGCATGACCAAGGATGACATCAAGTCGCTCATTGATTATTCCACCGCACAGATAGGTGCGGCGATAGACCAGCGCATACTCGCCATCAAGCATGAGACTTCGACCCTGATCAATGAAAAAGTGGACATGCTCAAATGTGAGCTGGAAGATGCCGCCGTCACCAGCCGCAAGACCATGTATGCGAATGTCGCCATCTCTATCGGTGCGGCGTTCATCATGGCGATGATCGGTCTCATTTATAAAAAGGTATCGCTGGGTGAAGTCAATCTGCTCAACGTATTCCGGGTCTCGCTGTTGTCATGTGCGACCTTTACCTTTGTGTTATCAGGGTTGAAAGTGATACAGCGCTGGCGTGGTATGAAACGCGCAAAAAAAGGCGTGGCAACCGTTGCCCTTGGCTATTTTGGTGTCTTGCGCCCCAATGGTGCCGGTGGTTTGTTTTTGCTGAGCCTGGCCTTGCTGGCAGGCTGGATCTGGCTCTACCTTGGGCACTTTTAAAGCTTGCCAGGCAAGTTCTTTCTTTCAATACGGCAACAGCGGACGTCAATTAGGCGTACAATAAACAGCTTCCACGATGCGTCCGCGCCTGCCTGAATCCACAAAGATTCCGTCTTTGTGAACTTTGGGGTATGGCCGATGTCATCCTTATTGGCAGACCCCGGTTATTTGCTGTTTTCAGGTGATGACGGCGCCCAGGTCGCTCAAGTTCACTATGCAAAACAAGAAATTCAATCCAGCTTTTAATTCCTATCTGATTTACATTGGTGTGGCGATTGCCTCTGGCGGTGTTGCCTTGTATACGCCCATCATCGTTTCCGAAACTGGCAAAGCGTTTTCCGGCTTCTGGGCTGCATCGATTTTATTCGGGCTGAACCTGGGGCGTGTACTGGGTTCTTATACGGGCAGCCGCTTTCCACGCCTGGCGGGTCATCCGCTGGCGGTATCCGGCAATATCCTGCTGGAAGGCATTGCCCTGTATTGCATGGCGTATTTGCAACAGGCCTGGGCGCTGGCACTGTTTGCCTTGCTGGCGGGCCTGGGCAGCGGCCTGTCCTTTCCTGGTTTAAAAAATTACCTGCTGAAATTGAAAGAACTGAATCAGGCCACGCTGTTCAGCAAGCTGGCATTTTCCATACGTATGGGCCTGGTAGGTGGTTATCTGACGGCTAGCTGGGTGCCGCATGAACAATTGAAGCTGGTGTTCCTGATCGTGCTGATTACTTTCATTGTCTACGGCCTGTTCATGCTGGTAGCCATGCGTGCCATCAGCGATCATGAAGCACATCACCTGGCACTGGAAAAGCAAAACGCCAGTGTAGCAACATCAGCATCATCACCTGTCGATGCCACGAATGGTGACGTGAACGATGCCCCTTCACAATTGCCATTGATGTTTCATTTATCGAATGCGGTATTCTGGTGTTTTGCCGTGCAACCCATGATAGGTTTCAGCCTGCACATCCCGAAGTTTACACCCGAGATTCCGGTATCGACGCCGTTCTGGCTGGCAGCACTGGTGATCATTTTTTTCCAGATCCCAATCTCCCGCCGCGCCGTGCGCACGCGTGACCATTTCCGGTTTTTGAAGATAGGCTATGCCTGTTTATTTTTGAGTTTTGCGCTGATGACGGTATTTACCCACAGCGCAGCGGCAGTCGTCGCATCAGCCATTTTACTGTCGTTCGGCCAGGTATTTTATGGGCCTTCGCTGGATGTACTGATCGCCCGGTTTGCCAACAAATCGGCAACCGATACCGGCAGGCTGATGTCGCAACAGATGTTTTATCAAAGCATAGGCACCATGGTCGGCAGCATGGCTGGCGGCATCCTGTTTGACCTGGCGCAGACCCTGCATCTGCCTGGATTGAACTGGGCTTTGCTGGCCGCAGCCAGCATGGGCATGATGATACTCAGCAGAAATAAAATCCCTTCTCTGTATCACAGTGCTGGACAAGGGCCGCAAAGCGCCAATTAGGGCGTGTAGACTTAAATCATCTGGGCAGGCACCTGCCCACTTTCTTCACCCCCTGCCCGTCAAAAATACCGCACAGGAAATCCATCAAGCCTGTGCGCGACCACTTCCTGTCGTACTGCTGTCACCTCCCTGTATTTTGCTTATCAGAAACTGCACGCTATCCCCGTCGCATTGCTCACAGGATTGAGTAAAATCCTGCTTCACAAGTTAATTTTTTTACTATACTATTCATTAACCAAATTCTTATTATTTAGGCAATCAGCTTCTCAGACAAATCTGCGTCGCCTGAACAAACTCGCTTAAGGTTTTTGTATCTGTTCTTTAAGACAAATCCGGATTTTCTCACGCAGTAAAACCTCAGAAGGATGTCATCAATGAATGTCAATTCACCTCTGCGCGCTGCAGCGCCCAGCCATCAGGCCACGTCACCGTTGGGATTCCTGTCTGAACTGGAAGGTACCTGGTCCGGTCGTGGCTTTAACCTGATTGCCGTCCCCGACAAACAAAATGGCCATGATTTTCGCCTAATCCTGAATTCCACGACGGAAAGAATACAATTCAATGCCATTGGCGGTGCGGTGCCCAATCGTGGTTCGGCCCAAAATGATATCAACATCTTTGGCCTGACTTACCTGCAACAGGTGAATGATGCGCAAACGCTGGAAGGCATCCATATTGAACCCGGCATCTGGCTGAACGTGCCGGCAACTACAGCGCCGCCGGGCAAGGCCAGCGTCGTCCGGCAATCGACCATCCCGCACGGTGATTCCCTGCTAGCGCAAGGAGTAGGCTTTGGTGCCAAAGGCGGCCCGCAAATTGCACCGGTCAGTGCCAAACCCACCGGCCCTGGCCTGGCGCACAAAATGCTGGGTTATCTTGATCCTTACACGCTGACAAAACTGCCACCTGGCATGAAACAGGAATACGTCGCCAACATGAACCAGGCACTGGTAGATGCGATACAGGGCCAGAACATCATCAGCAATACCGTGCTGTCAGTTGCCTCGATACCGGTAGGTGGTATTGTGAATATCCCTTTCGTGACCATCAATGCGAATGCCACCAAGATGGATGCGATTTTCTGGATAGAAACGGTAGAACGCCCGGATGGCAGCCATTTCCTGCAAATGCAGTACACGCAGACAGTGATGCTGAATTTCCTGGATATAGACTGGCCCCATATTTCTGTCGCCACGCTGATCAGGACATGATGCCTGCCTGCTTTTGCAGATGAATTTGCAGATAAATTTGCAGACGAATTTGCAGATCAACTTGTAGATGAATATAGCATCGTGCCTGATACGGCACGATGCCTCGATGTAGACAAGCCATGCGTGCAACGCGCATTGAACACAGAGAGGACATCTTATGAACAATGACAAACACTTCGATGTGATCGTCATCGGTGGTGGCCCCATGGGTCTGTCAACTGCCTATCACCTGAGCAAGCGCAAGGTAAGCACCCTGGTGCTGGAGCAATTTACCTTCATCAATCAACTGGGTAGTTCTGCCGGGGTATCAAGACAGTTCCGCATCCCTTACCCGGATGAATACATGGTCAAGCTGGTCAAACAATCCATTCCTTTCTGGGATGAGTTGCAAAGCCTGACACCGGTACCGTTGATGGATGAAGTCGGTACCTTGTGGTTTGGTGACCCGGATGTGCATTCCACCGAGGGCAATATCAAGCAGGCAGAAATTGCCCTGACAGCGCAAAACGTTCCCTATACCACCGTCAGCGCCAGCGAGCTTGAGAGTCAATACCATTTCCGGGATTTGCCATCCACCTACACGGGTTTGTTCCAGCCCCAGGGTGCCAGCATAGACCTGAAGGCGACCCAGCAAACCCTGTACAACTGGAACCGTGAATCCAGCCTGGTGACATTGAAGGAAGAAGCGCCTGTCACCAAGATAGAACATCATCATGATCAGTTTGAAGTGACTACCCCATTGGGCAATTTTACGGCAAAGAAACTGGTACTGGTTCCGGGTCCATATGCCAATGCTGTTTTCAAATTGCTGAAATTCCAGGTGGCTGCCACTTACTGGAATATGGCATCGGCATTTTATAAAAAGACGACACCGCAGGTTCAATACCCGACCTGGTTTGTGTTTCAAAATCCTGTGGGCAGCAATGGCAACCAGTTCTATGGTTTCCCTGAAGTCAGCTGGAATTATCCCGGCTATATACGGGTTGCCTCTGACTTCGTGATCACACCGCTCGACTCTCCTGAACAGCGCACCTTGGTACCCAATCCGCAAGAGCTGGCCTATACCGCAGAGTGGGTTAAAAACCATATGTCGGGCCTGGAGCCGGTGCCGCATTACACCTCTACCTGCCTGGTGGCGCTCAGCAAAATCCCCAACAAGGAATTGCTGGTCGATTTTGCACCTGCCTACGTCCCTGCACACAAGGACATCGTGATTTATGCCACGGGCTGGGCAGGCAAGTTTGTACCACTGCTGGGAAAAATACTGGCAGACCTGGCTCTGGATGGCCACACCCCATTTGATATCTCGCATTTTGCCACCGGCTACAAATACTTTACGCAATTGAAATAATGAAAATGCGTGAGCACACAACAACTCATCGACTCGACCACCATCGGTTCAACCACATAACGAACAGACGACATCATGACAACCAAAACCTACTCCATCTTCGGTGCCGGCGCCGCCGGCCTGTACACTGCCTGGCGCCTGTTAAGCGGACAAACCAGGGAACATGAGCATCACAAACTGCTGGGCAAGGGCGACAAACTTGAACTGTATGACTGGGGCAAGTACGACTTCAGCAAAGAAGACCATGGCAGCCGCGCACCTGGTGCCCGTGTCTGTACCTGGCATTATCAAAATGACCCCAGCAAGTCTTATGTGGAACTGGGTGGTATGCGTTATTCAGAATGGAATAGCAAGGCCAAGGATGCGAATGATGGCAAGGCACCGGGCCACAGACTGGTGACAACCGTCATTTCCAAACTGGGGCTGGATCAGTATTCGGTGCCCTTCAATGAATCTGACAATCCTCTGTACTACCTGCGCAGCGAAAATTTCTATCTGCAAGAGGTGACTTCGCGTAACCCCGCGCCCTATAACGCCAATAACTATCTTGCCAGCTTGTCGCCGAATCAGGGTTTTACTGTGGTTGAAGACCTGGCCGTGACCGCCACTACCGGGCCACAAACCCGGCGTGAGTGGGATCATTTTTACCAGCACGGCAAAATCACGGCTGAATTGCCGGAATCATCCATCTTCCAGAAAGGTGACAAGCTCAAGGATATCGGTTACTGGAACCTGATGTTTGATCAACTGGGTTCTGAAGGCTATAACTACGCCGCCGATGGCAATGGCTATACCTCGAATGTGATTAACTGGAATGCCGCAGTCGCCTTCCAGACCAATAATGAATTCACCCCCGGCAATCAGTACAAGACGCTGACGACCGGCTATTCCGGCATGTTCAAGGCCTTGTTTGAAACCATCAAGCAACTGGCAAAAGACAAGGGCGTGATTTTTGATTACCAGCCTAACCACCGCCTGCATTCCATACTCGACATCGACCATGTCATCCACTACAGCATCGCCAACCGCGACAATCCCAATAAGAAATCCGGCAGTGGCACCACTGATGCCGCCTGGCTGGCCATGCCGCGTTATGCACTGGAACTGGTGGCGCAGGCGACACGCTATGAAAGCCATCCAGGGCTGGATGTATTGAACGGCCAGAAAGTGCAGTTGTACATGGAAGCATCCATCATGCAGCCTTCGTACAAGATAGGCATGTTTTTCAAGGAAGCCTGGTGGCTGACCCAGGCCAGCTATCCACCACAACTGACCAGCTACGAAGTCACCAAGGATGTCTTGCTGGCGCTGGAAAAACAACAATTCCCTGAAAGGTATTTATTGAAAATTGCCAGACCGGCAGTGGATGGTCAGGCAGAGATCATGAACACCCCCTATTCCAGCGCCGAAAGCCTGTTGAAAGTGGTCGAGCAGCGTCTGCAGGAACGCCTGACCGTACCGCAGGAAGAACAGCTGTTGTCAGCTTCAACCCGCAATACCATAGGCCCCAGCGTCACGGATAATCCGGTACGCATGGTGGTCTATTTTGGCAACAATGCCACCGACAAGACGGCAGAACCGGTGTATGGCCTGCTGGCTGCCTATGACGATGAAATGTTCACCACCTTCTGGCAAGAACTGGAGCTGGGACCGGATGAGCAAAGACATCTCCCCATATCTGAAAACACCGAGCCACTGAAAGGCCCGCGCAAGCTGCCGCCACGCATGCTGAAGATGGTGCGCAAGCAGTTGGCGAATATCCATTTCGGCCCGAATGCCGACTTTACCTCCGTGCCGGAACCGCTGGATGCCGCCTACATAGACTGGTCACTGCCGCCCTTCAATGCTGGCTACCATGCCTGGGCCGCACATTATGATATTGGCGATGTACAGCAAAAAATCCGCAAGCCTTCACAACTGATACCTGGTGCAGATACGAATATCTTCATCGTCGGCGAAGCCTATTCCAATGACCAGGCCTGGGTCGAAGGGGCCTACTGTACCGCTGAATCGGTATTGAATGATTTCTTCGGAGTCATACCGCTGATAGACAATACCCATTATCCGTTTATCTGCTCTGGAAAATAAGCAGCAAGTCAACCAATGGATTGGGCCTGCCAGCGGCCCATTCCGTCACCGTCACATATCTGCACCAATCCCCATCATGCGGGCACCAGAAACTGGTGCCCGCATCGGTTTTCCCGCTGCTACTCCCGCAAAACACTACTGACAGAAACTGACACTGGCCGGGCATACCATGGCCAGGCCTTGAGCACCTGGCTCAGGGCATTTACCCCATGTCCCATTATTAGGAGTGTCATCTCATGTTTAATCCCGGCTATATTCTTTTATACGTCTCCAGCCCACAAGCCAGCGCGGCTTTCTATAGCGAATTGCTGGGTTTGGCACCGATAGAAAACTCAGACACCTTTGCCCTGTTCAAACTCACATCCGGCGTCATGCTGGGTTTATGGGCTGCCGCCACGGTTGAACCGGCAGCCACCGCCGTTGGTGGCAGCGAACTGGCCTTTACCGTCGCCGACCAGGCTGCCGTTGATGCCACCCATGCCCAGTGGGCAACACGCGGGCTGAGCATTGCACAAGCGCCCTGTGCGCTGGATTTTGGCTACACCTTCGTGGCACTGGATGCAGACGGTCATCGCCTGCGCGTCTTTACCCCAAGCTGATCATGGCACGCAACTGGATTGCAGTTGCCTCGGCTGACCATGTGCAAGGTGGTCAGCGCGATGGCTTCATGCAGGTATGTCATGGCAAGGCTGCCCCTTTACGTCGCCTGCAAGGCGGCGACAGAATAGTGTATTACTCACCCAGCCAGGTTTTTGGCAGCAAGATCAAACTACAGGCGTTTACCGCGCTAGGCATCATCCTGCCGCGCGCAACTTACCAGGTGGCTATGGGTGAAGGATTTCATCCCTACCGTCGTGATGTCTTGTGGCTGCCGTCTCAGATAGCAGCCATCCATCCGCTGCTGGAAAGCATGGAATTTTCTGCCGGCGTGCGCAACTGGGCTTACCAGTTCCGTTTCGGCATCGTTGAAATCAGTAGCCATGACATGGACATCATTGCTGCTGCCATGCAGGTAGATATGGACGTGGATGTGACTAAGAACTTATCCGTAAATAAATGATAAACTAAGATCGAGATATTTTTTTGCGATGATAGGGAATGACGAGAGCCAAGTCATGGGAAGTAACGGACGAATTTTGGAAACGTGCAGAAGCGCTGTTGCCGATGCGGCAACGCCCGGACAATAAAAGCTATGTTCGTCAATC
>NZ_JBMPOR010000031.1:0-55321 GCF_049340265.1 Undibacterium sp. Di26W
CAGCAAATGGCGATACCGGGGTGGTTTCGCTGCCGGCCTGGCCAGCGACGACGCCGCCGATGACGGGGGCGACGTTGTTGCCGGTGACGGTAATGGGGTTGCCAAACAGATCCGCAATGACGACGGCAACGTTAGCACCGGTATTCCAGTCTTCCAGCATGCCGATGTTGTAGGTGGTGGTGTCAGTGGACGAGGTGCCATCCTTGTTCATCCGCAGTGCCAGGGCCGCCTTGTCGTTGACACTCATGGTCATGCTGAAGCTGGTGTTGGAGGTGATGTCGACGTTGGCGGTATCGGTCAGGGTGTAGTTGAAGGCACCTTGTCCGAGGAAGCGGATGCGGTTGGCGGTGATGTCGTTGTTGGCACCGGTGAGTGTCAGGAAGTTGTTGCCGGTGACCACCAGGACACCGGTGGCGACGTTGTAGGTGGCCGAAGTAACGGTCGGTGCCACCACGTTGGTGACGGTAATGCCATTGCCGGTCAAATCGGCAATGACGACAGCGGCATCGGCCCCGGCATTCCAGTCTTCGGCGGCGATCAGGTTGTAGGTGTTGACACTGGTGGAGCTGGGACCATTCTTGTTCATGATGAGATTGGCCCCCAGCCTGTCTGCGGCACTCAGGGTCAGGGTGAACGAGGTGTCGGAGGTGATCTCGACATTACTGGTGGTGGTCAGGGTATAGCTGGCACCGCCTTCGCCTTGCAGGCTGAATTTGTTGGCGATGATGTCGTTGGTGGCACCGGTCAAACCAGTCATGCCAGTCCCTGTCACGGTCAGCACGCCGGTGTTGGCGTTGTAGATCGAGGAGGTGATGGTGGGGACCGGGACATTGGAGACGGTAATGGCGGTGGTGGTGACGGCGATGTTGCCACCGGTAATGACGCTGTCCCAATCGTCCGCTGCGGCCAGGTTGTAGGTGGTGCCACTGGTGGAGGCGGTGCCGTTTTTGTTGAACAGGGCTTCCACAGCAGCCTGGTCGGCACCTGCCACGGCGACATTAAAGCTGGTGGCGGAGGTGACTTCGACATTGACGCTGGTAGACAGGGTCCGGGTAGCAGCGCCTTCGCCTTTGATGGTAAGGGCAGAAACGGTGATGTCATTGGCGGCACCCAGGGTGCTGACCAGGTTGGTGCCGGTGACGCTCAGGATGTGGGTGGTGACATCGTAGGTGGCTGAAGTAATCGTGGGGGCAGATACATTTGAGACGGTGACGGCATTGCCGGTCAGGTCGGCACTGGAGGTGGTTGTCTGATTCCAGGAAGCAGCGGCTGCCAGGTTGAAGGTGGTGGTATCAACGGCAGATGTACCGTTCTTGTTCAGGATGCCGTTGATGGCGAGCTTGTCGGTGGCGCTCAGGGTTACGGCGAAGGCGGTACTGCTGCTGGCGGTGACGTTGGCGGTGGTCAGGGTGTAAGAACCGCCCCCCTGGCCAACGATAGACAGTTTTGATACATCGATGGTGTCGCCACCGACGATGTTGACGGCGGACACGCTCAGGATGCCGGTAGTTGCATCATAGGTTGAACTCAAAATACTTGGTGCGGCATTGGAGACGGTAATGCCGTTACCGGTCAAATCCTGGATGTTGCCGCCAGTGATGGCGCTGTTCCAGTCATCGGCAGCGGCCAGGTTGTAGGTGGTGGCGCTGCTGGCGGACGAGGTGCCGTTTTTATTTAAAATAGCATCTACCGCAGCAATATCAGCACCAGCGAGGGTAAAGGTAAAGCTGGTGGCGGATGTAATTTCTACATTGCCGGTGGTGGACAAAGTACGGGTTGCACCACCTTCACCGGTAATGGTCAGGGTGGAAATGGTGACGTCGTTGGTGGCACCGATGGTTTTAACCAGATTGGTACCGGTGACGGTAAAGATATGAGAGGTACCGTCATAAGTCGCAGAGGTGATCGTCGGGGCAGATACATTCGATACGGTGACGGCATTGCCGGTCAGGTCGGCACTGGAGGTGGTTGTCTGATTCCAGGAAGCAGCGGCTGCCAGGTTGAAGGTGGTGGTATCAACGGCAGATGTACCGTTCTTGTTCAGGATGCCGTTGATGGCGAGCTTGTCGGCAGCGTTCAAGGTTACGGCAAAGGCGGTACTGCTGCTGGCGGTGACATTGGCGGTGGTCAGGGTGTAGGAACCAGCCTGGCCAGTCACAGATAACTTACTGACATCGATGGTGTCGCCACCGACGATGTTGACGGCGGACACGCTCAGAATGCCGGTGCTGGCATCGTAGGTGGAACTCAAAATACTGGGTGCGGCATTGGAGACGGTAATGCCGTTGCCGGTCAAATCCTGGATGTTGCCACCGGTGATGGCGCTGTTCCAGTCGTCGGCAGCGGCCAGGTTGTAGGAGGTGGCGCTGCTGGCGGACGAGGTACCGTTTTTATTTAAAATGGCATCTACCGCAGCAATATCAGCACCAGCTAAGGTAAAGGTAAAGCTGGTGGCACTGGTGACTTCGACATTGCCAGTCGTAGACAACGTACGTGTGGCGCCGCCTTCACCGGTGATCGTTAATGTCGAAATGGTGACATCGTTTGTCGCACCGATGGTGTTAACCAAATTGGTACCGGTGACGGTAAAGATATGAGAAGTACCGTCATAAGTGGCGGACGTAATCGTCGGGGCAGATACATTGGAGACGGTGACGGCATTGCCAGTCAGGTCGGCACCGGAAGTTCTTGTCTGATCCCAGGACGCAGCGGCTGCCAGGTTGAAGGTGGTGGTATCAACGGCAGAGGTGCCATTGTTGTTCAGGATGCCATTGACGGCCAGTTTGTCGACAGCCCCCAGCGTGACCGTGAAAGACGTGGCACCGCTGGCAGTTGGGTTGCTGGTGGCCGCTGTCAGGGTGTAGGAACCGCCCTGGCCAGTGAGGCTTAATTTGGTGACATCGATGGTGTCGCCAGTGACGATGTTGACGGCAGACACACTCAGGACACCAGTGGCGGCATTGTAGGTGGAACTGATGATGCTCGGTACGGCGTTCGACACGGTGATGCCGTTGCCGGTCAGGTCAGCGATGTTGCCGCCAGTGATGACGCTATTCCAGTCGTCGGCAGCAGCCAGGTTGTAGCTGGTGGAGCTGCTGGCGGATGAAGTGCCGTTCTTGTTGAGCAAACTATCGACAGCGGCGATGTCGGCACCGGCCAGCGTAAAGGTAAAGCTGGTGGCTGAGGTGACTTCGACGTTGCCAGTGGTAGACAACGTACGTGTGGCGCCGCCTTCACCGGTAATCGTCAGTTTGGAAATCGTGACGTCATTGGTGGCACCGATAGTCTGGACCAAGTTGGTGCCAGTGATGGTGAAGACGTGCGTGGTACCGTCGTAAGTCGCAGATGTAATCGTTGGTGCTGCGACGTTGGAGACTGTCACAGCATTGGTAGCGTCTGCTGCTGCGCCAACCGTGCTATCCCAGCTCAGGGCACCAGCCAGATTGAATGTGGTACCACTGACCGCATTGGTTCCATTATTATTCAACAAACCATTGATCGCCAGTTTGTCAGCCGCACTCAAGGTGATCGTAAAGCTGGTAGCGCTGGTGGCGGTAGTGTTGCTGCCGGGGGTGAGTGCATAGGTGCCGCCGCTTTCACCCGTCAGTGTTAAATTGGCTGCAACGATGGCGTCACCAGTGGCCATGCCTGTGCCAGTCACCAGCAAGGTTCCGGCACTGGCATCATAAGTGGCCGAGGTAATCGTCGGTACCACAACATTTGAAACAGTAATCCCGTTACCTGTCAGGTCGGCAACGACGACAGCAGCGTCTGCGCCAGCAGTCCAGTCCTCAGCCGCAGCCAGGTTATAGGTGGTGCTGTCGCCAGAAGAGGTGCCATTGGCATTGAGCAGGGTTCTCACACCTGCCTTGTCGGTGGTGGACAAGACCAAGGTGAAGCTGGTGTCCGACGTAATTTCTACGTTCGCGGTATCAGTCAGGGTATAAGTACCGTTGGCCTGGCCTTTGATGGTGAACTTGTTGGCGACGATGTCATTGGTCGCACCTGTCAGATGGGTAAATCCTGTACCAGTGATAACCAGATTGCCCGTAGCAACATCATAGGTGGCCGAAGTAATCACGGGCACCGCGACAGTGGCGGTGATACCGTTGCCAGTCAGATCAGCAACGACGACCGCAGCATCAGCACCTGCTGTCCAGTCTTCAGCGGCGGCCAGGTTATAAGTGGTGCCACCGGTGGAACTGGTACCGTTTTTGTTGATGATCTGATTGATGCCAGATTTGTCGGTGGCGCTCAGGACCAGAGTAAATAGGGTATTACTAGTGCTAGCGATATCGACATTGCTGGTGTTGGTCAGAGTATATGTGCTGCCGCCTTCACCAGTCAGCGTGAACTTATTCGCGACAATATCGTTATTTGCACCAGTAAGTTGCAGGAAACCTGTGCCGGTGACCAGCAGTGTTCCTGTAGCGGTATCGTAGGTGGCAGAAGTGATGGTTGGTACAGGTACATTCGACACAGTCAGCGGATTGGTGGCGTCAGAAATATCGCCATTCGTAATTGTGCTGTTCCAGTCGTCGAATGCGACCACATTATATGTTGACCCGCTGGTCGACGTTGTACCGTTTTTATTGAGTAAACTATCAACAATAATCCTGTCATTACCGCTTAACTGAACAGAAAAAGTGGTGGCATCTGTAATCTCAACATTGGTGGAAATGGTAAGTGTACGCCCTGTTCCTCCTTCGCCAACGATGCGCAGTTTATTCACTGTAATATCATTGGGCCCACCAATGACACTGACCAGGCCCGTGCCTGTGACAGTCAAGATACCTGTTGCAGCGTTATAGGCGGCTGAGGTAATCGTTGGTGCTGTGACGTTGGAGACTGTCACACCATTGGTAGCGTCTGCTGCTGCACCAGCCGTGTTATCCCAGTTCAGGGCACCAGCCAGATTGAATGTGGTACCACTGACCGCATTGGTTCCATTATTATTCAACAAACCATTGATCGCCAGTTTGTCAGCCGCACTCAAAGTGACCGTAAAGCTGGTAGCACTGGTGGCGGTAGTGTTGCTGCCGGGGGTGAGTGCATAGGTGCCGCCGCTTTGACCTGTCAGTGTCAAATTGGCTGCAATGATGGCGTCACCGGTGACCATGCCTGTGCCGGTGACCAGCAAGGTTCCGGCACTGGCATCATAGCTGGCACTGGTAATGGTTGGTGCGGCTATCGACACTGGCAGACCTGTACTCAGGACGCTGATATTGCCAGCGGCATCGGTTGCCGTGGCTTTGATGGTGTGGGCACCGAGAGTCAGTGCCGAACTGGTGATGCTCCAGTTGCCAGAACCATCTGCCGTGCTTGTACCTAGTAAAGTGACACCATCTGTGTCGTACAGTTTGACGGTGCTGTTGGCTTCTGCCGTTCCAGTAAAGGCGGGCGTCGTGTTGGTGGTGATCGCGTCTGAGCTTGAACTGCCGGTATCGGTACCTGCAGTCATTGCAGGTGTCCCAGGTGCGGCTGGGGCGGTAGTGTCAATGACGATGGCTTTGTTGGCACCCAAAGACCCAGCGGCGGCAGGACTAAATAAAGTCAGCGTTGCAACGGTAGACGTCCCTGCATTTTTGATTGTTCCTCCATTCAATGACAATGCCGCTGTGTCGTGATAGTCGAGGTCTCCAGAGGTGTCGCCAGATAGAACAGTGTAGGTAAAAGTTAATATACTGGTGCCTGTGCCACCGGTGTAATTGATGGTACGGTCTGTCGTGCCTGTTTCAAGCAAAAGCTGTGGGGTACCAGTGACATCCACTGCACCACTAAAGCTTATGGTGATAGTAATTACTTCACCGACGGTATAGCTGCCATTGGTTTTAGAAGAAGTAACGTTGGTGATAGTTTCTGGCGGTGGGACGTAGCTCGTATTTTGGGTACCTGTACCACCAACATTAAGTACGGCTGACGGTGAACTACCAGTAACCCCTGTCCCATTCTCCAAACCGCCTGAACCACTAACGCCAACGTTCCCGGTCATGGCAGTAAAGTTGGCACTAGTAATGTTGAATGTACCTTTGTTATAAACACCACCGGCACCTATCCCGCCAGCACCGCCATTGTCGTTCGATGAACCTATGCCTGTACCAGCACCGCCACCACCACCTCCTCCGCCGGCACCAACGTTGTTACTGATAACTGAGGTACCAATAACGTTAATTGTGCCGGTGCTCGCATTGTATATACCACCAACTGCATTGCCACCAGCTTTACCTACAGCACTCCAGCCGGTGCCACCACCACCACCACCAACCCTGAGTGAACCACTGGTAGCAGTGGCTCCGGCACCACCGTTGGAATAATTATAGGCGGCCCCTATACCACCAGCACCACCATTTGTAGTACCACCATTGCCTCCCATAGATCCGGCGCCGGCACCTTTACCTCCTGCACCGCTAGTACCCGCAGTAGATGTATACCCAGTGGCTGCACCACCTGATGCCCCCGTCCCTTGACTGCCTCCGTTGATAAGCGGTCCACCACCGCCGCCGCCGCTGCCGACATAAGCACCGCTTACACCGCCACCACCGCCGCCAGCTGCGGCACCATTGGCCGTTATGGTCGAATTTTTTATTGTCAATGTACCTGCATTGGAAATGCCAGCACCTAGCGCATCCAAGCCATTTGTGGCAGTTGTACCACCACTGCCACCAGTACCAGACAAAGAACCGTGGGTGATAATCAAGCCATCAAGCGTGACAGTCTTGCCTGATGAAATACTCAAGACCCCGCTAGTATAGTTGGCATCTATGGTGACATCGGGCGTACCGTTATCGTCAAGATCGCCGTCTATGGTCATGTTTGTGTTGATGACGAGCGCGCCAGAGCTCAGTGTGACTGTCCGGCTGGCATTCGAGGTGACGGTATCGCCAATACCGGCTGCAGCAATGGCGTTGCGCAGGGAACCGGCACCCGTGTCATTACCATTGGTAATCGTGACCGTCGCCAGCGAATGATCATAGTGACTTTCCGCATCCTTGGATAAAGCCGATGTTGCTTCAATCTTGCCGGTAGTAACTTCCAAATCCCAATCACCACCTACGCCAGTACGGTTGCTGGAAGCCGCCACATCCGCACCGGTCAACGTCGCCAGACTGGCGACGAAACTTGCGCCGTCATCGCCTGCTGCCAGGTTGCATGAATACACCAGAATGTCGCCACCAGGTACCAGTGCCTTACCAATGCTGGCCAAGGCCTCGCTGTGGGTATTGAGGGTAGTGTTATCAAGGAAAGTTTTGCCTAACCAGAGCTGGCCCTCAAAGCCATGCGCGACGATTTGCACAGAATTGACCTGGTGCCCAGCCAGGTAATCGGCCATTTGTTGCAGGCCGTCAGCAGTTTTATCCAGGAAAACGACTTCTGCATTCGGGGCCAGGCCCTTCAGCAAACTTGCGCTATCTGTTACCCGGCTATCAACAAATACGACATCATGGGCAATGGGATTGCTTGCACTGGCAAGCGGGGCAGGTGCCGCTGGTGTTGCCATCATAGTGGCTATCATAGTTGCTGGCGCAGGTGCAGTCAGGGCTGGTGGTGCCAAGGTGGCCGCCGCTACCTGAATGTCATGGGCCTGAACAGGTGCATTATCGTGTTCAGACAGATTGTCTTGTGGGCGAAGGGAATTGGGCGTATTCATCATCATCGGGCCTGGCTAAAGTGTGGACGTTAACTTCATGTACAAATTTCGGACGAAATGCAAAAAAGTAAAACAGTATATTTCTACAGTGTAAGCAGATCGTAAGAGCGCGTTCTGATTTGCTGACAGGGACGACAAGCGATGTTCACGGATTTATATCTCCACATTAGCCGGTACTTTTGCCGTAATGACATTGCTGAGGCTATTGCTGGTGTCATTCCAAAACGATAAAGAAGCAAATTTTTCAAACAGATCTGGCGGCAAAATGGTTTTGCGTTTTTCAAAACTGACGTATTGACGCACTTTGTGCAAGCCATGCATACCAAGTGGCGCATCAAATTCCGGCGCGTCATAGCTGACATTGCGGTAGTTATGCTCAAATTCAGGTTCACCCAGGAATTGATAAATCAGAGGCATCACCTTTTCTGGCACCTGCGCCAGGATGTCATAGTCAACGATAAGCAAAGAGTTCGCATGTTCACCGTAAAATGCTTCCTTGAGTGCAGTCCATGGATAGCCGACCAGGCGGTTTGCCTGGGCCAGGGTTTCTACCCGACTGTACACGGTATTGCGTTCCACGTCGTCATTAAACAGGCGGGTAATTTCATAGGGATTGGCGCGGTAACGACGCTCCAGGCTATCCATGATCCAAGCCACATTACGCACGCAGGCAATCACCTTGGAGTCCGGAAACTGATCCATTAATACCGGCATATGGGCACTCCACATGCGGTTGGTGTCGAAGATGACCTCCTTGCCCGCCTGGTCTGCATAATAGGAATCAAAGATGCCGCGTGTCAGCCGACGTCTTTGTTCTTTGCTGACGACAGTACCAAATTCGCTACCTGCACCCAATTGATTCAGCATGCCGCGAAACAGACTGCCAACCGGGCTGGTCATGCCTGCATGAAAACGCGGATTTTGCAGCAACAGTGCTGCCAGCAAGGTCGAGCCCGAGCGTGGCAAGCCAGAAATGAAATGGTATTTTGCTGCTGTCATAAAGTACTGAATTCTTTAGCGTAAGAGAAAAGTTGATCGATCGCATCAGGCAGCGCTGTCTGACTGGTATCGATCACGCAGTCTGGTGATACAGGTGCTTCGTAAGGCGCAGAAACGCCAGTCAATTGCAATGCTGGGTCGTTTTTTGCCCTGGCATACCAGCCTTTGGGATCGCGTTGCTGGCAGATATGCAAAGGCGTGGCGACATAGGTTTCAATGAAGCGCTGTGTGCCCACGATGTCTCTGGCCAGCGCCCTGCCGCTGATGGTAGGAGATACCAGTGCAACTATCGCATGAATGCCATTGCTGTTGAGCAGCCTGGCCATTTCTGCCGTACGGCGACCTTGCTCTTCGCGATCAGCAGGGCTAAAGCCCAGATCATGTGACAGGCCCTTGCGCAATTCATCGCCATCCAGAACACAAACCGGCAGGGCATGCGCACGCAGGCGATCTGCCAGGTTTTGTGCCAGGGTGGTTTTACCCGCGCCCGGCAAGCCACTTAGCCACCAGGTTTTTGCACCACCTTCGTATGTATTGGAAAGAGTCTTTATTTGTTCCTGATCACGCATCCGACCACCAACGATAAGCCTGAATAACATCGGGAGTCATTGAGGCCCGATACGAGATACTGCAAAACTGAAATCTGATTACTTATCACTTCAAACACATCAATAAATGATTCAGTGATATTTGCCCATTTGTTTTTCGAGGGGGCAGCATGAAACAACTTGATATCATCGATTGCGCTGACATCACCACATTTGCATGGCTAAAGTATCAAAAGAATAACTGCAATACTAACATTGAAGCAATTGAAAATGGCAAGAAAGACGTGCTTCTCGCTGTTTATTTGAGCAGTAATTTCCTTGCGGAAATTTTAATTAATTGAAGAATGCCTGGTAAAAAAAGCAAGTGCTGCCATCTTCATGTTTCTGCTTGTCTTGTCCCTTGTCGTAATCGGGCATCACGGGTGCCATCAACCATACATTCTGTCCCATCTCGGGGTGATGGACGATGTAGTTATCTTGTGACAGCAGCTTGGTACCCGTGCCGGAAAATATCAGCAGCAAAGGTGTAGGGAAGTGTTCAGGCAAGCCACGGCGCGAGCGCTCATCGACTTCTTCCAGTTTAAGTTCGATGTCACCTATGGAGGTTTCTATACGAAAGATATTACCAATATAGGCGTTGAGTTGCTCTTTGGAAAGTGTCATGGTTTTACGTGGTTAAAGTTTCACTTGCAAGAAAACACAAGCATAGGCAGGATGATAATCATGTGATTTTAATCATCTTGGGAGTACTTGTGTACAAATTAACTGGCGAGCGTCAATTGCGAATGCAAAGAGAGGACGATCAGGTTTTCCTGGATGCGCTGTATGCGAGCCGCCGTCAAGATTTGCAACAATTGCCTATGGACGCCGTTGTCGTCGCACAAATGATCAAGATGCAACAACATTTGCAGATGGTTGGTATGCGGCAACATTATCCAGAAGCACAACATTACATTGTTGAACTAGCTGGAAAGTCAGTGGGGCGCGTGATCATTGATGCCGGTGCAAACGACTTACATCTGGTGGATATAGCCATCGCACCAGAAGTGCAGCGCAATGGTATCGCCAGATCGGTATTGTTGGCCATGCAAGAACAGGCACTGGAAAAAAACCTGGGCATCAGTCTTGCGGTGGAATTGCGCAACCCGGGGGCAAGGGCGTTGTATCTGCAAATGGGTT
Organism: Undibacterium sp. Di26W; assembly: GCF_049340265.1. Taxonomy (NCBI): domain Bacteria; kingdom Pseudomonadati; phylum Pseudomonadota; class Betaproteobacteria; order Burkholderiales; family Oxalobacteraceae; genus Undibacterium; species Undibacterium sp. Di26W. The sequence goes on from NZ_JBMPOR010000031.1 coordinate 10,375, forward strand.
TTTTGGTACAGAGCAGTGACGGTTTGTTTGAGCAAATGCGTTGGCCTGGTGGTGTTGGCATAGGTGCTGCGACTGGCAGACAAATGGAGCAGCCTGATGTCGCAGCCTAGTCGTTATTTGAAGTTACCATTTTCTTTTGATCTGACGCGCTTACGCGCAGAGTTAAATCAGTTGCAAGCATCGCAATGGATCAGCCATTTCAATACCAATGCATACGAAAACAATTGGCTGTGTCTGCCTTTGCGCGCAGTGGATGGGCGTATCGATCACATCATGCCGGTCAACGAAGGGCACTTTCAGGATACCGCGTTATTGCTGGGCTGCCCCTATATGCGGGAGGTGATTGATGTCTTCCAATGCGAAAAAACCTCGATACGCCTGATGTCGCTGGAAGCTGGTGGCGTCATCAAGGAACACAGGGACGACGCCACCTCACTGGAAGACGGTATTACGCGTTTGCATATACCGATTAACACTACGCCCGATGTATTGTTTCGCATTGACGGAGAAGAAGTGCATTTTTCGGCTGGTGACACCTGGTACCTGAATGCCAGTTGCCTGCATGCCGTGCGTAATCCTGGTACGCAAGCCAGGGTGCATCTGATGCTGGATTGTGTCAGCAATGCCTGGCTGGAAGAAGTGTTCCGGGATGCGGGCTGGGTCGCCAGACCAGCATCAAAATATCCGGACCCTTCCATCAATGATGGCAATGTGTTGGCCGTAATTGAGCAACTGCGGGCGGGCAATCAAGTGGCCGGCATCAGCTTAGCGGATGCACTCGATGCCATCAGGTTGGCTGGCTGATTTGGATGAGCGTTTAAAAAATGAATATGAAGCAAGGCTTTGCTGCCGAAGAACGCGCATTGCTGCGTGGTCAGCAGATTGATGCATCCACTATCGACAGCATGCTGGGCTGGTTTCCGGTAGCGATTGCTGCGGAAACGAATAGCTTGTGGTGGCGTTATTTGGGCGAGAAAAGCTTCACGGAATCTTTTTTCCAGGACAGCCTGTCCGCACAAACCTATGCGGAAAGACAGGTATGCCATACGCCGCTGGCAAGGCTGGATGCGCTGTCTCATGGCATGCAAAGTATTGCGCCGACCGCGTTCATTTTTCATGTGTCACGTTGCGGTTCAACCTTGCTGACACAGATGCTGGCATCGCTGCCGCAGTGTGTCGTGCTGTCAGAGCCACCGGTGCTGGACGCATTTTTTCGCCACTATCATCATCAGCCTGACATGCCGGGTGCCCTTGATTTGCTGCGGCAACTGGTGGCTGTGCTGGGCCAAAAACGTCATGTTGCCGAGACGCATTTTTTCATCAAATTCGATAGCTGGCATATGCCATGGCTGGCATTCATACGTCAGGCATTTCCTGATACGCCGTTTATATTTCTTTATCGTGAACCGGAGGCGGTGCTGGCTTCTCACCGGCGTCAGCGCGGGCCACAAATGATACCTGGTCTGCTCGATATCACCAGGCTGGAAGTGCAGGACCAGCATCTGCCTGTTGCAGACATGGATGGCTATGCGGCTGCGGTGTTGGCAGCCTTATTTGCAGCCGGTTTGGAACAGGTCCAGGCATCGCATCTGCATTTGTTGAATTACGCGCAATTGCCGGCGATTCTATGGGATCAATTGTTTGCCTTGTTTGCGCTGGATTGTGACGAGGTGCAATTGTCCAGCCTGAAGGCAAGATGCACTTTGCATTCCAAGCACAGGCACATGCCTTATCAGGGCGATCCGCCTGCTGGTGAAAGTCCGTTGGCACAATTGGAGCAATTGGAGCAATTGAATAGAGATGCCGTAAAGCAATGTCAGAAGATCTATGATGAACTGGAAAAATTACGCTCTGGAATATGATTTTTTGTGATGGGCTGTTGCAAAATTGCGTCGTCTCGTCACCGCCGTAATGCGGCTTATTCCCTATAGGATGACGCATGCGTATGTTGCAATCGCTTTGCAACTTATAAACAAAAAAGCAGGTGTATTTTTTCTAATAAGGATTGTAGAATTGGTTTGCTTTTTTTGAAATTGCTTTTCGCAAGTATACGAGGTTGTTGCAAAGTTAAGATGGTCAGGTGTTGACGTCGCCATAGCCTCCGGAAAAGTTCCTGATTAAAGCAGTTGATGAAAGTCCTTACTTTTATCAGGGCATCTCTGTATGCCGGATTATTTAATCCCTGTATCAACCACAACTTGAATTGGAGTAAATAATGGATGCATTTATGGGTACTGTATTGGCTGTTGGTTTTAATTTTCCACCACGCGGCTGGCTATTTTGTAATGGGCAAGTAGTTTCTATTGCACAAAACTCGGCAATGTTTGCCTTGCTAGGCACCATGTATGGCGGTGATGGAGTGAGCACCTTTGGTATTCCAGATCTGCGTGGTCGGGTTGCGGTTGGTTCACAAGGCCCAGGTCCTGGTATTGCAAATGTTGAACAAGGTGAGAAAGCTGGTACGAACAGTGTGACGGCGATTGCTACAGGCACCGGTAGTGTGACTTTGACAGTAGCGAATCTGCCTGCGCACACGCATACAGCGGTACTGGATGTGACGGGCTTGTCAGGTAATACAACGATCAATGTAGGCACTGGCACCAATGGCGGCCTTGCTGCTGTAGCAAATAATGGTGGTTTGACCAATTCAGCTGGTGGGCCATCTGGTGCAGCGATTTTCTTGCCTGCTGGCACACCTCCAACTTCACCGGTAACCTTGGGTGGTGTTACAACTGCAATAGCAGGAACGGGTACTGTGACCAATGCAAATACAGGCACTGGCACAGCGACATCATTCCCTGTTACCACGACATCGAACAACACTGTCATGCAACCGTACCTGGGTTTGAACTACATCATTGCGATGGAAGGTATTTTCCCATCTAGGAATTAAGCTAAGCTCTTACCTAAAAAATGGCGCTTCATGCGCCATTTTTTATGTCTGCTTTCGCTTGTTTGAGAGGTAGCCTGCCGCCCGATACCCGCTCAATTTCTGCCAGGTCTTGCCAGCTTTGCACCTGTTCAAAACCTGCCTGCAGCAGCATGGCACGTACTGCTGTTGCTTGGTCATAACCGTGTTCCAGCAAGATCCAGCCGTTTGCTTGCAGATGCAGGTGTGCTGCACCGATCAACTGGCGGTAGGCAGTCAGGCCATCGGCATGATCTGTCAATGCATCTGCTGGCTCAAAGCGCAGGTCACCTTGTTGCAGATGACTATCGCCAGCGACGATGTAGGGTGGGTTGCTGACGATGGTGTGAAATTGTCTGTTCGGTACAGCCGCATACCAGTCACTTTGCAATAATTCCAACTTGCCTGGCGCTAGATGACGGTGGGCATTTTCTTGCGCCACAGCCAGTGCTGCTGCGCTGATATCCAATGCGGTGACTGTCAGGTCTGGTCTTTGATGGGCGACGCTGACGGCAATCGCACCAGACCCGGTACCCAGATCCAGCAGGCTGGAATTGACGGGCGCGTGCTGGATGGCCAGTTCCACCAGCAGTTCTGTATCCGGCCGCGGGATCAGCACATCGGGTGTGACGTGAAAGCGCAGGCCAAAAAATTCCCGCTCCTGCACGATGTAAGCGACCGGTTCGCCATCCAGGCGACGCTGGAATAAATTGCTGATCTGCGTCAGATGCTCATCGCTCAATACCTGGTCTGATTGCGTGATCAGTTGTGTGCGCAATAAATCCAGGCCATGCATGAGCAGGACGCGGGTATCAATACGGTCCAGCGGGCTGGCTTGTTCGCAGGCGGCAATCGTCATGCCGGGGTAAAGCCAGTCCAGCATTAGCGTGAAGGGCCAAACATGCCGCGCTGGGTCTTTTGATTGCGGATCAGGACGTACAGTATGGCAACGATAAAGATGCCGAAAAAGATCGCTGCCCATGCCGGCAACGACAGGCCCAGGGTCGGTGGGTAAGGCGTTTCACATAATCCATCCGCCCTGAACATGGCAGGCCAGACCTGTGCCATGAGCATCTTGTTCAGGCCGGTTTCCAGCGGGTCTATACCGCAGGACATGGATGGGGTGGACATGATCCAGACATGCTTGCCAGCGGCAGCCAGGCCGACCATGGAAGAGATCAGTGCCATACCGGTTGCCAGACGGTGTCCGGCACCTTGAAGCCCGACAGCCACGATGCAAAAGACGGCGACCAGGGCAAAGGCATAACGCTGGAAAATGCAATACGGGCAAGGTAGCATTTTTTCAACGATTTGCAGATACAGGGCTGCGCCCAGCAAGGCGATACAAATGACGGCAATCGACAGTAGGATTTTTTTCGACAGATTCATGGTGTGCGCAATGAAAGAATGGGTGTTGGATGCAGGCTATGGATTTTAGTTTGGCATCCCTGATGCAAAGCACCCAAATTGATTGGTGCCTTGCCTGGCTGCTAGCGAGTATCTGACAGTTTCAGGCCCTATGGCAATAAAAAAAGTGAAGGGCCAGGTAATAAACTGTAAATACTGGCTGATTGGCAGCGCAGATCAAATACCGTCTTCCCCCAACTCTGCCAGCAATTCTGCCTGGTGTTCTGCCACCAGTGCATTGGTCAGTTCGGTCAGGTCGCCATCCATGATGAAGTCCAGTTTGTACAGGGTCAGGTTGATACGGTGATCCGTCATGCGCCCCTGCGGGTAGTTGTAAGTGCGTATGCGCTCGCTGCGGTCGCCGGAACCGATCAGGCTTTTGCGGGTTGCTGCTTCCTTGGCCTGTTTCTCGCGCAACTGGCCATCCATGATGCGGGTAGCCAGCACACGCATGGCTTGTGCCTTGTTCTGATGCTGGCTGCGGCCATCCTGGCATTCGACCACGATGCCGGTAGGAAGATGCGTCAGGCGCACGGCAGAATCGGTTTTGTTGATATGCTGCCCGCCGGCACCGCTGGCGCGGAAGGTGTCGATACGCAAATCGGCATTGTTGATGATCACGTCGGCCAGTTCGTCGGCTTCCGGCATGACAGCGACAGTACAGGCTGAGGTATGGATGCGGCCCTGGGTTTCGGTGGCAGGCACACGTTGCACACGGTGACCACCCGATTCAAATTTCAGTTTGGAATACACGCCCAAACCAGCCAGTCGCACAATCACCTCTTTGTAACCACCCAGTTCAGAAGCCGATTCCGACATGATTTCGGTTTGCCAGCGGTTACGTTCGGCAAAGCGCATATACATGCGCAGCAAGTCACCGGCAAACAGGGCGGCTTCGTCACCACCTGTGCCAGCGCGGATTTCCATCAGGATATTGCGTTCGTCATTCGGGTCTTTTGGCAGCAGCATTTTTTGCAGATCACTTTCCAGTGTCTGCATGGTGCTTTTTGCGACCTCGATTTCATCCTGGGCGAAAGCTTTCATGTCAGGGTCGTTGAGCATCTCTTGCGCTTCGGCGGTATCTGCTTGCGCCTGCTTGTAATTGCTGTACAGGGCGACCAGGGGATCCAGTTCGGCATGCTCGCGATTGAGCTTGCGATAGGCATCCATATCATTGGTGGCCCCTTCCTGCATCAGCAGGTGGCTGACTTCATCCAGGCGTTCTGCCAGTTGATCCAGCTTGGTAAGCATTGATGGTTTCATACGGTGACTTTAATCGACAATTGACAGAGATGGGGCAGGGCCCGTAAAGGAGTGGGCGGTGCGCGCAACAATGCGGCACGCCAGACAGCGCAGGCAGTCGCTAACGCTTGGTGCGGAACAGTTGTGGCAGCAAAGCAGCGAGGCGGGCACGTTCGTCGCCGCTGGCCTGGTGCAGGGCCTGTTGCGGGCCATGCAGGAATTTGGCAGTGATGCCTTTTGACAGGGCTTCCAGTACGGTATCGATATCTTCACCACGGGCCAGCATCTTGCGCGCACGTTCCAGTTCCAGCAGGCGCAATTGCTCGCTGCTTTCGTGCAGGTCTTGTATCACGGGGACAACGGCGCGACCATCGATCCAGTGCATGAAAGACTGGACGCGGGTTTCGATAATGGCTTCGGCTTGCGCAACGGCAGCCTGGCGATTTTCCAGCCCGGATTGCACCACGGTGCCAAGATCATCGACGGTATACAAAAAAACGTCATCCAGTTTGGCCACTTCGGCTTCGATGTCACGTGGTACGGCGAGGTCAACCATGAAGATAGGGCGATGCTTGCGCGCCTTGACTACACGCTCGACCAGGCCCAGCCCGATAATCGGCAATGACGAGGCAGTGCAGGATACGATGATGTCGAATTGTGCCAGTTGCTGCGGCAAGTCAGCCAGACGTATGGCTTTGCCATTGAAGCGATGGGCCAGGGTTTCGCCGCGTTCCAGCGTGCGGTTGGCAATCGTCAGGGATTTTGGGTTTTGTGCCGCAAAATGGGTGGCGCACAGTTCTATCATTTCGCCAGCACCGATAAACAGCACATGCTGGTCGGCTATCTTGTCGAAAATACGCTGGGACAAACGCACGGCAGCCGCCGCCATGGACACACTGTGGGCACCAATTTCTGTGGTGCTGCGGACTTCCTTGGCGACCGCGAAGGTACGCTGGAACATCTGGTGCAGATAGGTACCCAGGCCACCGGCGGCTTCTGCCTGGCGGACCGCATCTTTCATCTGCCCCAGGATTTGCGGTTCGCCCAGGACCATGGAATCCAGGCCGGATGCGACGCGGAAAGCATGTCTTACCGCATTGTCTTGCGGCAGGGTATACAAATGGGGACGTAAATCTGCATACGGCAGGCGATGAAAGTCTGCCAGAAAGTGGGCCGCAGCGTCGACAGGATTGGCAGCGCTGCTGGCAGCATACAGTTCGGTACGGTTACAGGTGGATAAAATCGCTGCTTCATTACCATGCACCAGCTTGCCGCCATTGTCATGCCGGGCAAACCAGCCACGTGCAGCCACCACCGCCTGGGTAACTTGCTCAGGAGAGAAGGCGACCTTTTCGCGCAAGGACAGCGGCGCGGTCGTGTGGTTGAGGCCAACGGCAGACAGTTGCATGCAATAAGCTGAGGGAGGATATAAGCCTCCATTATAGCGCGTCGGCAGGGCATTTTCCCGGGCAGGGCTATTTGATGTGCATCAAGGACGCTAACAACAGTTAAATTATGTTATTTTTACAACACTATGCTTATTGTTGAATTTGCCATGTTATGTCAGTAAGGCAGATTTTGCTTTCAATCCAGATCGGCCGGGATTCTGATATGAAACGTCGTGCCTTCATTTGGTGTGCTGGTGAAATCTATGTGGGCCTGATGACGGTTAAGTACCGCCTTGACGAAGACCATGCCCAGACCCACGCCATCGTTTTTAGGCTGGTCATTGGTTTTGAAGCGCTGGAAGCGCTGGAACAGCTTGTTCTGGTCGGCCCGGGTAATGCCATAACCCTGGTCCGCGATGGAGCAAATAATGGTGGCGTCTGCCAGATGCTGTTCACTGGTCAGCGAGCAGGTGATGGTGGTATCCCTGGGACTGTACTTGATAGCATTCGATAATAAATTGGTCAGGACCCGGGTCATCAGTGAGCGATCTACCAGTACCGGGAATTCTTCTTCCTGTATCTGGGTAGTGATGCGGATATTCTTGTTTTTGGCCAAAGACCACATTTCTTCGGTGGCTACCAGCAGGATGTCCTGGAAATCCGCTTCTTCATAGCGGTAGTTCTGGGATTCTGCACGCGCCAGTTGGACGAAATTGTCAGCCAGTCCCAGCGTCGAGCGTGAGGCCTTTTCTATCCTGGACATAAATTCTTCAGTCGGCAGGGCGGTCGCACTGTCTTTTTGCAATTCCAGCAAGGCCAGGATAGATGCCTGTGGCGCACGCATGTCATGCGAGATAAAGTGCAGGGTTTCGTCACGGCTGCGTTCTGCTGCCCGTACGCTGGTGATATCGATCAGGCTGACGATCCATCCTACCAACTGTTTGTCACCGTTGTAACAGGGCGCGCTCTTGATCAGCATATCCTTGTCCTGCGGGTCACGCACTTCTATGCCTTGCGACATGGCCTTGGTGTGCTGGATATCAAGGATGTTCCACCAGCTAAAATTGCTTTCTTGCGCATGCTCGGGCGGTGCCATCTTGGCAAACAGGTAAGGCACCAGTGCATCGTTCACCTTGGCCATGCCTATGCTGGCAAAATAATCGATGGCTGGCTGGTTGGATAGCAGCACATTGCCATCGGTGGTGGTGACCAGGGTGGCATCTGGCAGGCTGACCAGGCTGTCACTGACGAACTGACGCAAATCCCTGACCCTGTCCAGCGCTTCGCGCATGGCGTTGATGCTTTGTTCCAGGGTATCGGTCAGTGCACGTGCCGGCTGGACTTCATCCTGATCGACAAATTCTGGCAGCAAATGCGGTTCCTGATCCAGCACCCGGAATTCTTCGCCCAGAAAGCGGATTGCCGCTTCCAGCCGGCGCCAGCTCCATAGTGGGTAGGCAATGATCAGGGCCAGCAGGGTGGCGGTGGGTGCTACCCAGTAACCCAGGTAGCGCAGCGCCAGCCAGCTGCCTGCCATGGCCAAAGTAGCGATGGCTGCCGTTGCCAGCAAGGCTTTTCTGGGCGACAGTAACTGATAGGCCGACATCGCCAGACCCACCGCCAGCAGGTTGAACATCAGACTATAGAGCAGAGGGGCTGGCACGATACTGCGCTTATCCAGCAAGGCGGCGAGGACATTGGCGTTGATCTCCACCCCCGAAATCATGCCCTCATTACCAGACACCGGGGTCGGGAACGAATCGGCCATGGCGCTGGCGGTCGGGCCTACCAGTACATACTTGTTCTTGAAAAAGGCTGGTAGCACTTCACCCCTGAGTACCGCCACATACGGTACCGTCCGGAAATGTCCGCTGCTACCGGCAAAGGGGATATGCATCTGGTAATCACGCTGCCAGGTGCCAGGCTCAGGCGGGGTGTTGCGCAGCGAGGCGGCGAGCCTGTTGCCAGGCAGGTTGGTTTCGGTACCGGGGGTGATGTTCTTGCCCAGATCCGCCAGTGCCAGGGCAAAATGCGGCCACCATTCACCGTTCATGCCTTCGCGCAGGAAGATGCTGCGTACCACCCCATCCTTATCCAGTTCCAGGTTGATATGGGCCAACTGGCGGGCGGCGCTGGCCAATATGGGTATGGGACGCACGGTCATCAGACCCTTGCCGGCGTTTTCTGAAATCAGCGGCAATACCACTTTATCACTTTGGGTGATGGCATTCGCAAACGCCTGGTCACCATTGACAGTCTGCTCTTGATTATTGTCTTCGGCTTCGGTAAACACAAAATCCATACCTATGGCCAATGGCTGGGCGGCATCAATTTTCTTGATCAGTTCTGCATGGCGTGATCTGGACCAGGGCCATTTACCCAATTCGCTCAGGCTGTAACTGTCTATACCGACGATGATGATGTCGTCCCGGGCTGGCCGGGTATTGATCTGCATCAGCCTGTCGTACAACACCAGGTCGGCGCGTTCCAGTGTCTTGTAAAACAGCAGACCCGCAGTCAGCAACAGCATCAGCACACTGAGAACCAGCCATTCTCTGAGGGCGATGCGTTCTACCTTGAATTGGCCGTTTGTCATATGCCGCTATCTGTGGGCTGCAACAAGGAATTAAAAATTCGTCCCAACCGCCGCCCCACCGCTATTGATGGGCGAACCATCACCGCTGGTCCAGCGCTGCTGTATGGTGATCTTCTGGGTTGCCGAGAAGGCGCTGACATACCCATCCGGATCGGTTGAACGGACCCGGATGAAATAGGTGCCAGCCTGTGGGCGATCAATTTTCAGCTCTGCCTGGTCAAGTTCGCGGGACAGGAATAGCTTGGAGAACTGGGCATCCGTGCTGATCTGTATCAGGAACTTCTGCCCAGGCTCAGATGCCCAGTTGAACGATAACTGGTTGCCATTACCTTCACTCGGCGGTGCCAGGCTGGTGACAGGCAAGACCGCAAACTTTTGTACGTCGCTGAAAGGCCCATGATCAGCTTTGCCATCTTTTTGCGTGATGGTGGCGATGCGCCAATAGTAATTGCCGTCGGCTGGCCGGTCGCTGCTGAACTGTACTTCCTTGATCTCATTTTTTTCGATCAGCAGGTTTTTGAATTCGGCATCTTTGGCAACCTGCAGATGATAGGCAACGGCACCACTGGCTTCTGTCCAGGCAAAGTCCAGGCGCTCGGCTCTGACTTTATTCTTCGGCTGCACAGTGAAAGGCGGCTCAGGCCGGGCTTTCAGCGTCACTGCCTTGACCAGCGGGAAACCTTCCAGACCGGCTTTGTCGATTGCCGTGATACGCACAAAATAATTGGCGTCCGCGAAGCCGTCAAACTTGAAACGGTTGTCCTTGAAGCGATTTTCTGCCAATACATTCAGAATTTCGGCATCTTTGGCAATCTGTACACGGTAGCCAGTTGCATCGGGATTTGTCTCTACCTGGAATTGCAGGGTAGGGCGTTCCTGCAACACATACAGTTCGCTCATCACAGGGGCGGGCAACAGATCGACAGCCTTGCCGACACCGCTGCTGCTGATGATGTTGCCTTTACCGGCAGTCAGCAATAATTCATCCGGTTTCTTGCCTGTCGTGCCCGTGGTATTGGCAACCGCAACGCCACCGGACAAGACTTCATTGGCAATGCCGTCTTCATTCACACCAACGCGGAAATTGGTGCCGCGCACACCCGCCACCGCCAGATTGGTGCGGACTTCAAAGCGCCCTTTGTTACTGACCAGGGAAGTCACACGCGATTCAAGCTTGCCTTGCAATAAATTAACTTCGGTACGTGGGCTGCCGGTGTATTTGGTCTTGCGTAATTTGGTCAGACTGATCTGGCTGTTTGAGGGAATGGAAAGACGCGATTCATCAATCAGTGACAAAGTCAGAAAGCCATTTTTGTCGGTGGTGATTTGTGTGCCTTCCTTGATGACTGTGCCCAGGGCCAGGTTGCCGCTACTGCCATCTTTGGCTTTGTAGCTGGGGATGCCAGTCATGGCGATGACTTTTGCTTCACTGTCTTCCTCTGGCAGCAGTTCCAGCGGGATCAGGATAGCGGTACCTATAGGTATGGTTCTGTCGTTGTCAATCTTGTTGCGTTTGCCGAGGATAGTCCAGTTTCTGGTTTTATCGGTATAGCGCTTGGCAATGGCAGACAGGGTATCGCCCTGTACTGCAAAATAGGTCATGTCTGGTGGCGTGCTGATAAAACTGCCTGGTTCGCCGCCGGCTCCTGTTGTCTGGGCTGCCATGGATAACATGGGGAAGACCAGGACCAGACTGAAAGCGAAACATACGGATATTTGTCGCACGAGTAGGGGGCGGGTTAGTCTCATGCGGACTCCTCGTTGGGTGATGCATTCCGGGCCGGCGTGTAACTGGCCCGGAGGTTTATTCTGGTGTCATTTGTTCCAGGCGATAACCGTAGCTGTAGACCGGTGCCAGGCGATAGCCGTTTTCAGGACGCAATTCCAGCTTGCTGCGTACCCGGGAAATATGGGTATCCATCGTACGTGAGGGGATATCGACATCGCGCGACCATACTGCTTCCAGTATGTAAGCACGAGAAAGTGGGCGACCAAGATTGCGGAACAATAACAGGGCCAGGTCGAATTCTTTTTGCGTCATTTCTACGGGGACATCATTGACGCTGACACGGCCTGCACGGGTTTCAAACTTGTAGATGCCAAATTGCAAATGTTCTGATGTCGTCTGGGTAGGGTAGGCGCGGCGCAATAGTGCCTGTACCCGTGCCACCATTTCACTGCGGCGTATGGGTTTGATCATGTAATCGTCGGCACCCGCAGCCAGACCGGCGACGATATCGTCTTCGCCGGAGCGGCTGGTCATGAACAGTACCGGCAGGGTAGGCGAAAGTTTCTCTCGCACCCAATGCAAAATCTCGGTTCCACTCAGGTCTGGTACCTGCCAGTCCAGGATCAGCATGTCGTAACTTTCACGACGCAACTGATGCAGCATCTCTTTCCCACTCAGGAATGGATGGGTTGTGTGCCCCGCAGCATTTAAAATGGTGCAGACCAGTTCGAGCAAATTATTGTCGTCGTCAAGTACAGCGATTCTCATGGAGTGTTACCGTTGATGGCCGGCAAATAAAGTGGAATATCTTCCATTATATCGAAAGCAAGTGAAAAAATAAGTAATTGTGAAGAAATGTGAATATTTCACTATTACAGGTGTTGGGTCTGCACTAAATTAGGCCGTTTTCCCCGGAGTTTTCATGCCGGGGAGAAATAAATTGGCTATACAAATAGGTGCAGGCGCAGGGCAAGGCCAGCTCAAGACCAGCTTACCCCCCCGTGTTGCAGGGGGATAAAGCCAAATGCCCGACATTTAACTACGTAATTCCAGCTCTGGTAACACCACGTTGACGTCCAGCACTTCCAGATTGCCCTGTTTGTCCAGGGATACCTTGATGTCTTCTGGTTTGACCTTGGTGTATTTCGAAATCACAGCGATCAATTCTTCCCGCAAAGCAGGCAAGAAATCATAGCCATCGCGGCCTGTGCGTTCGCGTGCAATGATGATTTGCAGGCGTTCTTTCGCTACATTGGCCGTTTTGGGCTTGGTATTAAATAAAAAAGAAAGCAGAGCCATATTTATTTGCCTCCGAAAATGCGTTGCAGCAGGCCCGGTTTTTCATAATTGATGAAACGTAAAGGGACGTCCGTGCCTAAAAAGCGCGAAACCACGTCTTCATAAGCATCTGAAACATCACTTCCCTTCATATGAATGGCAGGATTACCTTGATTAGACGCGTGCAGGACGGCTTCGGATTCAGGAATAACACCAATCAGGGGGATACGCAAGATTTCTTGCACATCGGTATGGGACAGCATTTCGCCTGCTTCCACCCGTTTTGGTGAATAACGGGTGATCAGCAGGTGTTCCTTGACTGGTTCGCCGCCTGCCTGTGCACGTTTGGATTTAGCCTGAATGATGCCCAGGATACGGTCAGAATCTCTGACCGAAGAGACTTCAGGATTGGTCACCACGATGGCTTCATCGGCAAAGGTCAGTGCCATGACAGCACCGCGCTCGATACCGGCCGGCGAATCGCAGACGATAAATTCAAAATCCATCTTGATCAGTTCATTCAGCACGCGTTCTACACCTTCTTCCGTCAGCGCATCCTTGTCACGGGTTTGCGACGCGGGCAGGATGAACAGGTTATCGCAGTGTTTGTCCTTGATCAGGGCCTGGTTCAGCGTTGCTTCGCCACTGATGACATTCACCAGATCATACACAACCCGACGCTCACAACCCATGATCAGGTCAAGATTACGCAGGCCGACGTCAAAATCCAGCACTGCCGTTTTATGACCACGCATGGCCAGGCCAGAAGCAAAACTCGCGCTGGAGGTAGTTTTGCCCACGCCGCCCTTGCCGGATGTTACAACGATGATTCTTGCCACAAAAAACTCCTTTAATCTATCCGAAAATACTCAAAATTGAGGCTGATTTCCCGCAGATTAGCCTGCTGATTTCACTGATGATACTTCAATACTGTCCCCACTCAGCTTAACTTGCGCCGGGTGGTGTGCCTGCAAGGGAGGGAAACCATTTTCAAAAGTACGGTAAATGCCGGCAATGGAAACCAGTTCCGGTTCCATCGTCAGGGCAAAAATCCTGGCTTCGGTATTACCGGTGGCACCCGCCAGGGCACGCCCGCGCAAGGACGCATAGATGTGGATGCTGCCATCGGCAATCACTTCGGCACCGTTGTTGACTGAAGCAGTGATAATCAGGTCGGCACCGCGTGCATAGATGCGCTGCCCGGCCCTGACCGGGGTATCAATCACCATGGCTGGCATATTGCGGATGATGACTTGCGGCTCGGCGACAACTGGGGCTGCTTCTGGCACCACTTGCACCACTGGCACCGGTGCCTGACTCTGCGCCTGGCTGGCCTGTATTTCTGGTTCTGCCCTTGGCTTGCTGACGACATCAATGCTCAAACCATGGGCGCGAATGGTGGCATGATCTTCTTCACGCGCATGCCTGACGGCGACCGGGTTCAGGCCATGTGTCTTGAACAGGGGGATCAGCGCATTCCAGTCCAGCTCCTGGTCGGTGATGGCTTCGACATCGATAACGGCAAATTCATCATCAAAAAAATCGGGGGAACCCGCAGTCATTTCCTTCAATGCCGCTTCGACGGCAGGGAAGGACGATTCATTGAGTAGAATTGCAACAGCAACAACAGTAGAAATCTTGATCTCAATTGGCTTGCGCGTCGTACTGTTTTGCATAAAGTCCATGAAAAAGTGAATACAGCTGTCAATGCATTAAGCCATGTATTGTTGCCTGAAAGTATTAATATGTATTCATGACATCATTCACATGCAGGAACGAACAGCAAATTCGTTCGTAAAAGACTAATCCTACCAATTGATGGGCAGGATTGCAAAAATATGCACTTTTTCTTTGCAAAGCAGCAAAATACTTTTGCCGGATCGTATTTGTGTTATTGCTATTTTATTGCTGCAGGCAATGTTTTTTAGAATACATGCGCTGCATGCAAGCTATCCAGAATAGCTACTTTCAATTGTGATGTGGCCGTTTCCGCACGGTTGCGTGGCCTTTGCAGCACTACCTCAAATTCCTGGTGCAGGCTTGCCGTAGCCTGGTCCATCAACACGATGCGGTCGCTCAGATACAGGGCTTCATCGATGTCATGGGTAACCAGCAAGATGGTCAGGCCATGCTCCTGGGCGATATTGATCAGCAAATCCTGCAATTTCATGCGGGTAAACGCATCCACGGCAGAAAAAGGCTCATCCAGCAGCAATAGTTTGGGGCTGGAAAATAATCCACGGGCGATTGCCACGCGTTGTGCCTGACCACCTGATAACTGCTTGGGCAAGGCATGTTCATAACCATGCATGCCCACTTCAGCCAATAGTCGGGCGACGCTGGCGCGCGCCCGGTCAACGTCGCTGGCGTTAAAGGCAATATTTTGTTCTACCGTCAGCCACGGGAACAAGCGTGGCTCCTGAAAGATAAAGCCGATATCCGGGTTGACGCCTGTGCTGCGCTTGCCTGCCAGTTCCACATAGCCATCGTGACTGGTATCGAGACCTGCAATGATGGATAGCAGCGTACTCTTGCCGCAACCACTGGCACCGATCAGGCTGACAATGTCACCCTGCCGGACACCAAGCTGAAGATTTTTCAGTACGGTGCGGGTACCATAGCTTTTCTTGTCAATGCGCACTTTCAATAGCGGCTGCATCTTATTTCCCCGGCTGATAGGTATCGCGCCAGGCCAGCAGATGCGATTCCAGCCTTTGCATCAGCCAGTCGCTGCATTTGCCCAGCACGGCGAGGATGGCGATGGCTGCCAGTACGATGTCGGCCCGGCTGGTTTCGCGGCCATCCGTCAACAGGTAGC
The DNA here is from genome assembly GCF_049340265.1 of Undibacterium sp. Di26W. NCBI lineage: Bacteria > Pseudomonadati > Pseudomonadota > Betaproteobacteria > Burkholderiales > Oxalobacteraceae > Undibacterium > Undibacterium sp. Di26W. The sequence continues at coordinate 25,741 of NZ_JBMPOR010000031.1, forward strand.
CCAGACCCTGACTGGCGGCAATCAGTTCTGCCGCCACCATAAACATCCAGGCCAGGCTAAGTCCATTGCGCAAGCCGGTGATAATGGCTGGCAAGGCTGCTGGCAACAGTATGCGTCTGATCATGGCGACGGTTGACAAGTGATATAGCTTGCCTACTTCTATCAGACGCCGGTCTACCCCGCGTATGCCCGCAACCACACCCATGTACACCGGGAAAAACGCGCCTATTCCTATCAACACCAGTTTGGGCGCTTCATCAATCCCCAGCCACAGCAAGAGCAGGGGCACCCATGCCAGCGAGGGAATGGCACGCAAGGCCTGAAAGCTGGGATCAAGCAGCGCCTCCATACGTGCACTTAAACCAACCAGTGAGCCAGTCACTACCGCCAGACCGGCACCGGCGACAAAACCTATAGCCACCCGTAGCGTACTGACGCCTATGTGCGTAAGCAAACCTTGTTGCCCCAGATGGACGATGGTCGTGAAAATCTCGCTGGGGGCAGGCAATAGATTGGCAGCAATCCATCCATGACTGACACTGACTTCGGCCAGCACTATCAAAGCAAACGGTAGTATCAGGCCCAACAAAAAACCTAGCGTGGCCGATGTGGCCGGCGTGACGGCTCGTGGCCTGCTGGTAGTTGTATCAGCAGGTGTATCCGCAATGAGAGTGACGCTGGGCGATGGCATGATTAAATTGCGAGTGTGTTGGTGTGTTGGTGTGTTGGTGTATTTAGGCCAAGATCAGATTTTGGGCAAAGCGCGTATCAATCAGATCGCGTATGGTACGGCTCAGATCAACCCCCGGCTTCACCAGGCCTTCATCCTGCAAGATCGGTGCAGCCACCTGCAAAGCCTGTATATGTTCAGCCGATGGCAGGGCATGGCTGAAATCGCTGCGCAATTTGATTTGCAGCAAGGCGACCGGTAAGCTGACTTTGGCTTCTTCAGATAAAATTTTTGCTGCATCGGAAGGATTGTTGCGTACCCAGGCGCGCGCTCTTTCGTAAGCGCGCAGCACACGGCTCACTTCTGCGCCGTGATTGTTCAGGAAGTCTTCGCGTACGTTCAAAAAGCCATAGGTATTAAAGGCGACATTCCGATAAATCAGGCGTGAATTGGCTTCCAGTTCACTGGCGGCCATGTGAGGGTCGAGGCCAGCCCAGGCATCCACCTTGCCTTGTTCCAGTGCAGCGCGACCATCGGCATGTTGCAGGCTGACGTGTTCAATGTCGGCACGTTTCAGGCCTGCGGTTTTCAGGGCACGCAGTAAAAACAGATACGGATCGGTGCCCTTGGTGGCCGCGACTTTTTTTCCTTTCAAATCTGCCAGGCTGCGGATTGCAGAATCCTTGCGTACTACCAGTGCCGTCCATTCAGGACGTGAAAAAATATACGGCGTCTTGATAGGGTTGCCATTGGCCTTGGCCAGCAAGGCCGCCAGCCCGGCAGTCGAGCCTATGTCCAGGCTGTTTGCATTCAAGTATTCGAGGGCGCGGTTACTGCCAGCGCTCAGTACCCATTTGATATTCGTGCCATCAGCCTTGAATTCTTCTTCCAGCCAGCCAAAGCGGCGCAATACCAGGCTGGTGGGGGAATAGTAGGCATAGTCCAGTCGTAATTCCTTGAGTGTGGATGTGGCATGGGCAAGAGATGGCAGGGCCGTGATGCCGGCGGTTGCCGCAACAGATGTCAGTTGTAAGAAATGGCGACGTTTCATGGTTTTCCTCGAAGATCGTGTTGTGTTTTAGCGGTGATGCAATGCCAGACTAGGCAGCATCAGCCAGTGGGGGATTGATCTGTGTATTTCTGCCTATGTGATTTGCTGGCAGGCGTGGCCCGCGCTGGAATAATTGCTGACGCAAAGTGCCGGTGCTGTAACGCGTCTTATAACGCCCGCGTCGCTGCAGTTCCGGCACGATGACGTGCACGACATCCCTGATGGTTTCATGTGCCAGTGCGAAAGTCAGGTTGAAACCGTCGATGCCGGTTTCATCCAGCCATGCTTCCAGTTGATCTGCCACTTCTTTTGCATCACCTACAAATACTGGCCCGCGACCACCGAGGGCGATAAATTCTGCGGCTTCGCGCACGGTCCATTTTTTGTCCGGATCGGCAGAACTGAATGAAGCCAGCGCAGAGCGACCCGCTTCAGATTCTATGTAGTCGATGCTTGCATCCAGTGGCAGCCTGGAAAAATCAACACCAGTCCAGCCGGACAGCAGGGCCAGTGACGCATCGATATCGATGTATTGGCGGTAATCTTGATATTTGGCGTGTGCAGCAGCGCTGTTTTCTGCCGTGATGATCAAGGCTTGCGCATAGATGTACACATCGTCAGCCTGACGCCCGGCAGCCTTCAATGCAGCGCGGGTATCATCGACATAGCGTTTGACCACTTGCTTGCTGGGTCCGCTGACGAAAGTGCATTCGGCGTGTTGTGCAGCAAAGGCGGTGCCGCGTGCAGAATTGCCTGCCTGGAACAGCAACGGCGTTCTTTGCGGTGAAGGCTCAGACAAATGTATACCGGGCACCGTATAGTATTTGCCATGGTGATGGATGGCATGCACATGCGCCGGGTCGGTATATATGCCACGCGCTTTATCGCGTACCACGGCCTGCTCATCCCAACTTTTTTCCCACAGCTTGTAGACCACTTCCATATACTCATCCGCCAGATCATAGCGTTCATCATGGCTGAGTTGCTGTTGCAGACCCAGATTTCTGGCAGCACTGTCCAGATAACCCGTCACGATATTCCAGCCTATGCGCCCCTGCGTCAGATGGTCGAGGGTAGAGATGCGGCGGGCAAAGGTGTACGGGTGTTCATAGGTCAATGCACAGGTCACGCCAAAGCCCAGATGCTTGGTGACAGCGGCCATGATGGGTACCAGCGCCAAGGGGTCATTCAGCGGTACCTGTATGGCATGGCGCAATGCTGCATCGGTATCGCCTGCGTACACGTCATATACACCCAGTACATCCGCCAGGAAGACTGCATCAAACAAACCATATTCCAGCAGGCGTGCCAGTTCGGTCCAGTGTTCGGCACTGGTATATTGATGACTATTGTCCCTGGGATGACGCCACATACCGGGCGATTGATGCCCAACCGTGTTCATCTGGAAGGCATTGAAACGTATCAGCTTTTTTGTCATGGCCGTATTGCCGTACTTATTTCGCCGCAACTTCAAGCGCCTGCTGATAATCAGGTTTGGAAAACCCGGCGAAATGCTTGTTGGTCACCTCCAGAAATTCTTTGGAGCGATAGGCGGCTTCCAGGTCTTTTACCCAGGGTTTGCTTTTGTCTTCGGTACGTATGGCGACCAGGTTTTGATAGTTGGCCGAGATTTTTTCGCGTGCCAGTGCATCATTCAGTTTCAAGCCTGATGCCAGGGCGAAATTACCATTTACAAAAGAAAAGTCCGTATCTTCCAGCGAGCGCGGCAGTTGCGCGGCTTCCAGTGGTATCAGTTTGATCTTCTTCAGATTGTCAGCTACATCTTTTTCAGATGCACGTATCGGGTCTATATTTGCCCGCAATTTGATCCAGCCCAACTGATCCAGCAATACCAGCGCCCGCGCCTGGTTGGTCGGGTCATTGGGCAGGGCGATCGTGCTGCCTTCCTTGACTTCATTCAATGATTTATGCTTCTTGCTGTAGATGGCGATGGGTGCGGTCGGTACCTTGATCAGTTCTGACAGTGCCAGTTTATTGTCGGTCGAGAATTTCTTGAGGTAGATGATGTGCTGGAAGGCATTTGCATCCAGCGCGCCTTCCGCCAGGGCGAAGTTAGGCTGGATATAGTCATTGAATTCCACCACCTTGACTTTGTAACCCTGTTTTTCCAGTATCGGTTTGATACCCAGTTTTACCTGGTCCGCATACGGCCCTGCACTAGTACCGATGACCAGTTCTTTCGGGTCTTTGGCAAAGGCAGGTGAGACCAGGGAAGTGGTGAGTGCAAGAGCAAGTGCGCTGAGTAACAATGGGCGACGGTACATGATGAAGTCCTTTTGGAAAATAGGTAATTAGCGTTTGTCGAGAGCACGCGCAACGCGGTTCCCGGTAAATTGTATGAGCTGCACCAGTGCAATCAGCAGCGCCACGGTGATAAACATGACATCCGTCTGGAAACGGTAATAACCGTAGCGAATCGCCAGGTCACCAATACCGCCGCCACCTACCACACCGGCAACTGCGGAATACGACAGGAAGCTGATCGCCAGTACGGTCAGAGCCAATACCAGGCCACTGCGCGCTTCCACCAGCAAGACGCGAAGAATGATTTGTAGCTCTGACGCGCCCATGGCATGCGCTGCTTCAATCACGCCGCGTGGTACTTCACGAAAATTCTGTTCCACCAAACGGGCGAAGTAAGGGATGGCAGCAATCGACAAGGGCACGGCTGCTGCTAGTGGGCCAATTGATGTGCCGACCAGCAAGCGCGTGAACGGTACCAGCGCCACCAGCAAAATGATGAAGGGGAAGGAACGTATGGTATTCACCAACCACCCCAAGACGACGGCCAGTGGGCGGTTTTGTAGTGACTGCCCATCCGCTACCAGAAAAAGAAGAATACCCAAAGGGCCACCTATCACCACTGCGGCAGTCAGGCCTATGGCCAGCATGGTGAAAGTCTGCAAGATAGCCGTGCCCAATTCAGGCAACAGTGAAATCAGGTTTTCAAGCATGGTTTAATTCCTTCCACTGCGCATTGCTGCCCGCTTCCTGGCCATGAAAGGCTAGTTCACGACCAAGTGCCGTTTTGCGCAACACGCCGGTATCTGCCAGCGAAAAACTCTCGGCAATTCCACCATCTTCTATTACGGCCACCTTGTTACAGATGGTACTGAGTACTGACAGCTCATGACTGACGATGACGATGCTGACTCCCAGGCGCTGATTGATATCGCGCAAGGTATCCAGCACTTCACGGGTGGTTTCGGCATCCAGGGAAGAGGTTGGTTCATCGCACAAGACAACATTGGGTTTGCTGGCCAGCGCACGGGCAATCGCTACGCGTTGTTTTTGCCCGCCTGATAATTGTGCCGGGTAACTGTCTGCCTTGTTGGCGAGGCCGACGATGTCCAGGCATTCGGCAACACGCAGTGCAATTGCCTGTTTGCTTTGCTTTGTATGTATCCTCAATGGGAAGGCGACATTCTCAAACACAGTGGCGTTTTGCAGCAGGTTGAATTGCTGGAAAATCATACCTATGTTTTGCCTGGCTATTCGTAGCTCGGTCTTGCTTAGTCTGGTGAGTTCCTGGTCGGCGACGATGACTTCGCCGCTATCCGGGCGTTCGAGTAAATTGATCAGGCGCAGCAGTGTCGACTTTCCTGCGCCGCTTTTTCCTATCAAACCGTAGATATCACCCTGGGCAATGTCCAGGCTGACAGATTTGACCGCCTGGAAAAGTGTACCATCTGCCAGTGGAAATGCCTTGCTGACAGACTTGATTTGTATGATGGGGGCGTTCACTATCGGTACCATTCAGGAATAGGCCGTGGGTTCAGGGAAACTGCCATTCAGTACAAAGCGACCAAGATCACGCAATTTGTAATCGATAGGGTCATGCAGGGTATGTACCCTGACATTACGCCAGTAACGGTCATAGCCGTAACGTGCCGAAGTCGAACGTGCACCTGTCAATTCAAACATTTGCGAACTGACCTCGATACCGGCACGGTGTGCCAGGCATTTTGCTTCCGCTACCGAGATGGCCAGTGCCCCTCGGGTTTCTGCAGTGACCAGTGGCCCCTGGCGAAATGCCTGTTCCAGCGCCAGCGCCGCCTGATCTGCCAGTACCACTGCCGGGCGTAACAGCAACCATAATTCGCCATAGCGATGCTGTATGAAAGGGTCTTCAGTCGCTTTATCGACAGCGGCGGCAAACCATGCTCTCGATTGTTCTTGCGTGTACTGGCGGGCACTGTCAAATGCACCCAGGCCAATTCCCAGATATAGATTCGCCATAATGAGCTGCGCAACTTGCGAGCGCAATGTTGCCTGTGGAGTGGGGCTTTGCCCTGCCGGCTGCAATATCAGTTCGGTTGGAAGCAAGACATCATCAAAATGCACATTGCCGCTGTCAGTTTGTTTTTGACCAAAGGCATCCCAGTCAGCCTGTATGGCAATACCTTTCTGTTTGCTGGGTATCACTGCGATCAATGCACTTTCAGTGGCGATATCCCAGGCTGAAATCGTCAGCCAGTCAGCACCGACAGAGCCAGATGAAAAACTCTTGATGCCATTTAACAGATAGCCATCCTCAGTCTTTTTTGCGGTTGTTCTTTGGTCCAGCGGATTGAGCGCATTACCCCAGAACAGTCGCTGTTCCACCGTTGCGGTCAACAGGCTGCGCTGTTGCTGCGCATTGCCATACAGTTGTATGCCGGCCAACTGCAAGTGATGAAAGGCAAACACGTGGGCCAGCGCACTATCAGCTTTTGCCAGCACACGTATGACCTGAAAGACCACCGGCCAGTCTGCACCTTGCCCGCCGAATTCGCGCGGTATGGATAAAGTCAGCAAGCCGGAATCACGTATCCATTCTCGCTCCTGCTGGGCATGGCCGCCGACGCGATCACGTTCCACGGCAGTGCTTGCCAGGCGATGGGCCAACGCCGTTGCGACAGCAAGCAGGTTGTCGTGCTGATCGCTGGATGAAGTGGGCGTGGCTTGTCGGTGCAAGGCAAAAGACATGGTGAACCTGATGTTGAAGACAATGTGGAAAATCAGTATTACATTGCCTGCCCAGCACGTACACGAACAAATCTGCGATAGCTTATGTGTTAAAGGTCTATGTTGAAAATGGAATCTGGATAGTTGAAATTCGTATGAGACCGGCGATGGAGTCCGGTGGAGTCAGACGGCGAATGGCCTCATTGTCATAGGACAAACCGTATCAGTACGCTGCCGTGTCAGTTTGCTGCCTCGATTAAGGCGACAGGAAAATCAAATTTTCATGGGAAATTAATCCGCCTTACCGCATAATCTGGATAAAACTGCTATAAAAATTGCCAAATCAGGGCGTAAACCTGCGAGATACTGCCTTTCTGGCAAGCCTAGGGGCAAATTATCGCCTGAGCAGGCAGCAAATTCACATCATTGACCATCATCGGGGGCATAGTGGCACTTGGCTGGATAAAACAATCGCAACAATCTGATCGCCTGCGGCGTTTGTCAGGGGTGGCGCTCTTTTCTACCCTCAGCCCGCGTGAATTGAAGATTATCGATGGCATGCTGCACGACCGTCACTACCTCGCCAATGAGGTGATTTTTGACGAAGGCGAGGAAGGGCAGGCTTTATATATCCTTCTGTCTGGCAGGATTCACATCTGTCGTACCCGTGAGCAGGACAATGCCGTCATCACCGATGTGATTGCCGAATTGGCAGCTGGTAACTTCTTTGGTGATGTCGCCCTGCTGGACAATTCACCGCGCAGTGCCCAGGCACGCGCCGCCGAAAATTGTGATGTGGCCGTGTTTTTCCGGGCCGACTTCAGCTCACTGCTGGAAACCAACGCCGTGATCGGTTACAAGATATCGCTGGAACTGGCACGCTTGATCAGCCGTCGCCTGCGCGATTCCATGGCAGACTCAACACGTATCGAGGCACTGTGAATCAACGCGAATCTGGCCCCGTAGTCTGGCTGGGCGTGCTGACTGCTACCTGTCTGCTGCTCTTTCTACTGCCGAAGGTATTGTGGCTGGTGGTCCCCTTCCTGCTGGCGATGATACTGTACTACATCCTGATACCGGCAGTGTCGCGCCTTACCCTGTTTGGCATACCGCGTGAAACGGCTGCCATGCTGGTAGGTGGATTGTTTTTCATCATCATGGGTGTGGTGCTTGGCTATGCGATGACCACTTTCGCCACCCGCATGGGCTCATTGCAAGAACTGTTGACGCATTATGTGGATGGCGGCTTGCAGTTTGTGCGCAACACCATGCAGACCCTGGAAGCTAATTTATCGATCTTACGCAAGGCACATGCCCGCGATACCGTGAATGCCTGGATGGCAGCCAATACTGATAATTTTGCCCAGCAATATGCAGCGAATATCCTGATGTCCGTGGCGAGTTTTTTGCCAGTTATTTTCCTGACGCCTTTCCTGACTTTCTTTTTTTTGCGCGATGGCCGCAAGTTCAAGCATTTCCTGGCCCGCGCCGTGCCGAATGCTTTTTTTGAAGAGACTTTATACCTGATGTATGAAGTCGACCAGACCGCACGTCGTTATTTCCAGGGTTTGCTGAAGCTGACGGTCATCGACACTGTCATCCTCGCTCTGGGTTTGTGGATGATAGGCATGTCTTCACCATTGCTGCTGGCGCTGATATCGGCCATCCTGGCCTGGGTGCCATTTGTCGGCTCGGTGATGGGATGCATCATGGTGGTGCTGGTGGCCGCCACTGATGCGCCTGATGTACCCTTGCTGGCTTATGGCGCAATTGCCGTCTTTGTCATGGTGCGTTTGCTGGATGATTTCATCTTCATGCCACTGACGCTGGGGCGCAGCCTGCATATGCATCCGCTGATTTCGGTGCTGATGATTTTTGTCGGCGGTGAGCTGGCAGGCGTGCCGGGCTTGATGCTGGTCTTGCCATTGCTGGGCGTTGCCATGGTGATAGGCGAGACCGTTGGCCATGTCGTCACCAACAAGCGTTTGCGGGCACGCCATCGCCACGCCAAAATCATCCGGCAAAAACAGGCCAGTGCAGATTTGATCTGAGAACCTGTTCACGATCTTAAGCGCGGGCGCAATCAGATACCACGCGGGGCTCATGCGCTGCATCAAAATGCTCATGTACTACAGTACATTCCGTTTTTTGCGCGGCGCTTTTGTTACCCTTACCCCGCTGATGCACGTACGCTCGCTCGCTACAGATCGTAAACACGTTCTTAAACCAGAAAATAAAACGGACAACTCGTGGCAAGTTGCCCGTTCTTTTCAGTGTATGAACAATTATGGCACCAGGGTTTGTCGATTGCTTGCATGCGCTTCCACCTGCTTGCTGGCAAACCACCAAGGGCGATGCTGGTTTTGTGCCCATAGTTTTGCCATATCATTTTGATGTGGCTGGAAATGCCTTTCACTGACACCGCCAGCGAGGGCGGCTTCAATTTTATCGCTATCCCCAAAATCAACGATGACCTGCATCGAGGCGAAAAAATTCGCTTCATAGGGTTTCTGGAAATCGTAGACCCCACGGCTTACGGTTTCACCGCTGCCTGAACGTTCTACGGTAAAACCACCCAGCAATTCCTGCCCGGCACCGTTGCGGCGCAAGGGGCTGACGAAGCGCACGGTATGGGCCTTGCCCCAGCGCTAGTTGGCGGTATCTTTGCCCTGCAGGGCTTCCAGGCTGGCACGTGCACGTGGTGCTGCTGCACGTATCACATCTGCCAGCGTTTCGCGCTTGTTGGGGGTACGGACATCGTCGAACCAGATCGAGTCTGGGGTAGCCAGCAGAGCGTCAAAACGCTGCTGCCAGAAATACCAGGTGGACAGCATGTCTTTCGCCACCTCTTCCCCCAGTTCATCTGTGAAAGTGCCTATCACGGTTTCACGATACAGCGCCTGGTAAACCAGTGGTGCCGCCAGATCGGCATTGTCCCTGCCATCCCAGTTTTTCAGAATGACAGCCAGGTCTTTGTTGGCCGGGTCGTTTTCCAGTGTGGCAATCAGGGCGGGGCGCAGTATATCCGACTGTAAATTGCGGTCATCATGCATCAGCTTCCAGTGGTCTTCCACTGTCATTTTTTGTGTGGCACCCAGTACTTGTCCTATGCGCGTATAACGATAGTTGGGTGACACATAGTTGGTGTAATACCAGGGAAAACCTTCGGGACGCGTGTCATGATTGGCCGTGCCCACCCAGGCGCGTTCCGGGTTGAACATGCCGGGCATTTTGTCTTTGGGAATGAAGGCGGTCCAGTCATCGCTGCCATCAGCCGGTGGCAGGCGCGGGAATCCGCCATCGGCCCCGCTACGTATCGGCACCGCGCCGGTCGCCCTGTGGGCAATGTTACCCTGATCATCACCAAACACAAAATTGAACATCATCAAATCTATCTTCTGCACTTCCTTGTCAAAGTCTTGGACATTGGCAGCAGTCAGCAAACCTTCAATACCGATTTGCGGGGCGAAAACTTCGGCGTCGGTAGAGCGCAAGACCAGCAATTTGTCGCCCTTGGGGCCAAGGCCAGGGTGATCAGTAACGACAGGTCCGCGTTTGGTAAAGCGTATTTTCAAAGCCTGCTCGGTAAATCCACCCAGCGCACTTTTATCCTTGATGCGTATGCTTTCATTGATGACAGTGAAAGGCACGCTGCGCCCACCATCCATATAATGGTCTTTGTTGGCAGGATCTATGGTTTCTACATACAAGTCCTGCACATCGCCATAGGCATTGGTCACACCAAATGCCACATGCTTGTTGCGCCCTACCAAAATCCCCGGCATGCCGGGCAGGGCTGCACCCACTGCCTGTATCTCTGGTGTGAACAAGCCTACCGGGTGCCAGGTGCCAGGCAAGATGCGATTGTCCAGATGCGGGTCATTGGCGACCATGGCCTTGCCGGATTGCGAACGTGAAGGCCCGACCGCCCAGTTGTTCGATCCCAGCCCCTGATGGTTCAGAGTTTCTGGCGCGATGTTCAAATCTTTCCAGGCCAGGTTCAGTTGCACTGACTGGGCCTGCGGCGTAGTGGTACTAGTTGACGGAGTGGGGGCAGGATTTTTCCAGTCAGGATTGATGGTGAGCGGAAAAATCTCACGGGCGCGTTGCATGCCCAAGTGATCGATCAGTTTTTGCGCGACGACTTCAGCCTTGAAATTGGTTGAATGGGTGTAATGCACATAGTGCACCAGCGCGATCAGATCAGCTACCTGCCAGGGCTGCGGCACCAGGCCAAGGGCTTTCAGTTCTATCGGATGTTCATCCGGATACGCCCTGATATAAGCGTTGATACCATCGACGTAATACTGGAAGAAAGCTTTGGATTCCGGACTCAGTTTTTCGGCATGGCGTTCGCCATTGCGGCGTATACCTAGTACGCGCATGCGTATGTCGCTGGGCAAGGTTTCTGCACCCAGGCTGGCAGACAGTTCACCACGCCAGGTGGCGCGGAATAATTCCATCTGCATGAGCCGGTTTTGTGCTGTGACAAAACCTTGTGCTCGCAACAGGTCAGGGGTATTGGCAGCAAAAATATACGGGACACCCAGTTCATCACGCAGAACTTTAACCGTTGCCGTCAAGCCAGCCAGCTTCATTTCGCCATCGATTTGCGGATGGCCTGAACTGCGTACTTTAAGATAGGCGGCAGTGCAACCCAAGGCAATCAGCACCAGCAGGCTGACCGCCGCGCGTTTTAAAATCTTGTTCATCGATTCTCCCGGGAGGATGAAATACAAGTTGTCTCGTTATGGTTTACTGGCTTTGTCATGGATGACGGTGGTCAGCAATTTTTATGGCGCAAGCGTATCATTGAGCACGCTGGTCGTATCGTCAAGCATCAATCAAAGAGCGGTAGCCGTCCTGCATTATATTGAGAGCACCCAAGACACCTACGACAGCCACGCCGGCACCTTGTTCGATATAGCTACCTGCAATGAGCAAATGGAGCAATATGAGTAGGCGTGACCTTTGCTGGGAAACTTGCTGCAAGTTGAGCCAGACAATGAAGCGGCGAAGGCCTTGTTGTTGCAGTTGCCTATGTTATTTCCCGCTAGCATTGTTATATTTCGTCAAGAGACTACGTCTTATTCTCAAACTGTAACTAAGTTAGTTTCAATCTTAAAATAAGTGGCCTATAGTAATCTGTCTTTACCACTTGTACGGGATATGCAAGCGCCAGAATACCATCAAAAATTAACACAAGATATTCAGGTATGCGCATTCAAAAAATGAAAAATACAACGATAGAAACCATCACACTCTACCGCCCGACTGGTCCGCATGAACTGGCGCTGGTGCGTGACAGCGGCTACAAAAAATGGCCGCCTCGCTTGCCGGAACAACCTATTTTTTATCCCGTGACGAATGTCGATTATGCGATACAGATCGCAAGGGACTGGAATGTAGAAGCCAGTGGCACAGGTTATGTGACACGCTTCCAGGTGAAAAAGGTTTTTATGGACAACTACCAAATCCAGACGGTTGGCGGCGCCATCCACACCGAATGGTGGATTCCTGCCGAAGAGCTTGAATTAATGAATGACAATATTGTTGGGGATATTGAAGTTATTCATACTTTTACGGCTTGATTTGGTGGTGAGTAGATGGACGTGACAGTCACTGGAGGGAACTACTGCCATGCGTCTTCGGCATTCGATTGGCAATTTCAGATATCAAAGCAGGGGCTTACATTACGTAAGCCCCTGCTTTGAATGTGCATCTTGTGACGATATTATTTGATTTTTTATGAATCGAGTTCTAATGCAGTATAGTGAGTCGCTGCAATAGATTTGACTCTGTTCACTCAATCACAATTAGACTTACTGCCGGGTCGCTTGAGTGTACCGCCAACAAATTAATTCCAACGTTGAATATTTCATAATCATACTCTTCTAAAAAGTCGCGTATTTCATCTTCATCCGACTTGATCTTTTCAATCAGCAATTGAGGCTTGAATTGCTTGATGGATTGTTCAGCACCAGTCAATGCTTCCATCTCCATGCCTTCAATATCAATTTTTATGAAATCAAGTCTTTTTAAGGCCAGCTCATCAATGGACATCATGCGCGTTCTGGTGCAATTTTCTTCAGAATAGTCTATGTCTTGCCCAATATATTCTGTGTTTTCATTTTGTCTTATCTCTAAACTTCCGAAGCTTGAAGGCGCAAAATAATTTGGGATTGGCACTAGTATTTCTCCGCTTGCGGAACCTACGGCGGCGAAAATAGCTTTTGCATTAAAACAATTATTCAGCGCTATATTGCCCGCCAAGGCGTAATAAATTCTCTCCTGCGCTTCAAAGGCAATGACATCACCCCAGCCGTACATGGCCTGCGCCCATTCAATGGTGTGAACGCCGATATTTGCGCCGCAGTCTATCGCAACAACGCCATCGCCAAAATTTGCTTTTCTGGATAGCAATAATTGAACTGCTGTATTAACTTCAGCAGGATCAAATGCCGAATTGTTCAAAAGTTGATAACCAACACCGTATCCACCATTTTCAACCATGCGATAGTCATGCCTATTCACCAACATGGACCCGTGATTTGTACTTGCTAGTACGAAAGCAATTGGACGAAGATTTTTCAACTTATTACCTCTCTTAATTATTCCTGCATCACTTTGGCGCTACCAACGTCGTTGTTAGCTGAATACAGTGCTTTACCATTCTTACGGCACGATTGCCCACACTGCTTCGCAAGTGTACGTACCGGTTATTTGTTCTATACGTTCTAATGTAGCATAAGTGTGGTGCAATGAATATTAGTTCAGGTTTGCCATTCCCCAGCTATGTTAACTTGTGCTTTGAGTTGGTTGGTGATGTGTTGGTTGCGTACCGATTGTCCCTTCCACTGAGTTTCCTTTGATCGCTGCAAACGCTGAGCGGGAGTTAGCGCGACCACCGACACAAGGATTTTCAAGTCTTGCCAATTATGATGAAAATCAACAACTTGCATAAGAGCCTTTGTTCACGCAGAGCATTTTCATTTGTAGAATGAAATTTCATGTTTTAAGTGGGTTGTTTGTCCCCAAGGGGGACATGCGGTAAGATGCTAAGACTTACCGTAAAGAGGTGGAATATGGAAACCGTCAAATTATCCAGCAAAGGGCAAATTGTTATCCCAAAAGCAATGCGGGATGATATGCACTTGCCGCCCGGTACAGAGTTTGTCATAAGCGTTACCGCAACTGGTATATCGCTGACACCGAAAACCCTTTTCCCTAAAGCTGCTGGTCGCGAGGTGCGGGGATGTCTTGCCAAAAAGGGGCGCACCTTGCCTGATGATGCTGATATCAAAGCACGAATCAAGGCAAGGCTGAAGGCGCAGGATGATGCAAGTAAGGAATAGAGTGTAATGATAGCCCTTGATACAAATATCCTTGTTCGCTACCTGTTGAACGACTCACCGGCGCAGGCAAGCGCGGCAGAGAAGCTTTTGCATGGCGCCGAACCCTGTACTGCACCGATAACTGTGTTTTTGGAACTGGTCTGGGTGCTGGAGTCCTGTGATTGTGACCGCTTGGAAATTGCCAAATCGATTCGGCTGCTGTGTGGGATGGATAACTTCAAGCCCCAAAATCTGGATGCCCTAGCTTATGCGCTTCATTGGTATGAAGGCGGCATGGATTTTGGAGATGCATTGCATCTTGCAATGAGTGCCAAAGAAAGCGGATTTAAGACATTTGATAAAGCCTTTGTGAAGACTGCCAATACGCTACAAACACATCCTGAAGTGACGCAAGCATAAAATCATACAAAGTTGCAGTAAAAGTTTTTTGGGGAGTGCCCTGTTCGACGTCCGATAGACTGAATATATTCCGCCTAACGTGAAAAATACCCGCATTGAAACCTCTGCATTTATATTTACAATTTAAAACCGAGTCTCTCTCAATATTCGACCATCACCAGGTACGAATTTACTGTCTTCCGTTGCTACTACCCCTCATTAATACATTTTTCCAGATACAGGATTGGTGCTTAGTAGTCCAGTGTGGAGTACCACTCGAACCCACGCTGGTTCACCGGTGCGCTTTGCTGCGGTATTCTCAAAGAAGACCAATCTGCTGGCAGGCGTCAAGAAAGGGTTTTCTAAGGAAGTTACAATCGGCATATGGTTGAGTCTGTGCCTGCTGGGCACGCATAGGCATTAAAGGCTTCAAGGAACGGGCGCGTGACAGGGATGTTGCTGACGACGAATATGCGGCGGTCTGGGTGGCGGCGCACCCGACAGTGCAAGATGCAATGGATTTAGCTTTGTGCACCGGCCAGCGACCGGCAGACGTGCTGAAAATCACAGTGGCTGATATTGCCGATGGCAAGCTATCCATCAAGAAAAATAAGACCGGTAAAAAATTGAGGATTGCCATTGAAGGTGAACTTGCCGATGTAATCTCCCGAATCTTGGCGAAGCCACGTGACAAGGTCAATAATGCATTCCTGCAAGACCCAGATGGGCAGCGCCTGACATATTTTGCGATGTGTTCACGGTTTGATAAAGCTAGGGAGGTATCGGGTGTGAATTTCCAGTTTCGCGATTTGCGAGCAAAAGCGGCTACCGATACTGAAGACTTGGCGCATGCTCAAAGCTTGCTTGGTCACAAAAATAGAACAACTACAGAAATTTATACACGAGAACGGAAGGGGGATTTGGTCAAGCCTTTGAGTCGTGTTCGGCCATTAAAATGACGTGACTCCATATTTTCGACAACGAAAATGATTTTTTATTCCATGTGATGTAAGTCAGTGTGCACCATATTTCGACTTATAATCCTTATTAATTGAATATTGAAGGGGGTGGAGTATGGTTTTTCCAGATACCTTTTTTTTAGATTTACTCAAGGCGTTGATCGGCTCTTTTGCCGGTGCTGCTGCCGCATTCTATATTAATTGGCATATGCGTCAGAGTCAGAGAGAAGATGACCAGGTAGCAGCAGGAAATCTCGCGATCATGGTCTTGGGAAGGATGATAAATGCTTTCTTGATCTACAAACAAGGGGTGCTGGAAGATAAGAAGCATGTTATGGAAAAGATGCCAAACCTTCCATTGTGGATGCAGATGCGTCCAATCCTGCATGAGTTTGATGAGTCTCTTGCAATAGATATGCAGTCTTTAACTTTTTTGGTCCGGCCTCACTCTGTGGACGCGATGAACCATATACTCATTGCACAGGGAAAATATAGAAATTTGGTGTATCTGCAAAAGCAGCATTTTAAAGATGCACAGGAACTGCAAAGGATTCTTTCCGAGCTGCAAGGCGACAATCAAAATGGATCAATCAATTTAGATATAGCAGAAAAGAAAGTTCCTGCCTATTTATCGGCACGCATTGAATCTACTACTGCGGCATTACATCAGGCACTCATTGAGGATGAAGCGGAAATGATCGGCGCACTTCAAGCATTGGAAAAAACACTTGCTTCCACTTTGGTGAAAAATCAGATAGTGAGAATTACTCTTCCGAAGCACTTAATTTCAGCAGAATCGAAAGATCAGAACAGGAAAGATTCTTGATCGAATAAACCATGATATGGAAGAATTGTAGAACTCGATCATTTTTTGTAGAACTAAGGACCAATGCAAAAAGGGCTTACATCGCTGTAAGCCCTTCTTTTTATACATATTCCTTGGTGGCCCGGGGCGGAATCGAACCACCGACACAAGGATTTTCAATCCTCTGCTCTACCGACTGAGCTACCAGGCCAAGACCAAGAATTATAGAGATGAAATGGGTGGATTGCAAGCTTTTTCTGATAAAAGCTTTGCTTCTCTCTATGACAGGGCTTTGATTTGGCACATCTGGCAGGTAGGTAGGCTTACCGTATAATGGGGTGATTATCGGGTTTTGGTGGTGGGCTTATGTCAACTCAGATTTACGACACAGATATTTGCATCGTCGGTAGCGGTGCGGTGGGTAAGGCGGCGGCACTGGGGTTTGCGCAGGCGGGCTTGCGGGTTAGTTTGTTGAGTGCGGGTGGTGCGCCGACGTTGGTGGCACCGGCGGCGCCTGTAGTGCCGGTGTCTGCAGACTGGGATGTGCGTGTGTATGCGCTGAACCACGTCGCCCATGATTTGCTGTCTTCATTAAAAGTGTGGGATGCGCTGGATTTGTCGCGTGTTGCGCCTGTGACTGCCATGCAGGTGCATGGCGGTGCTGAGGTGGACGCAGGCAAGCTGGGTTTTGATGCGTATGGCGCACATGCGAATGAGTTGGCATGGATAGTTGAAGACAAGAATTTGAACCAGGCGCTGGATACGGCTTTGCGCTTTGCCCAAAACCTGACGCAGGTACAGGGGCGTGCAAAACAATTGGTGCAGGAAGCAGATAGCGCGCATATCGTGCTGGAAGATGGCAGTATCTTGCGCGCAGCCTTGGTGGTCGGGGCGGATGGTGCGCAGTCCTGGGTGCGTGGGGCTTGCGACATCGGGCTGGATTACCGCTCCTATAATCAGCAGGGTGTGGTGACCAATTTTGAATGTGAAAAGCCGCATCATGGCGTCGCGCGCCAATGGTTTGTGCAAGAGCAGGGCATTATCGCCTTGCTGCCACTGCCAGGCAATCGTGTTTCGCTGGTGTGGTCGGCCCCCGATGCGCTGGCGCAGACTTTGATGAGCGAGCCATTGTCAGCCTTGATTGAACGCCTGATGCCGTATTGCGCCGAGGCGCTTGGCGCTTTGCGCCCGGTTTTGCCAGAGGCGATACGGGCCTTTCCTCTGAAGCTGATACGACCACACAGTGCGATTGCACAGCGTGTGGCATTGATCGGTGATGCCGCCCATGTGGTGCACCCGCTGGCAGGTCACGGTATGAACCTGGGTTTTGCAGATGTGCGCGATTTGCTGAAAACCATCAAAGAACGCGAAACCCATCGCGATTGCGGTGATGCCCGCTTGCTGGAACGTTATCAGCGTGCACGCAAGGAAGAAGTGCTATTGATGCAATTGACGACAGATGGCCTGGCGCGCCTGTTCGAGTCTGATCTGACGCCATTGCGTCTGATACGTGACTTTGGATTGAACTTGCTGGACAAATTACCGGTCATAAAAGGCAAGCTGATTGCCCACGCCATGGGCAAATGAATGCCTGAATGCAGGTGTGTGCAAGCTCGCATACAATAGCGACTATTGAGAATGGCCTTCGTTGGCAGACCATGAATTGAAAGATAGATAGTGATGAATATATTAAAACAAGCGCTGTTGATGTTGGCATTTGGTGTTGCCGGGCTGGCCAATGCTGCAACAGAAACCGCAGTGGAAGCCAGTGTGCGCAAACTGGTAGAGCCGCGCCTGGGTGAAGGTGTGAAGGTGGATTCTGTCGTCAAGACACCGTATGCCGGCATGTATGAAGTGCGTATCGGGTCCGAGATTATCTATACCGATGAAAAAGCCCAGTACCTGTTTATTGGCAATGTGCTGGATTCCAAGAGTGGCACCAACTACACCAAGCAGCGCACGGATGATTTGAGCAAGATAAAGTTTTCTGATCTGCCGCTGGAATCCGCCCTGAAAATGGTCAAGGGCGATGGCAAGCGCGTGATAGCGGTGTTTGAAGACCCTAATTGCGGCTATTGCAAACAGTTCCGCAAGACCCTGACGAACATGGATAACGTGACGGTGTATACCTTCATGTATAACATTTTGGCGGATGATTCCAAGGTCAAGTCAAAAAATATCTGGTGTTCCGCTGACCGCAACAAGGCTTGGGATGAATGGATGTTACATGGCAAAGCCGCGCCAGAAGCAGCGGCCAACTGCAATACGCCACATGAAAAGATTTATGCTCTGGGCCAAAAATTGCGTGTGACGGGTACCCCGTCGGTATTCTTTGTGGACGGCACCCGTGTACCTGGCGCGATGGATGTCAAAGTCCTGGAAGCCCGCATGGCAGCCGCTTCTACTGCTATGGCAGCGCCTAAGCCAAATTGATTGACGCTGCTTAGCACACATTCTTCCACGCATGTCATCGCCCGCTCACTGGACAGGAATCTTGCTGGCCGCAGGGCGTGGGCGGCGTTTTGATGCCAGCGGTGTCGAAAACAAATTATTGCAAACGCTGGACAATGGCCAGACCGTGGCCAGCCAAAGCGCGCTGAACCTATTGGCTGCCATGCCACAGGTCGTAGCTGTGCTGCGTCCTGGCAGTGACATCCTGGCCGGTCAACTACAGGCCCTGGGTGTGCAATGCGTGTTTTGTGATGATGCCGATGCTGGCATGGCACATTCACTGCAAGCGGCCTTACGTGCCAGTGCCAGCAGTGCCGGTTGGCTGATTGCCCTGGCGGATATGCCTTTTGTGCAGCCGGATACCATACAAAAACTATGGCAGGCTTTGCAAAACGGCAAAGACATGGTGGCCCCGGTACATGCTGGCCGCAGAGGCAACCCGGTCGGTTTCTCCAGAAAATACCTGCCGCAACTATTGGCCCTGCAGGGTGATACTGGCGCCCGCCAGTTGTTGCAAACACCTGATCTGCATCAGATTGAGGTGGCCGATGCCGGTATTCACCACGATATTGACTTGCCTCAGGATTTGCTTACTCCGCGCCTGTAGTCCTTTGTGCTGCACTGGTCTGGTTTTAATCTGGTGCACTGGTGGTTATGGCCGCATCCACATATTGATGCAAATAAAATATCTCAATACGCATGGATATGACAAAATGCGCATCGTTTTGCCACAATGTTTTACCTTTGCGCCAGGATTTGCCGGAGTGAAATCCTTACCTGATATATCTATACGGCCTATTTAGCCCTAGAATAGCGTTTTTCTTCGACTTGATTTAATGCGGGGCAGTCGTACGGCAGCCCAACTCTATGAATAATCTCAATCAGAAACTGGTGATACGTCTGGGTTTTTTAGGTCTGGTGCCTTTTGTCTTGCTGACTTTGGCATGCTGGATTGTGCATCCCGACTGGTTGGGTTACTTCATCAAGGCGCAGTTATATTACGGCATTGTGATTTTGTCTTTCCTCGGTGGCTTGCACTGGGGCGTGACCATCATGGCCGGCGGCAGTGATCATGAAGAAACCAAAAAAGCATTGATCTGGGGTGTGATTCCTACCCTGATTGCCTGGTGTTCAATGATAAACATGCTGTTTGGCTTTGTGGTGCAGGTGGCAGGTTTTATCGCTGCTTATGTCATCGACAAGCGTCTGTACCAGAGTTATGGCGTGCCGCAATGGTTTATTGACCTGCGTTTGCAACTGACCCGTGTGGTCGTTGGCGCACAGATATTTACCTTTATTGCGGCGAATGTGCGTAGCTACTAAGTTGGCAAATAAGCCCTCAAATAAGTCAGCAAACCAATTAATAAAGATTCGGAAAGATCGTTCAGAATGAAAAAAACGATAACTACAAAGAAGCAAGGGACAATCACCACCGCATCGGCGCATGGTTTGCTGTATTCCATCGTGCCCAAAGACCTTGCGGGGCATCTGTACCAGGTTACGCTGGACATTGCTGCGCCAGACGTGGCCGGGCAAGTGCTCAGCCTGCCGGTATGGATACCGGGCAGCTATATGGTGCGTGAATTTTCTCGCAACATCGTACAGATCAAGGCCAGTTCTGACGGAAAAAAAATCACGCTGAAAAAACTGAATAAAAATACCTGGCAGGCTGCCCCCTGCAAGGCAGCATTGCGCATCACTTATGAAGTGTATGCCTGGGATCTGTCGGTACGTGCGGCGCACCTGGATCAAAGCCATGGCTTCTTCAACGGCACCAGTGTCTTTTTGTGTGTGCATGGACAGGAAATGAGCCCGCACGTGGTGGATATTCAGCGCGCTGATCTGGATGCCTGCAAGACCTGGCGCGTGGCTACCTCTTTGCCTGAGCTGAAAGCAAAACGCTATGGCTTTGGTACTTATGTGGCTGCCAATTATGATGCGCTGATTGATCATCCGGTTGAGATGGGTGATTTTTCCATGGCTACGTTTGAAGCACATGGCGTGCCGCATGATTTTGTGGTGACCGGCAAAGTACCGAATATGGATATGGACCGCATCATTGCCGATGTGAAAAAAATCTGCGAGACCCAGATTGCCCTGTTTGAACCGCGTACCAAAAAAGCCCCGATGGACCGCTATGTGTTCATGACCATGGTTGTCGGTGAAGGCTATGGTGGCCTGGAACATCGTGCATCAACCGCACTGATTTGCAACCGCAGCGATTTGCCGCTCAAGCATCAGACAGAAATGACAGATGGTTACCGCGGTTTCCTGGGCCTGTGCAGCCACGAATATTTCCATACCTGGAACGTGAAGCGCATCAAACCTGCTGCTTTTGCCCATTATGATTTGCAGCAGGAAAATTACACCAGCCTGTTGTGGCTGTTTGAAGGTTTCACCAGCTATTACGATGATTTGATGCTGGTGCGTGCCGGTGTGATTGATGAGGCAGCGTATCTGAAGCTGATCACCAAAACCATCAACATGGTGACACGTGGCAGCGGTCGTCTGAAACAAAGCGTGGCGGAATCGAGCTTTGATGCCTGGACCAAGTATTATCGTCAGGATGAAAATTCCCCGAACGCCATCGTCAGTTATTACACCAAAGGTTCACTGGTGGGCCTGGGGCTGGATTTGACGATACGTGCAGAAAGCGCCGGCAAGAAATCGCTGGATGATGTCATGCGCGTGTTGTGGCAAAAATTTGGTCGTGATTTTTATGAGCGCGTGCTGACCGGCAAGCAACAAGGGCTGGCTGAAAATGAATTTGAAGGACTGGTCGAAGCCACCACCGGTGTGAATGTACGCCGTTTCCTGGACAAGCATGTACGCGGTACGGAAGATGTACCGCTGGCTGCCATGTATGCTGACTTTGCTGTGCTGGCCAATGATGGCAAGGCAAACAAGAAAGCCAGCCTGGGTGTACGCGTGGTGCGTGACGGTAATGACTGCAAGATCGCCAATGCCTACGAGGGTCGTGCGGCCCATCTGGCCGGTTTGTCAGCCAATGATGTATTGATGGCGATTAATGGGCTGAGAGTGACTGCAGCGGATGCGGTGGACAGCCTGGCAACTGCATTGGGCCGTTATCGCATCGGAGAAACGGTGCAGATTCATGCCTTCCGTCGTGATGAACTGTTGACCGTACAAGCCAAATTGCAGGCAGATGATGTACCGGCGCTGTCGCTGTCGATACAGGCACCTGCCAAAGGCGGCAGTTTTGTCAGGCCTAGTTTTCAAAAAACCGGTAAACGATAAGCGCTGAATTGCTCCTAATGCAAACCGCAATGCAGAATGTCTGCATTGCGGTTTTTTTATTTCATGATGACGTATTGCCAGCGGTTGCCGCTATGCTGTCAAGTGCCGTCATGGCGTCAGCCGGCAAGTTGATTTCTGCAGTCGCCAGGTTTTCCCGCAGATGCGCGATGGATGAGGTGCCAGGAATCAGAAGGATGTTTGGCGCGCGCCGCAGCAACCAGGCGAGCGCTACCTGCATGGGCGTGGCACCGAGGCGGACAGCCACGTCCGACAGGATGGTTGACTACAGCGGGTTGAACCCACCCAGCGGGAAAAAAGGCTTTCATCGATTTCGTCAAGGCATCGGCTGATTCTACTTTTCCTCGCACGGTGACCAAGCCCACCTGATCGGCCCTGGCCGTTATAGTGCTGCGAGTTCCATTGTGGAAAACATCCGGGCGCGTCACTGTTTTATGGCAAAAACCGGAAAGCTGAACTTTCTGGCGTATGATTTGGTCATAGACCATCATCACTTCCGCTCATCGCCCGCATGACCGCATCGCACTTTTACCTGTCGAAACCGGGTTGGCAAAAGCCTGCTTATTTGACAGGCATCATGCTCTTGCATGTGCTGTTGCTGCTGCTTGTACGCCAGGCCTTGCAAAGAAATGCGGGGCAACAAGAAATCTACAAGTATCTGGAGGTCAGTTTTGTGGCAGCTATACCCAGGGCCCAGGTTCAGGTGCCTCAAGCCCCTACGTCTGCGGCCTTGCCAAAGCCCACCGCGCAACTGTCTCGTCAATTGCGCGACAACAGAACCCGGGCATCTGCAGTTGCACCAGCTATGAGCAATCAGGTCAGCGAACATGAGGCGTCAAGCGCGACAGCATCATCATTACATGATGGCATCGCATTGGACCTGAATGGTTTACGAAAAGCCGCATTGGCAGAGGACAAAAAATACAGACGGACCGAGGCCAACCGTATGCCAATACCAGCAACTGCGGAATTAAAATTTGAAGAGAAATTTGGCAGGGATGTGCAGGACGCCAGACGGAAGGATTGCCTGAATGCCTACTCAAACGGAGCGCGAGTAGGCAATGTCGCGCTGGCCGGTTTGCTGGTCGCCGGAGTGATTGTGGCAGATACGGTGACAGGTAAGGGTTGCAAGTGGTGAGTGTGTATTGTCTATTGTCAACGCAGGTATAGAAAGTTTGTTCAGTAAATCACAGGTGTTTTGATTAACCGAGTCCCTTCCTCTGAAGGGGGAACTCGGTAGCCAGCAAATCAGCCAAACACCTTAGCCAGTTCCGCCCCCGGGTTCTCTGCCCGCATGAAAGCTTCGCCGACCAGAAAGCCATGCACGTTCGCTTCGCGCATACGGGTGACATCAGTTGCAGACATGATGCCGGATTCGGTAATCACCAGTTTGTCTGGTGTGATATGTGGCAGCAAGCCTATTGTCGTATCCAGCGATACTTCAAACGTGCGCAGGTTGCGGTTGTTGATGCCCAGCATGGCTGTGTTGAGTTTCAAGGCTGCTTCCAGTTCTTCACCATTGTGCACTTCCACCAGCACACCCATGCCCAGTTCATGCGCGCAGGCTTCCAGTTCTGC
Source organism: Undibacterium sp. Di26W (assembly GCF_049340265.1). Classification (NCBI taxonomy): domain Bacteria; kingdom Pseudomonadati; phylum Pseudomonadota; class Betaproteobacteria; order Burkholderiales; family Oxalobacteraceae; genus Undibacterium; species Undibacterium sp. Di26W. Next base: position 49,232 of record NZ_JBMPOR010000031.1, read on the forward strand.
CATCAAGCCATGGTCGAGTGCGGCGACGATCAGCAGTATGCAATCTGCGCCCCAATGCCTGGCTTGATAAACCTGGTAAGGATCGATCATAAAATCCTTGCGCAGTGCTGGCAAGGTGCAGGCAGCACGTGCCTGTTGCAGGTATTCTGGCGCACCCTGGAAAAATTGCACATCAGTCAGCACTGACAAACACGCAGCCCCATGTTCAGCATAACTTTGCGCAATGTCTGCCGGCCGAAAATCGGCACGCAACACGCCTTTTGAAGGGGAGGCTTTTTTTACTTCAGCAATCACTGCTGCCTTGCCTGCGCTAATCTTGCCGCGCAAGCTGGCTTCAAAATCACGCAGGTCTGCCCGCGCTTCTTTGTTCGATTCGACTTCAGCACGCAGGCTGGCAAAGGATTGGTATTTCCTGGCAGCCGTCACTTCATCGGCTTTGACGGCCAGGATTTTATTCAAAATATCGGACATGAGCTTACTTCCCTAATTGCTGGGTGATTTCAATAAACTGTTCCAGCTTGGCCTTGGCTGCGCCGGATGCAATCGCAGCTTGGGCCAGTTTGACACCTTCTGCAATCGAGGTAGCGATGCCTGCACCGTATAAGGCCGCACCCGCATTCAGGGCGACGATGTCGTTAGCCGCACCAGCTACATTGTTCATCACGTCGAGTATCTTCGCCTTTGATTCATCCGCACCCGATACACGCAGATTACGATTGGACACCATCTGTAAGCCAAAGTCTTCGGGGTGGATATCGTATTCACGAATTTCACCATTCACCAGTTCACCCACCATGGTCGGTGCACCGAGCGAGACTTCATCCATATTGTCACGCCCCCAGACCACCAGCGCATGTTGCGCCCCCAGACGTTGCAAGACGCGTATTTGTATACCCACCAGATCAGGGTGGAACACACCCATCAGAATATTCGGCGCGCCAGCCGGGTTGGTCAGTGGCCCCAGGATATTGAAGATGGTACGCACTCCCAGTTCACGACGTACCGGTGCTGCATGCTTCATCGCCGCATGATGATTGGGCGCAAACATGAAACCTATGCCGGTTTGTGCTATTGACTGGGCAATCTGTTCCGGCTTGAGATTGATATTCACACCCAGTGACTCTAATACGTCAGCACTGCCTGAGGATGAAGATACACTGCGGCCACCATGCTTGGCGACGCGCGCACCGGCAGCTGCAGTGACAAACATCGATGCCGTAGAAATATTAAAGGTATGCGCGCCATCACCACCCGTACCGACGATGTCGATCATGTTGGTGGTATTCGCCAGCGGTACCTTGGTCGAAAATTCACGCATGACCTGGGCTGCAGCGGTGATTTCACCTACGCTTTCTTTCTTCACGCGCAAGCCCATGGTCAGTGCGGTAATCATGACTGGCGACATTTCGCCACCCATCAGTTTGCGGAACAGGAACAGCATTTCATCGTGGAAAATTTCACGGTGTTCAATCAGGCGTGTCAGTGCTTCTTGTTGAGAGATGGTCATGATGCTGTTCCAGTCAAAAAGTTTTTCAGCAGGGCGTGGCCATGCTCGGACAAGATGGATTCGGGGTGGAATTGCACGCCTTCCAGATTAAAGGTTTTATGGCGCACCCCCATGATTTCACCATCATCTGTCCATGCCGTCACTTCCAGGCAATCCGGCAGGCTGGCACGTTCTATCGCCAGGGAGTGATAACGGGTAATCGTGTAAGGGCTTGGCAAATTCCTGAAGACACCAACGCCAGTGTGGGCAATGACAGAAGTCTTGCCATGCATGACTTGTTTGGCGCGGATGACCTTGCCGCCAAATGCCGCACCTATGGCCTGATGCCCGAGACAGACGCCCAGAATAGGTGTTTTTCCGGCAAAGCGCTCTATCACAGCGATTGAAATACCTGCTTCTGCCGGTGTACAAGGCCCGGGGGAAATGCAGATATGATCAGGCTTCAAGGCCTCGATTTCCGCAATCGTAATTTCATCATTACGATAAGTACGCACATCTTCACCCAGCTCGGCAAAATACTGCACCAGGTTGTAGGTGAAGGAATCGTAGTTGTCTATCATCAGTAACATTTAAATCTCCCCATCCAGGCCATCTTGCACTTGTTCTGCTGCACGCAATACTGCACGTGCCTTGTTTTCGGTTTCTTGCCATTCCATTTCCGGCACTGAATCAGCCACCACGCCAGCGGCCGCTTGCACATACAGCATGCCATCCTTCAATACGCCAGTGCGTATGGCAATTGCCAGATCCATTTCACCACCGAAGGACAAGTAGCCGCAGGCGCCGCCATAGATACCGCGTTTGACCGGTTCCAGCTCGTCGATCAGTTCCATTGCCCTGACTTTTGGTGCACCAGACAGGGTGCCTGCAGGGAAAGTGGCTTTCAATACATCCAGATTGGACAAGTCGGCTAGCAAGACACCTTCTACATTCGAGACGATGTGTTGTACATGCGAGTATTTTTCGATCACCATCTGGTCAGTGACTTTGACTGTGCCAGTCTGGGCGATGCGGCCGATGTCATTGCGTGCCAGGTCGATCAGCATCACGTGTTCGGCGATTTCTTTCGGGTCGGCCAGCAATTCTTTCGCCAGTACGGCATCACGTTCTGGTGTAGAACCACGTGGGCGGGTGCCCGCCAGTGGACGTATGGTGACTTTCTTGCTGCCATCGTTCAGGCTTTCATTGCGCACCAAAATTTCTGGTGACGCACCGATGATTTGCATATCGCCAAAATTATAAAAATACATATAGGGCGAAGGATTCAGAGAACGCAGGGCACGGTACAGTGAAAGCGGTGAATCCACATACGGCTTCTTGATGCGTTGACCAACCTGCACCTGCATCAGGTCGCCGGCCATGATGTATTCCTTGGCTTTTTCGACCGCCTTCAGATAATCTTCCTTGGCAAAGTCGCGTATTGATTCTGTGCGCACCGATGCGGATGTCACGGGGGCATCAACACTACGGCGCAGCATGGCGCGTAATTCTTTGAGGCGCTGGCGGGCTTTGGACCAGGCTTCCGGCTGGGTAGGGTCGGCATATACGATGAGGTAAAGCTTGCCGGATACATTGTCGATGACAGCCAGTTCTTCGGTGACCAGTAACTGGATTTCCGGCAAGCCCAGATCATCTTTCGGCGCCTTGCCAGCCAGGCGTTTTTCTACATGACGTACTGCATCGTAACCAAAATAACCGGCCAGGCCACCGCAAAAACGCGGCAGGCCGGGGCGCAGGGCAACCTTGAAACGGGACTGGAATTCGGCAATGAAATCCAGCGGATTCATGTCGCGGCTTTCTATGACCTGGCCATTTTTCAAGACTTCGACTTTTTCACCAAAGCTGCGCACCAGGGTGTTGGCGGGCAAGCCTATGAAAGAATAGCGGCCAAAGCGCTCGCCGCCCATGACGGATTCCAGCAAGAAGGTGTTCTTGCCGGCGTTTTGGGTTTGTGCGAGTTTTAAATACAGCGTGAGCGGGGTTTCCAGATCGGCGAAGGCTTCCGCAATCATGGGGATACGGTTGTAGCCTTGCGCGGCCAACGATTTGAATTCGAGTTCGGTCATGGTTTTCTTTCAACCGTCTGCCTGTTCTTGAAACTGATGCACGCGTCTACGACAGCAACGCACGCAAATTCGCTCAAGACCAGAGTAAGGACGGATAAGACAGATTGATATAACAAGCAAGAAGATGTGCTTAGGATGTGCACAGCCACTCGCGGCATTCGTGGTTTAACAGAATTGCCAGCGTCGCCATAGCCAGGCCTCAAAAGTGCCTGGAGTGATCATGGAACGTTTTTTATCGGGAAACATTCGTTATGTGAATGGTTTGAAAGTCAATGAGAGTTTTTCGCTGACAGCAGTTGTGCTGCTACCAACAGGGTTTCGACTATACCATCACTTTGAATATTTTGTACAGCTTCGCCGTGGTTGTATCCATACGGCACCGTCAAGACCGGGCAAGCTGCCGCACGGGCAGCAATGGCATCATTGCTGGAATCCCCTATGGCCAGCACTTGTGCCGGTGGCAAGCCCAAGGTCTTGCAGGCTTCTTGCATGGGTAAGGGATCAGGTTTCTTTTTTGCAAAGCTGTCACCGCCATAGACATGCTCGAAATAATGAAGTATTTCTTTCTTTTGCATCAATGGCAAGGCAAACGCCAGTGGTTTATTGGTGACGCAGACCAGGCGTATGCCCAGATCGCGCATGGCTTGCAAGCCTTCCTGCACCTGTGGGTAAAGTTGGCTGTGGTCACCATTGATGGCCAGATAGTGGCGTTGATATGCTGCCAATGCATCGTTAAAGCGTGATGCTACGCCATCGGCATCAAAATCTATGGACAACACTTTCTGGATGAGATTCTCAGAACCCTTGCCTACCAAGGTCTTGATAACATCCAGCGTCAGCGGTGCCAGGGCAAAATCGCTACGCATGCGGTTGATGGCGACCAAAAAGTCTGGTGCGGTATCGATCATGGTGCCGTCGAGGTCGATGATGGCGGCTTTGATTTGGCTGAACATGGTAGGGCGGTAGTCTGAAGAAGGCTTTTCGCCTGGTATGACGAAAAGCCTGAAGATGAAATAGCGATGGGATTAAACCTTGGCCAATTCGTTACGCATGGCATCAATAATGGCTTTGTAATCGGGTTTGCCAAAAATGGCAGAGCCGGCAACGAAGGTATCAGCACCGGCGCGGGCGATTTCTGCAATGTTTTCGATTTTGACGCCGCCGTCCACTTCCAGCATGATGTTGCGGCCCGATTCATCAATGATCTTGCGAGCTTGTGCGATCTTCTTCAGCGTATGCGGGATAAAGGTCTGGCCACCGAAGCCGGGGTTGATCGACATGATGAGAACGAGGTCAATTTTGTCGATGACGTTTTCCAGTACATTCAGTGGCGTGGCCGGGTTAAATACCAGGCCAGCCTTGCAGCCATGATCACGGATGGTTTGCAGGCTGCGATCTATGTGCTCCGACGCTTCCGGGTGGAAGCTAATGATATTCGCGCCAGCCCTGGCAAAGTCAGGGATGATGCGGTCCACCGGTTTTACCATCAGATGTACATCAATCGGCACTTGCACGTGCGGGCGGATAGCTTCGCAAACCATGGGGCCTATGGTCAGGTTGGGCACATAATGATTGTCCATGACATCAAAATGGATCATGTCAGCGCCAGCGGCGACGACATTGCGGACTTCTTCTCCCAAGCGGGCGAAATCGGCAGACAATATACTGGGAGCAATGCGGAAAGTGGTCATGATGGAATCGCGCTTGAAAAAGATGTGCTATTTTACCTTGTGAGGGCAAGCGGCTGTTGCCCCGGTCTGGCACAATGACCACAATTCATCATGAAAGAAAAATATGGCAGCGTATGAAATGAGCGTATCTGTGGTCACGCAATATCTGAAAGACCAGTCTGACCCTGAGCAAAACAACTTTGTTTTCGCCTATACCATCACCATCAAGAATACCGGCACCGTGGCGGCGCAGGTGATTTCCCGTCACTGGATCATTACGGACAGCAAAAACCATGTAGAAGAGGTCAAGGGCCTGGGAGTTGTCGGCCATCAACCTTTTCTGGCCCCGGGGCAGAGCTTTGAATACACCAGCGGCAGTTCGCTGAAAACCCCGCAGGGCAGCATGAAGGGTATTTACTTCTGTGTGGCAGAAGATGCGCATCGCTTTGAAGCCGCTATCCCGGAATTTGTTTTATCCTTGCCGCGTACCCTGCATTAATCCAGCTTGCGTTCACTTATTGCGGATTGCCGCTATCCGTGGCTTCTTCGGCTGGCTTTCTATCTTCCTTGGGTGGTGTTTCTGGCGCACGGCCTTGAAACATCGTCCACCAGACAATGAAAATCAATATAAACATCGCAACGCCTGCTTCCAGCGCTAATAGCCACATCGCATTCACCTCGTTAAATAAATTAGGCGCATTGTACCTGCTTCACAGCAAGCCTTAGAACCTGTTCGAGATCTTTTTGATCACCCCCGCCGCAATAGCAAAGCGAGGAATGCCAAATTGACGAATTGCAAGCTGGTATTCAATTGTCGCTCACAGTTTTTCCAAAGGCGATGGCATTT
>NZ_JBMPOR010000032.1:0-53056 GCF_049340265.1 Undibacterium sp. Di26W
CCAGGTTGCCATTGGCAATATTGACGCTGCTTTGCTCGCCGGTCTTGCCCTGGCTGGCGGAACCGAGGTTACCGCGCTGGCCCAAATTGCTGGAGGACGTTAAGTTCAGGCCTGTGCTGTTTCCGCTGACGATCGCTACCATGTAATTGCCTTTTAAAGTTCACACTAATTATTTATACGACAACATTGTTGTTTCTGTCTCATGTGTCGTTTCATAAAGAACTTATCCAAACATTGGAGGAATTGTTTAGGTGGAATCGAAAATAATTGGCAATTTCATTTATTATTTTGAATTTTTAATTAAATCCGATTTATATATCAATAAATACTAATTAATACAGAACAAACCATGGCACCGCGTTCCTGGAAATTTGGCATATAAAAACAATATGATTACAAATTACTTAATGCCATTTCCCCTTGGAAATAGTACGATAGCAACTTTTATTGGTTTTGCGCGCAGAGGATGTGGCCAGGAACTTCATGGCAGGCTTCAGCAATCTGCTGCAATGATTCAACATTCAGCTCCCAATAACCTGAGACAACAAAATGAAAATTCAAAGCACCAGACAACTGGCGGCAATGATACGAAGTCAAATGAGTTCCGCACGAAAAGCGAGTCAGTCTCAAGGAGAACCTAGCGACAACGCGAAAAAAGGAAACTTGCGTGCGAAGAAGAGTCAGGCTCCCGCCCAAAAAAATGTGGGTAGTTTGATTGTGCAAAAAGTGGCGGAAATCCCGCTGGAAGACCCTAACCGACGACGCAAAACTTTCAGGGTGTTTTTAGAATCCGTCTTGCTGGATGAATTAGGCGACGTTCTGGTGGCTGATCCCAGATTTTTTCAGATGGTGGACCACATTCAGGATCAGATGGAAGCAGATGAAGAAATTGCGCCGGTCATTGAACAGGCGATCAATTTATTGTTGGTACCCACAGAATAACAGGCTCACAAGCCTGTTGCTCACCGCTTTATAGTCAGCCCCCCTTTTTTTATTGTGGTTCACCCACATTGCACCACACAAAATTTGTTTCTTTTTAATCATTTTTTTGATTATTTTGTTTTTGATACGTGATCAAAAAACAAGTGCAGCTACACTTCAAACCATCAGTTAAAAATAAATCAGTAAAAAAATAATTGTAAGTATCAGCTAAGCACTCACTACGCTGAAAATAATAAAAAGCAATCTTCCTAAAAATTTCCCCCTCACTCTGCGCACTCATGACCAGAAAAACCTGCGGACAGGATGTGGCGTTGACAATTGCATTGCCAAAAGCGGCAAGCTTCGAGAGCACAAATGTCATAGGCAAGCTGCCTTTACCTTTAATATCCGGCTGTATACCATCTGAATCTGGTGTGATGTTGCAGACTGGATGCATGACGCCCACTTCTTGCCTGCGGATCGCTGAAGTAGCGCCCTGTATTTTGATGATGTCACCCGGCTTTGCTCGGTAGCAATCGGCACAATGACAGACAGGGTATTTTCCGCTTTAGCGCAAGCGTCTGACAACGATGCCGAAGCTGCGCTTTGGCAACGGTGGCGTGACGACGCCGACATACAGGCACGGGAAGACCTTGTCGCCATTTACCATCCCTATGCAAAAACACTTGCTGCATCGCTGTACGCAAAGCGGTTTAGCAATGACATCCATTTCGAGGAATACCAGCAACTTGCCCTGGTTGGTATGCTTGACGCCATGGATCGTTATGATCCGCAGTTGGGTATGCAGTTCAATACCTTTGCCGGTTCACGCATACGCGGCACCGTGCTGGATGGCATTGAAGTTTTCTCGGAAAGGCAACAGCAAATCACGGTTCACCAGCGTCTGAAATTGCAACGACTACAAGCCAGTAAAAAAATGGCAGAAACGCCGGACGACACGACGACAGATAGCGACGATGTTTTCCGTCGTCTGGCAGATGTGGGGCTGGGTTTGGCACTTTCATGGTTGCTGGAAAACAGTGGCATGGTTGCGGAGATGCAAGAGCGTATCACCGAACCGACACAATACCAGCGAGTAGAGCTAAAACAATTGCAGAAACAAATTCAAGCTCGGGTTGATCAGCTTTCGCAACAAGAAAAGAAGGTGATTCGCTATCATTACCTGCAGAATATTCCTTTTGAAGAAATTGCCGATATCTTGAAATTAAGTAAGGGACGGATAGCGCAAATCCATCAATCCGCACTCAGGAATCTAAAACAAAAGCTCTTGGCAAGGCGCGACTTTGAACTGGTTTGTTAGAACGTGTTTACGATCTTACTACGCGAGCGTGATCGGGGCTCATGCGCTGCTCAAAATGCTCATGTACTTAAGTACATTCCGCTTTTTGCGCTGCTCTTCACTCCCGCTGACGCTCGCTCGCTACAGATCGTAAACACGTTCTAAGATGGCCATGGTCTCAGGGGCTTTGTATCAGTTAGCCATCACGTCGGGCGTGCGGATGCTTCATCGTGGCGAATCTCAATATGTATTCTTTTGCTGAAAACGGCTAATTCTGAAGTGATTGTTTGAAGAGCAGACTGTTTGTTGTCGCGGCACTACGCTGTTTCCTGATCTGTCGCTGACAAGGCTGAAACCGGACTTTTCAGACGGAAAGCAGGTCTGCTGCCTGTGGAAGTAGCAGCTTTTCCCCGGTCAAAATCAAATTGTTAAATTAATTTTTTAAATAAGACACATTTGTTTTTCGCAAGTCGTTGATAATTCATGGAATTTTGTTTATACTTGCGTTTTTCCAATTTCGGAATGCACTGAGGAGTTAAACATGGCACGTGTCTGCCAAGTGACTGGGAAAGGGCCAATGGTTGGCAATAACGTTTCCCACGCTAATAACAAAACAAAACGCCGCTTTTTGCCTAATCTGCAAAATCGTCGCTTTTTCGTAGAATCAGAAAACCGTTGGGTTTCTCTGCGTTTGTCCAATGCTGGTCTGCGCGTCATTGACAAAATCGGCATTGATGCTGTTTTGACTGACCTGCGCGCTCGCGGCGAAAAAGTTTAAGCTAAACTATAGTTAGGAAAATATCATGGCTAAATCTGGTCGCGACAAAATCAAGCTGGAATCGACTGCTGGTACAGGTCACTTCTATACAACCTCCAAAAACAAGCGCACTATGCCTGAAAAAATGGAGATCATGAAGTTCGATCCTAAAGCACGTAAGCACGTCATCTACAAAGAAACCAAAATCAAGTAATTTTGCTTTCTGAGTAAGAAAAAGCCCTGCAATGCAGGGCTTTTTCATTTTGGTCATCGTCATCGCAGCAACACGCATCATGTCATGGCTGGTGGCCATTGGTGACTTTCTGCCTGACAGCTTTTACACCATGCATACAGGGCGTCATACATGACCATTCCCTGTTTCAGCATCTCATGATCATCACTGAAATTCTGCGACAAGCCCAGTGACAGCGCATACAGCCCTGCCGATTGTGGCGTCAAATCCAGTCGTGAGGTGTCGGCACCACGAACAATCACTGCCAGTTGTTGCAGCGCCGGGTCGCTAAGCTGGTATTTGTCGAGGAAGGCATCAAAACTGCACAATTCACCAACGTGTGTCAGTTCCACACCGGGGATATCATAGGGAATGGCACCGGTTCTGGCGGCAATGCCGGTAATCTCACTGGCACGGACATATAAAAATTCTGCTGTCTTGTCGATAAAACGGGCAACCAGCCAGGGGCAGGCGATGCGGTCTATCTTTGGACGTTCTCTGGTAATCCATTGCATGTCAACTCTCCTTTGCCTGTAAAGGTAATCCTGCGGCACGCCAGGCTTCTATGCCGCCGATCAGGAAATGCGCATCAAAGCCACGCGCACGCAGGGACAAGGTAGTTGACCTGCCGATGTCGAGTCCATGCACACAATAAATTAATACGGGCTGTGCCGGGTTGAGGTCTTTACTCCATTCCCCCACATGGGAAGGGTCACGCCACTGGGCTTGTGGCAATATATCTTTTCCAGCAGCGAAGAATTCCGGGCGGCGCACATCGATGATGCGGGCGTCCTGTGCGATGTCGCTACTTTCTGCAACATCGATACCCCAGGTCGCTGCATCAGCAGCCACTGCCGCACCATAGCGTCGATAAATACGGTCCCAGTCTAAATTCTGCATGAAGGAATCCACATAGGCTGCTGCTTTGGCACCAAAGTCCATGTGATAGGCATGTTCATACATATCCAGCGCCAGCAAAGGTGTGGCCCCTGCCAGCAATTGTGTATGGTCGCCAGCCCAGTGATTGATCAAGCGCCCTTCCCGCGCCGACCATGACAACAATGCCCAGCCAGAACCGCCACCCATGGCCTTGGCCAGTGATGTAAATTCAGTCTGCCATTGGGCGACAGAGCCAAAGTCACGCTCCAGCGCACTGGATAAACCGCAAGAAGGCAAGACACCGTTCCCACCCAGCGCATCAAAATACAGTTCATGCAGATAGGCTGAATTGGCGGCAATCAATTCTTCCCGCTTCAGTCCATTGACTGTAAACACGGGTGTCGCGGCCCAATCCAGCGTCGATAAATGGCGGCGTAAGGCATTCAAGCGTTTTACCGCACCGCTATAGTTGTTTTCGTGATGGCTGAGTATCAGATTGCTGCTCAGCCCCTTGAGTTGTGTCAGGTCCAGCGTCAGCGGGCGTAATGTCATGTCCATGTTTCCACCTTTAAGTATGGGAAAGTAGCGGGTAAATCAGCAGGCCCAGCAAGGCCGCCACGGCGACGATGACAGGCTCCTGCAATTTCTTGAATTTCCACAACAGCGCGATGGTGACGAGGGCAATTGCGGCAGTGGGTATGTCGATGATAGAGCGCCTCGCAATCACGATCACAGAGCCGGCAATGGCACCGATGGCTGCAGCGGTAATGCCATCCACAAAGGCCAGCACACCCGGCACCTTGCCGTATTTCTTGAAATAAGGTGCGGGGATAATGGTGAACAGATAGCAGGGCAAAAAGGTCGCCAGTGCAGCAACGCTGGCACCTGGCAAACCGGCCACCAGATAGCCGATAAAACCAACCGTAATCACCACCGGGCCAGGAGTGATCATGGCCACCGCCACGGCATCGACAAATTGCTTGTCAGTCAGCCAGTGATGTTCGGTCACCACGCCACCATATAAAAACGGCACAATCGCCAGACCAGAGCCAAATACAAAAGCACCCGCCTTGGCAAAGAACACGGCAATTTGCGTCAGCAGCGGCACGTCCAGCATTCCAAACATCGCTGCCATCAATGGCAAGGAAACACCGACCGAGTTCAACTTATTCCGGTTCAGGAATTTGGGTGGGGCACGCAACAGCCAGACCAGCACACCGGCTGCGATAAACAGCCAGGCAATTTCAGATTCCGTAATCACCGTCACCGCAGCCAGCAATAGATAGATTGCCCACAGCAATTTATCCTTGCCCACACTTTTTTCCGTCAGCTTCCTGGTACTCATGACGATGATGCCGATGACTGCTGCACCCACACCATAAAACACCGACTGCATCCAGGATAAACCGCCATACAGCACATACGCCCAGCCCAGTGCCACTACCATGAAAAAAGACGGCAGCACAAAGGCAATGCCAACCAGGGTCGCCCCCACGATGCGGTAATGCACATAACCCAGATAGATCGCCAGTTGTGCGGCCAGCGGCCCGGGGGCCAACTGTGCCAGCGCCAGCCCTTCTTTATAATCAGCCTCGCTGATCCAGTTGCGCTCGCCAACCAGATCACGATGCATGTAACCGACCAATGCAACCGGGCCGCCAAAGCCCAGTGCCCCCAGGCGCACAAAATAGGCGATGAGTTGCCACAGCGTGTAGCTTGCAGAAGGCATGGCAGACATGGTCAGATCTCCTTTGGTGATATTTTTTGGAACGATGCCAGCAAGCCGTCGAACACGGCACTGGCTGCCGCCAGTAACTGGTCATCATCGGGAATGGCGGCGCGCATGCCCGCCAGTACACTTTCTATACCCACTGATTCGGGTGGCTGTACCCCGCCCACATCCAGGTAATGGATCAGGGCCGCCAGTTGCTTTAAGGCTGGGGTCTCCAGCGCAAAGCTTTCCAGCAACACTTCGAAGCTGACGCGATTACCCACGTGGCTGAAACTGGCACCGTCAAAGTCAAAACCCAGCGCATCTGCAGGACAATCGTTGGGAGATGCCAACCACAATATCTGGGCATGGCTATCAATAAAACGACGTATCAACCAGGCACAGGCCAGCCGGTCGACCCAGGGGCGACAACGGGTTGCCCATACCCGCCCCTGATAGGCAGCGATGGACAGTTGCGCTATCTGCGCATGGACGGCATGGGGTTCATCCGGTGCCAGTACACGGGCAATCTTCAATTCCAGCTCTTGCAAGGCGGCATCGGCCTGCGCTTGTGCCGCGCCGGGGAAAAAATCGATTTCTGCCAGACTGGCAAATGCCTTGCGCAGCTTGCGTGCCTGCTTGATACCTTCCGCCAGGGTGTCGGCAGTCATGGCCTGGTTGGCCACGGCGATATCGGCCAGCAGGCCGGCGTAATCTTCATTGCGATCAAACAGGCTGGCGAAATGTGCCTGCTCTGGCTCTTCTACCCGCAGCACAGTGGCAGAACCACCACCAGCTGACACATCGGCAGCAATCGCCTCCAGCGCTGCACGGCAGGGGGCACGCTCCGGCATCAGGTAGACACCGTCGCGCAAAACAACCGCCCCCGTGGCTTTCAGGCCACGCCATGCACGCATCCTGACGGTCGCGTTCTCTGTTGGCAGGCTGATAATCAGTAATATCCATTTCATGAAGTAGATTATTCTACTAATTTGTAGAATAGTATACCTTTTTTTTGATATTTTGAACTGGATAGCAAAATCATGCCGGCTTGGGCTGGCGGCCCTCTCCCAAGCCCCCCGGTTAGTCTGCTACCCTATTCATGATCCAGATCCCACACCAGATGTGCATCTACCAGCAATAAGTAGTAAGCCATGCTGGCCGCGACCTTGGCGCCAAGTGCATTTTGTGCTGCCGACGTGGCCTGGCGTCTGGCTGCCAGCAAGGCTTGCAACTCCACTTCCCCCAGGGCATAGGCGCGCTGTACCAGTTTGGCATTCGTCTGCGCTGCGGCCAGGCTGCTTTCAGCCAGTTGCTGGCTTTCGTAATATCCTTCGGCATTCACGATGGTGGCGTTGATGTCGGCTGTCAGTTGACGCTTTCTGAGCTCCAGTTCATGCCTGCTCATCGTCGCCAGATGGCTGGATTTGGCAGAACGCTGGCTGCGTATACTCTGCGGCCCCACTGATCCCAGCGATAGTGGAATGCTGATGGAAATACCCGTCACCCGCTCGCGCCCACCCACCTCTGACGACGTGAAGACACCGACAGTAGGGTCAGGCGTTTGCTCGGCACGACCCCGTTCTGCATGGGCTTGCGCCTTGTCAAACTGTGCGATGGCTATTTTTAATTCATCACTTTCACCGAGGATGCGTTCACGCCAGAAACTGGCTTCCTGCCTGACCTGGACAGCGGTCGGCAAGCGATTGAATTGCCGGTCAAAGTTGGGGAAGCGTGCCTGCAAGCGTCCCCAGGCAATCTGCGCCTGCGTCCTGGCGTCGGTCTCGCTGCGTTTTTGTTCCGCCAGTTCAGCTTGTGCCAGGTTCAAATCCAGCCTGGCGACATCCCCTGCCTTGACGCGTTTTTCGACAATAGCCAGATTCTCCTGTATCGACGCACGATGCTGGCTGGCCAGTTGCAATGCCTGTTCCGCCGCCAGCCAGTCCAGCCACAGCTTGAGCAAATCACGGGCAGTTTCGTGCAGGGCTTCGCCATAATTTGCCTCGGCCTCGGCCAGCACGGCCTTGCTCATCTTGCGATCTGCTGCCGCCTTGCCGGGCAGGCGTATGCCGCGTTCTATGCCGGCATTCCATTCACGATAAGTGGATTCATGTTGAACCGCACGCCGCTGGGCGGTCACTTTTGCGGTCCACTCATAGGGGGATGCTTCCAGCAAGCCGGCTTCCTGCCGGGCGGCTTCCAGTCCGGCCAGTGTAGCGCTGACGCTGGGGTCTTGTTCCAGCAACGCCCGCACTACGGGCGTGGGTAGCAGGCCTGGTGTTTCCGGCGTGATCGCCTGACTGCTGGCTGATTGCGAGGCAAACAACAGGCTCAATACACTGGTGATAAACAATACGGTTTTCATACAATTTCTCCTGCTTCTATGACCGGGCTGACCCAGTAACGCAAACCAGCACCTGCAAATTGTTCTTGCAGGCAGGACAGCAATGCCGCCTTGCCCTGCGCTGGCAACAACACCTGCACCAGCGTGACGAAAGAGCGCCCCATCACTTGTTCGCTGGCGCTCATGCGTTCATGCGACATGCCGTGGGCGGCGGTGGGTGTGCTGGTGAACAGGCTGATGCCCGGGAACACCAATAAACTGTCGAGTAATTTTTCTTCCAGCCTAGCCGGACACAACAGGTTTACACATAATTCAGACATGGGATTTCTCCTCAATAGGCGTACTCTCGGTGGGTTTGGCAAAAGCAAAACGCGCATACAGTATGGGTAGCAACATCAGCGTCAATGCCGTGGCCGTAATCAGGCCACCGATGACGACGATGGCCAGAGGCCGCTGGATTTCAGAACCGGGGCCGGTGGAAAACAGTAGCGGTATCAAACCAAATGCGGTGATGGACGCCGTCATCATGATGGGGCGCAGGCGGCGACGTGCGCCCTGGATGACGACCTCGGCCAGTGCCATACCTTCTTCCAGCAATTGATTGAAATAGCTGACCAGGACCACGCCATTCAAGACCGTGATCCCCAGCAGGGCAATGAAGCCCACCGACGCCGGCACCGACAGATATTCACCGGTTAGCCACAGGGCCAGAATGCCACCCACCAGCGCAAACGGAATGATGGATAAAATCAGCAAGGCCTGACGGACGGAACGGAAGGTAGAAAACAGCAAGACAAAAATCAGGCATAGCGCCACCGGCACCACCACCATCAGACGACTGGCTGCACGCTGCTGGTTTTCAAATTGCCCGCCCCAACGGATGTGATAGCCGCTGGGCAAGGGCAGCTTTTTGGCGACCTCTGCCCTCGCCTCTTCTACAAAACTGACCAGGTCGCGTCCACTGACATTGGCAATCACGACGCTATAGCGGCTACCCATTTCCCTATCAATCTTGACCGGGCCGGCGGCTCTTTCCAGTGTAGCGACGCTGGACAAAGGGACACTGACACCCTCTTTGGTGGTGATGCGGGTGGCGGCAAATTCAGCCGGCGACAAACGCACGGATTTGCTGGCGCGCAAGAGGATGGGTGTGCGGCGATTACCCTCTATCACCATGCCGGCCTGCTGGCCTTCTATCTGCATGCGCAAGGCATCCTGAATTTCTTCCACCGACAAGCCAAGACGACCGGCCTGTAAACGGTCCACCACCACGCGCAAATACTGCACGCCATCATTTTGCACGGTATAGACATCCTGATTGCCGTTGATGGTTTTCAGTACCGCTTCGACCTGACTGGCATAGTGGTTCAGTTGATCCAGCTCTGGTCCGAAAATCTTCACGGCGATATCTCCACGCACACCGATGATCATTTCCGACACCCGCATTTCTATCGGCTGGGTAAAGCTGTATTTAATGCCGGGCAAGGGATCAAGTACCTTGCGGACTTCATCCATCAGGGCTTCCTTGTTTTTCAGCTTCCATTCCTTGCGCGGCTTCAATAACAGGTAGGTATCGGTCTGGTTCAACCCCATGGGGTCAAGCCCGATTTCATCCGAACCGGCGCGTGCGACGATGCCCGTCACTTCAGGAATCGCCTGCATGATGGCTTGCTGGATTTTCAAATCCAGTGCGGCGCTTTGTTCCAGGCTGACAGAAGGCAGCTTTTCTATGCCGACGATCAGATCACCTTCATCCATGGTGGGCATGAATGTTTTACCCACCTGGGTATAGACCGCACCGGCACCAATCAGCATCACGATGGCAAGCAGCGCTACCACTTTCTGTTGGCGCATGGCCCAGTCCAGCAAAGGTTCGTACAGGCCCAGCAATTTGCGTGGTAGCCAGGGTTCTTCGTGTTTAACTTCACGCAGCAGATAGGAAGCCAGCACCGGTATGACCGTCAATGACAACAGCAGGGACCCTGCCAATGCAAACACGATGGCCAAGGCGACCGGACCAAAAAATTTACCTTCCAGACCTTCCAGCGTCAGCAATGGCAGGAACACCGTGATGATGATCAAAATACCCGATGTCACCGGCACACTTACTTCACGCACAGCACGATAGATGCTATGCAGACGCGGCAACTTGCCCGCAGTTGGGTCGTGGGCCAGACGTTGCACGATGTTTTCGACCACCACCACGGCAGCATCCACCAGCATACCAATGGCAATTGCCAGGCCGCCCAGGCTCATCAGATTGGCTGACATGCCAAACAGGCGCATGAGGATGAAGGTGATCAGTGCAGCCAGCGGCAATACCAGCGCCACAGTCAGCGCAGCCCGCACATTCCCCAGGAAAAAGCCGAGCAGGATCATGACAATGACCGTGACTTCGAGCAAGGCCGATGATACTGCCCCTACCGCCTTGTCCACCAGTGCGGCACGGTCATAAAACACTTCCAGACGCACGCCTTTTGGCAAGCCTGGTGTCAGCTCGGCGATCTTGTTGCGTACCCCTGTTACCACCTGCTGTGCATTGGCACCGGCCAGGCCAAGTACCAGGCCTTCTACCGCTTCGGCCTTGCCACTTTTGGTGACGACACCGTAACGTGTCATCTCCCCTATTTTGACTTCGGCCACGCTACCCAGGCGTAGAGGATGATTGTTCTTGACCATCAACACCACGGCACGCAAATCTTCCAGGGTATTGATACTGCCTTCACTGCGCACCAGCAAGACTTCATCGCCTTCGCCCAGGCGACCGGCACCATCGTTGCGGTTATTGGCACGTATGGCTTCCTTCAATTGGGCAATGCCGATGCCTGCTGCCGCCATGCTTGCCGGATCAGGTATCACTTCAAAAGCACGCACCACACCACCGAGGGAATTAACGTCCGCCACACCCGTCACCGTGCGCAAGGCAGGGCGAATGACGGTATCAAGCAGGCGCCTTCTTTCAGCCAGGGGCAAGTGATCTGCCTCAACGGTGAACATGAACATTTCACCCAGCGGGGTGGTAATCGGCGCCATGCCGCCGCTGATACCGGCTGGCAGGTTTTCACTGATACCGGCCAGCCGCTCACTGACTTGCTGGCGTGCCCAGTAAATGTCGGTACCATCTTCAAAGTCGATAGTGACATCCACCAGACCATACTTGGTGACAGAACGCAAGATGCGGGTTTTGGGTATGCCCAGCATCTCTACTTCTATGGGTACGGCGATCCGGGTTTCGACTTCTTCCGGCGTCATGCCGGGTGCTTTCATGATGACTTTGACCTGGGTACTGGATACGTCAGGAAAAGCATCAATCGGCAATTGCTTGAATGCCAGCCAACCGGCACCGGCCAACAATAAGGTCATCAGCAAAATGAACAGCCGCTGTGACAAAGAAAATTGTATGAGGCGGGCTAACATCAGCTACCTCCTTTTTCACCGAGCCAGGAACCTTTGAGGGCGATCACACCGCTGACGGCGATCTTTTCATCCGCCTTCAATGGCGCCTGTGCACCTGATGTACCTGATGTACCTGATGTACCCTGTGCACCTTGCGCACCCTGTATGCGCACGCGCTGTCCTGCACTGCTGAGTACCCTGACTGCCCGCGCTTCAAAACCATCTGCCGTGCGGACAAACACCAGCGCCTGCGCCGCATCATAGGCGACGGCAGCCAAAGGCACATCGAAGCTGTCGCCACCCGCACTGTGGGCCAGCGGCAACAGTACGGTCACCAACTCACCTGGCCGCAAATCTGAATTGCCATCCACCTCGGCACGCAGGCTGACCGTCTGGCTACCTGCAACAACCATCGGGCTGATACTGACGATATGACCGGTAGCCGTGCGTCCCTGTACCTGTAATTTACTGCCAGCGCGCCAGGCTATGGCATCCGCCAGTGGTGCCTGTATCTCCAGCAACAGACGGTCGGTCTGTGCCAGGTGCAGCAAGGCCATGGATGGGTCCACCCGCTGACCGGGCTTCACTTCCATCTGGGTGACGATGCCAGCCCGGCTTGCATGCAGGGTCAGGCCATCTTCCGGTTTGCCGGAACTGGCGATGCGCTCTATACTGGCAGTTGACAGACCAGCCAGACGTAATGCGGCTTTAGCCTGACTCAATACAGCTTCGCTTTCGGCCTGTGCCGCTTGCGATTCCTGCACGCGGCGCTGGGCAATGATGCCTTCATCGAACAAGGCTTTTTCACGCTGGGCAGCCTGACGGGCCAGCGTAGTGCGGCTGACAGCCTGCATCAGTTGCAATTGCATGGGCCCCAGTTCCTGACTGCTGATACGCAGCAAGGGCGTGCCCTGCTTCACCTGTTGATTAGCTTGCACATATAACTGTACGACCAGGCCGGTCAGCGGTGAGCTGACGATCTGTTCGCGATGCGAAGGCACGGTGACCTGGCCGGGCAGGCTTAAGGTCAGCGCAGCGGCATCGCGTTGTAATGGTTTGACCTGAATATTCAGGGCCTGCATTTGCTGTTCCGTTACAGCAAATCTGGCTGGCCTTTCGGCGGCCAGGACAGGGAGAGCGGATGCCACTGCCAGCGCACAGAGCAAGGGCGCGAAGAAATTTCTGTTTGTCATGATTCATTCCCAAATATTGCATAGGACGATGCGCCTGAGACGGCATCGGAGAGATCAAATAGATCAGATTGATCAGATTGTTAGTGCAAGCGGCCGCACAAAGGCATGCGCAAACCAGGTGGCATTAACGTCATCGATAGATCGATTGGAAGAGTCTGGCGTGTACAGGCAAGTATTTGCCTGCAGGTCCTTGAACGTGTTTACGATCTTACTGCGCGTGCGTGATCGGGGCTCATGCGCTGCTCAAAATGCTCATGTACCTGAAGTACATTCCGCTTTCTGCGCGGCTCTTCACCCCGCTGACGCTCGCTACAGATCGTAAACACGTTCTTAGTAACCAGGCAGCAGCAGAAAATCAGCAAACGGAATCATTTCCATTCGCAATTTTTACTGAATTGCATACCGCATTGCATGCCGATATGCTGCCTGAATAAAACTGGAAAACCAAGGACGGCTTACGCCAGAGAGCGCTCGTCGCAAGGTGGACGATAAGGGGTGTCGTAGGTGGAGAATGGCAGGGTTTGTGGAGTAAAATACCAACTGGCAGCACTTGCCAACGGTGCGTGAAAAGCCAGCAGGGATGTGGTATCAGGGAAAAACTGCAGATGGTCTACCGCATGCAACATCTGATGTTCTACCGTCGCCCGCTCGGCGTCCTGGCTGGCGTTTTTATCATGCAATAAAAACGCATGCTGATGGGAAGCAGCACTCACCTCAGGGCGGCCATCGTGTTCAAGTTCATGCTTGATCCGCGTTGAACTCAAATTCCATGCGCCAAGGTTCATCATAAAAATGACGAGCATCAAAATTGCCAGGCGCTGGATGAAGAGCTTACTCATGGCCGGAACTTTAACATACTTGACATCGCTTCGTCATCCCCGGCGCGCATCAGATGTTATTACTTTTTTTCAGCTTGGCCAGCAAATGCGGCAAGAATTTTTCTGTCTCGGTTTCCAGTAACTGAAAATGCTGACCAGCCTTGTCCAGGTCCCCTTCCATCGCGCATAACTCCATTTTCCCTGCGCATTCAACAATTGGCGTCGCCCCAAAGTAAGCGATGATACCTTTCATCGTATGGGCAGCGCGCTGGGTATCCTGCAAATGGCCGACACCCAGCGCATGGGCAATGTCAGCGATTTGCATGGGAATATTGCTGAGTGCCAGTTTGCCAACGATTTCCAACACCTCCTCTTCGGTTTCATCCAGGGCGCGGGCATAATCAAAATCAGGCAAAAGCGGTACGGCATCGCCAGGTATCATAGTATTTTCCTTATCGAAGGTTTGCTGTTTTAATACGCTTGCAATACAGTCCATCAGTTTCTTCGCTTGTATGGGCTTGGACAAATACTCATCCATCCCTGCAGCCAGGCAACGTTCCTTGTCACCTTCCATGACATTGGCAGTCACGGCAATGACGGGCAGATGGCCGCCATGCGTCGCTTCTCGCGCACGTATGGCCATGCATGCCTGTATGCCATCCATGACTGGCATTTGCACGTCCATCAGCACCAGATCAAATTTTTCTGTTTCAATAAGACTTAATGCTTCTTTGCCGTTGTTGCAGATCTTGACGCTATGCCCGGCATTTTCCAGACGCCTGGCTGCCAGTTGCTGGTTGATCAAATTATCTTCGGCCACCAGGACAGACAAGCTTTTGGTGAACCATGGCTTGCTGTCTGGCTTAGCCAAGGTGCTGGCGGTATCATCTCTGTCCATGCCGAACGCGTGCATCAGCGCGGTACTCAAATCATGTGGCCTGACAGGCTTGTTCATGTACAGTTCTATGCCTGCCTTGCGGCAGCGATCAGCATCAGCACTCACAATGGCAGAAGTCATCATGATGATTTTTGGCGCCAGCGGTGGTATCACTTCCGCCATTCTTGTTCTCAGTGCAAAGCCATCCATGTCGGGCATATGCGCATCCAGCAAGACCAGGTCGTAGGCGCTACCGGCCCGCCGGGCGCGCCCCATCTCATTCAAGGCTTCCTGGGCAGTTTCTGCCGTGACTGGTTGAATCCCGATTTTTTGCAAACAGCTGACCAAAAACTGTCGGTTAGCTGGACTGTCATCCACCAGCAATACCTTGCGATTGGGCAGACTAACAGGTGTCGGCATTAACTGGCTCGGACCGCCTTTCATGAGACGCACGACGAAATGAAACGTGCTGCCATGTCCCGGTTCGCTTTCGGCCCAGATGCGGCCCTGCATCATCTTCACCAGACGTGAAGAGATGGATAAACCCAGCCCGGTACCGCCATGTTTCCTGGTGATGGATTTATCCAGCTGGGAAAATGAATCAAAGATACTGGCTATCTTGTCTTGCGCGATGCCAATGCCGGTATCAGTCACTTTAAAATGCAATAGCACATCACCGCCTGGCAATGCATCCTGCCTGACATGTATCACCACTGAACCATGGTCGGTAAACTTGATGGCATTGGTCACCACATTAAATAAAATCTGGCGGATGCGGGCTGGATCACCTTTCACGGCATGGCTGCGCACTACATCGATATCGGCAACCAGTTCCAGACCTTTCTGTTCTGCCGGTATGGCCAGCGCCCTGACCGTCTCATCTAACAGGGAAGGCAGGTCGAATACGACACTTTCCAGTGCCAGCTTGCCCGCCGCCATCTTGGATGAATCAAGAATATCGTCCATCACGGTCATCAGTGATTCAGCCGATGACTTGATCATATTCAGATACTGACGCTGGTCGCGATTCAGGTTGGTATCGAGTACCAGATCAGTCATTCCCAGGATGCCATTCATGGGTGTGCGGATTTCATGGGACACGGTTGCCTGGTACAAGCTGCGGGCAATATCTGTTTCCGCGGCCATTTCTTTTACCGCCTGCAATTCTTCTTCACGCTGCCGTTGTTCTGTGACATCCAGCACGATACCGGCCAGATAACTGGATTGATGCGCTGCGTCCTGTATGATTTCTCCAAAGGCCTGTATCCAGCATTCCCTGTCATCTGTTGGCCGGACGATTTTGTATTCACAGCTATACCTGCCCACTTGTACTATGGCTTCGGTCATGATTTTACAGACGGTAAGCCGATCTGCAGGCGACACCACCTGCAGCCAGTTTTCAAAGGTTTTTTCAAAACCAGAGGGCAAGCCAAAAATGCCGGTCATGCTGTCAGAGCAGTTAAACCTCATGCTCTCGATATCCAGCGAATAGCTGCCTGTTTGCGCCAGCTCTTGCGACTGGCGCAAGATGGTTTCTTGCTGCGATAATTGCTGCGACAGGTGCTGTTGCATCTCATCCTTGGCATTCAATGCTTTATGCAGCATGCCAAACAACAACATGGCGCACAAACTGATAAGGGTGGCACCGCCCAGTACCTCATTTCTGTGTGCGACATACGGCGTCAATACCTTGTCAACTGATTCACCAACTAAAAATGTCAGTTGATATCCGGGTAGGCGGTTGTAAGCGTAAATGCGCTCAACATCATCACTGCTGGCTAAACGATGGAAGTTTCCAGACAGGCTGGGCGCTGCCAGGGATGCCAGGGATGTCAGCAAACGGGTATCTATCACTTTCCCCAGCATGGCTTCAGCAGCGGGATAGCGTGCCATTAACTCACCATTATCGCGCAGCACGGATACTACTACTCCTCCGGACACATTGAATTTCTTGGCAAAAAAAGTTAATTGCTCAGGGCTGACAGATACCACCAGCACGCCATCGAACTTGCCTTGTTTTAATAGGGGCCGGGTAAATTGCAAGGACCATTTGTCGGACAGGTTTTCTTTCACAGGTTTACTGATGAAAAGTGTGTCACTGTCAGGCGTGTCCCTGTGCACACGAAAATACTCGCGCATACTCAGGTCCATTTTGTCCCTCTGTTTGGACAGGCTTGAAAACTGCATCATGCCATCTTTGTCCAGCACCGCTACCTGGAAAGACATATCTTCCAAATTTTCCTGGCGACGCAATACCAGGTCTGAAAATTCACGGCCGTTGCCATTCCAGACATTGCGCATGTCCATCAAGATTTCGTCGACGCGTTTAACCACGGACTGTGCATAGTCGGCAGATACCTGTGACTGCAGGTTGGTACGCAAGTTCGCCTGTTCCAGATAGTGGGTACGACTGCGTATCAGGTCATAGGCCACCAGGCTCCAGGTCAGCAACAGCGTCAGGCCGCACATCAGTATCAACTGATGGCGAAGGCGTTTTTTTGCTGTTTTCATAGTCGATGCTCCACCAATTTCACTCATTGCAGATGATTTAAAATTATTCGTCAGGTTCACAAAACAAAATCTGGGTTTTTCTCATTCATCTGTTTTAACTCCGGCAGCAGAAAAACGATTTTCCTGCGTCTGCTGTCCAGTTTGTGCTGCCTTTTTTTTCTTGTACTCATCCAGGTAAACAAGCATGCCGGTAGCAGTTTTTTCTCCGTGGTCGTAGTGCACCTCTGGTGTGGGCATATGCTTGAGATCATCGTCCGCTGCATCAGGGGGAAGCATCGCGGCATCCCCGAATGGATGCTGGAAGTTGCGAGAAGAAAAATAAGCCAGCAATGCACTGACGGTGCAGATGGTGAGGGCCAGGATCATGATCGTTATCAAGAGCCTGGTGCTGGCGACCTGCCTTGCTGTTTCTTCTGCCATGGCCGTCATGCGCCCTGACTGAAACTTAAACAGCTTGTCGACGTCATCCGTCAGATCTCTTTGCACGGGCCACAATTGATTCAGCAACAGCTCTTGCGCCAGTTCTTTTTCACCCTCACGTACCAATGACAGGAAGCTGGAAGTCATCAACAAAAATTCTTCTCTCGCATTGACAGTTGCATGCAATAGTTCCCTGCCCTTGGCTGAATTGACTGTCTGGTTCAGGGTTTCCAGGGATTTGCCTATGATGCGATTGCTTTCTTCGATGCTGGCATACTCTTTCTTGAGAGCGAGGGCATCTGTCGTCAGCAAAATACTGCGCATGTTTCTGGTGATTTCACCCAATTCATCTCTGATGGTATGCGCCAGTACAATTTTGGGATAACGGTCATTCGCAATGCCATCAATATCAAGCGCCAATTGATTCACTCGCATATACGAGAGGCTGGTCAGGATAAGCAGCAAGCCAATGATCACGCTGAAAATCAGGCCCCATTTTTGGCCAGTTTTCATGTTTTTGAGATTCATTTTCACCGTAGTGAGGAGTTGAGTCGCTGTGAACATTGCTGTTCCTTTCAATCCGCTCACGCTGTGATGCGTAAGACAAAACATGGTTCGTTTGCGCGCAAGACATATGCATGCGAGATAAAACGACACTATGTGATCAGGGAAAGGCGGCGGTTCTGGGCCGGTAAAACTGTCTGCAAGTCGCAGTAGATGGGCGACAACCGACAGCTGTCGATGTGGCATCTCATGACGGGGGAGTGGTGATGAGATCGCATATATGGTTAACAATCTGTGAACCTATGCGCCTGTGCTACATCGTCTTAACTACAGGATAGCTTAAAATTTCCGTCGGGCAATCAAGGGAAACAAGATTTAACCTTCATCAGGGCTTAGGCAAAATCACCACAACCGTCTTACAACACTCGCTTTTTCTCAAGCCTTGCACTTATTGTATTGCCTTCGCCACGCCCCTTTTTGCAGTGGCAATCTTTCATAAACTATAATTTTAATTGGATAATTTATTGTCATTGAACAGGTGCTTGAACTGATTGATGGTTTCTTCTGCCTTCAATAATTCATCTGCCACTTCATGGATAGTCCTGCGATTGGAGCGTGCATGGTTACGCAATACTTCAAAAGCGACTTGCCGGTTGGATTGGAATTTTGCCATCAGCAAACCGACTGCCATGCTGGTCTCGCGCCCTGTAGCCAGGGCAGAAGTCAGGTTGACTTCATTTTTTTTCAATTTCTTGATTTCATTGGCACGGGCCAGGCTGGCTTCAAATGTAGGGACGATATTTGCCACGTCGACTGGCTTGACCAGATAACCGACCGCACCATATTCGACGGCCTGCTTGACGATTTCGCTATCCGAAGTGGCCGACAGGAACATGAAGGGCACAGTAGTATCACTACGCAGATGTCCTGCCAGATCCAGGCCAGACATGCCAGGCATATTAATATCGAGCAAGGCAATATCCGGCTCTTGCATCAGGATCACATTCAATGCATCTTCACCGCATTGCGCCTGAACTACGTCGTAACCGGCATGCTCAAGAATACTGCTCAGCAGCGTGAGTGTGAAGGGGTCATCATCTACCAGCAGTATCCTGCTTTTTGCTTTGACAGCGGCAACCATACCAGGCCTTTCCTGTTGTTCGTGCAGTTGTTCGTGCAGTTGTTCGTGCAGTTGTTCCTGCTTTAGCGCAAGATCAGGCAGGATGCAGAGCATGCCTGATATAAACTCACTCTAGCAACAAACTCAGCAGTAGAAAACCATTAGTTGCGGCACTGATGATATCCAGGCTCCCTAGCCACCATTGTTAACTATTTTATACACAGACTATCCTGCACCTGCTGACGCGACAAATACTGAAAGAAAAAAAACGGCACCGAAGTGCCGTTTTTTTGAATTTGCAAAGCTACTGCACGCCGTCAGGCATTACGCGTATGTACGCAGCCTTAAGGAAAATTCACGCAGGGTGTGGATGCCGGATGCTTCGGCACGTACGCACCAGTCTTGCAGTTGCTGTACCAGTTGCTCGCGGCTGACGGTGGAGCGTTCCCAGATCAGGCCCAGTTCCACGCGCATGTCGTGCATGGTTTTCAGGGCGCGGCTATGGGCCAGCACTTCAGACAATTGCTGCTGTTGCGGCGCTTCGAGCTTGGTTGGCTCGCGTTGCAGCAATTTCTTGGTGGACTTCAGCAGATGCGCTTCCAGCATGGCTTTTTCGCGCAAGCTGGCAACCTCATCACGCCAGGTGCGGCGCAAGGATTTCGCATACTTGGCCATCACGTCATAACGGTTGGTGATGACGGCCTGCAGGGTTTCCAGGTCAACCACGGATTTGATTTCGGCAAACTTCGGTTCCGGTGCCACTTTCTTGACCTTGGCCAGACCGACGATTTCCAAACTGCGGATATACAGCCAGCCGATATCGAATTCATACCATTTGGAAGACAGCTTGGCAGAGGTGCCAAAGGTGTGGTGATTGTTGTGCAGCTCTTCGCCTCCGATCAGAATGCCGATAGGCAGGATATTGCGCGAGGCATCGGTGCAGTCATAGTTGCGATAACCCCAGTAATGGCCAATACCGTTGATGATGCCGGCAGCGGTGACAGGTATCCACAACATTTGCACAGCCCAGACGGTCACGCCGACCACGCCGAACAGGATGAAGTCAATAATCAGCATCACGGCCACGCCCTGCCAGCTGAAACGGGTATACACATTACGTTCCATCCAGTCATCCGGTGTGCCATGACCATATTTTTCCATGGTTTCCAGATTTTTGGATTCAGCGCGATACAACTCTGCGCCTTCGAGCAAGACTTTCTTGATACCGCGCGTGACCGGGCTGTGCGGGTCTTCTTCAGTTTCACATTTGGCATGGTGCTTGCGGTGAATCGCGGCCCATTCCTTGGTGACCTGGCCGGTCGTCAACCACAGCCAAAGACGGAAAAAATGACTAGGAATGGCATGCAGTTCCAATGCACGGTGAGCCTGGCAGCGATGCAGGAATATAGTCACACTGGCAATGGTGATATGCGTCACTACCATGGTGAAAATAAATACCTGCCATCCTGTAGCCCGGGTCAGGCCATTAGACAGAAAATCCATTACTGTATCGATAAAAGTGCTCAAAATGACATGTACTCCATTGTTATTGACGGCATCTTGGTTGATTTCGCAAAAACGATCAACCTGTATCCATTATAGACATCGGACGGCATTGTACGCCGGTTTAGAGGATGTCTCCCAATTTTAGAACTAATTTTATTGCCTGACCTCAAGTTTCTTGAGGTGGATTGTTAATTAAGGTGATAACCCTGTGCGCATACGGCAAGACGACTTCCTGTTCCTGCAAAATTTGCCACAAGGCACGGTTTACACCGGACATCACGCTGGAGCGACCGTTTTCTGGGTCACTGATCCAGAAGCCGACGCGAATCTCAAAACCGTCAGCGCCAAACTTCATCAGATAAGCTGACGGTGCCGGTTCGTCACACACACGCTCCACTTTAGCAGCGGCTTCGCCCAGCATAGGTAAAATCTTGTCAATATCGGTCTGGTAATCAACTGTCAGGTCGGTCCACATGGCAACCGTGCGATCACTGAGGGAATAATTCTGTACCGGGGTCGATACCAGCATTTCATTCGGGATCACGGATTCGCCGCCGTCCTGGCCCTGCAAGACGGTGTAGCGGGTATTGATCTGGGTCACGCGCCCGCTGAATTTGTCGACCGTGATCATGTCACCGATGGACATGCTGCGATCCAGCAGGATGATGAAGCCGGACACATAGCTGCTGGTAATTTTTTGCAGGCCAAAGCCCAGGCCCACGCCCAGCGCACCGCCAAACACCGACAGCACGGTCAAGTCTATGCCAACCAGGGTCAGGCTGACGAGGATGGCCAGCAAGATCAGCACGGCCCGACCCACGCGTGACAGCACCACTTTGAGTGAAGTATGCGCATTCGGCAACTTCATCAGGCGGGCTTCCAGCGCCGCACTGGCCCACATCGCCACCACCACCGTCACTACCACTGACGTAAATGCCTGCAAGATGGTGAGCATGGATACCTTGTTCTTGCCCAGCGGCAGGCTGACATCATCAAGGGCGGCAAACAATTCCTGCCACAACCCGGTGAAATGCAAGACCACGCCCAGCCAGACCAGGCCGGCAAACAGCTTTTCAAACACAGTCAGCAGGTTGCCAATATATCCGTCGCGGGCAAACGTCCTGCGGACGACGTAAAAGCCAAAACGTATCAGTGCCAGTGAACCGATGATGGGGACCAACAAGGTCAGCAGATAGGTATGCTGCCATTTACCTAAAATCACTTTGGCAATCAGTATAAAAATCAGGGCCAGTGCCGGTGACAGCACCCGGGTGAAACTTTCCACCCCCAGCTTGACGACATCAGAATCGGTTTCTTTGGTCGTCACACCACGCCTGAGCGTGCGTGACAAGACCCAGGCCAGGCCAACACAAAACAGTACAACGCCTACCTGCCAGTAAAAATCTGGCTGGCCCACATCATTCGATAAATCAGACAATAAACTGGCGAGTAGTGGCGTGCTCATGGTGCGTGCTCAAGAGTGGATTTGGGATGCATCCCTGCCCTGTTGAATCGTGGTCAGGGATGCCGGTGATCAGACTTATCAGACTTTGTTGCGTTCCATAATGGCGGCAAAGAAACCGTCCGTCTGGTGCAGGTGCGGATACAGTTTCAGGTAGTCGCCCATTTCCAGCTCGACTTTTTGTTCTGCCAATACCTGGGATGCAGGTACCAGCGTGAAGTCAGCGTGTTCAGCCAGAAAAGCCTGGACGATGCCTTCGTTTTCTTCATCAAGGATACTGCAGGTGGCATAGACCAGACGGCCACCCGGCTTCAGCATGCGCGCTGCACTGGCGAGGATGGATGCCTGCTTGACATTGAGTTCAGCCACGCCTTCCGGGGTCTGGCGCCATTTGACATCCGGATTACGGCGCAAGGTACCCAGACCGCTGCAAGGTGCATCCACCAGCACGCGATCGAGCTTGCCTGCCAGGCGTTTGATCTTGGCATCTTTTTCATGCGCGATCACCACTGGATGCACATTCGACAAACCGCTGCGCGCCATGCGGGGCTTCAGCTTGGCCAGACGTTTTTCAGAAATATCAAAGGCGTACAGGCGACCGGTATTGCGCATCAATGCACCCAATGCCAGAGTTTTGCCACCGGCACCGGCGCAAAAGTCTGCCACCATTTCACCGCGCTTGGCACCGACCAGTTGGGCCAGCAACTGACTACCCTCGTCCTGCACTTCTATCGTGCCATCTTTGAACAAGGGCAAATTTTGAATCGACGGTTTTTTTATTACACGCAAACCCGTACTGGAATACGGCGTAGGTTCGGCAATGATGGGGGCCTGCGCCAGAGAGGCGATAACCGTATCGCGGTCGCCCTTGATGGTGTTGACCCGCAAATCCAGTGGCGCCGGGGTATTGAGAGAGATGGCCAGTTTCAGCGCATCTTCTTCGCCAAAACGTTCCAGCAATTTGGTCCATATCCATTCAGGCAGGTTGGCCTTCATGATCAGCGGCAGGTGCGTGCGATCAA
The DNA here is from genome assembly GCF_049340265.1 of Undibacterium sp. Di26W. Lineage (NCBI taxonomy): Bacteria > Pseudomonadati > Pseudomonadota > Betaproteobacteria > Burkholderiales > Oxalobacteraceae > Undibacterium > Undibacterium sp. Di26W. The sequence continues at coordinate 22,974 of NZ_JBMPOR010000032.1, forward strand.
TTTCCATCACGCGTTGCAGCCAGGCGGTTTCATCTTCAGTCAGACCACCAAGGGCATCGACACCGACGGCATCGACCAGGCCCAGCAGGCTGAGACGACGCATGGGTGAACCTATGCCGGATTCGGAAAAATTGGTGTACACCGATTTATTGCGCAACAAGCCATAAATAGCCTCCGCAATCACGCCACGTTCACGTGAACCCAGGCGTGGGTGATCACGAAAATAACGCGACAAAGTGCCATCTGCCGGACCGGTAAAACGCAAAATCTCACGCAATACTTCTTCCGTGTTGACGAGAATGGCTGGAGGTAATCTCATGCTGCTTCCTTCTATATGCTGATATGACCCGGATGGGTCTTGTTACTATTTTGGACTGCCAAAAAACAGCCCCAGCGGCTTTGCCGCCCCTGGTTCTGACAATTTTGTGCAGGTCCAACTACTAATTTTACTGATTAAAATGCATCAATCACTGATACGGACACGATTGCCTTCTATCCGCAATTTGCCTTCGACAAATTGCAATACGGCACGCGGATAAATCTGGTGTTCCTGCTCCAGCACGCGGTGTGACAGGCTGTCTTCGGTATCATCGTACAGTACCGGCACAGCGGCCTGGGCGACGATGGGGCCATGGTCCAGCTCGGCAGTCACAAAATGCACGGTCACACCATGCAATTTAACCCCGGCATCGATTGCCTGCTGATGCGTTGCCAGGCCGATAAAGCTGGGCAACAGGGAAGGATGAATATTCAACATCCTGCCGGCATAATGTTCGACAAAACCTGCGGTCAATATCCGCATGAAACCCGCCAGCACCACCAGGTCAGGGGCAAATTCATTAATCTTCGCCTTCAATGCAGCATCAAATGCTTCACGCGAGGGGAATTGTTTGCTGACAACCACAGCCGTCGGTATGCCACGACTGGCCGCATAATCCAGGCCACCGGCATCGGCGCGGTTACTGATCACGGCAGCGATTTGTGCCGGCCATTGCTGTTTTGCGGCAGTTTCAACGATGGCTTGCATATTGCTGCCACGACCAGAAATGAGGATAACAATCTTTTTCATGGCGGCATTGTACCGCTGACACAGGGTAAGCCCCAAATAAAAATGCCGACTTCAGCTAGTCGGCACCATGTCACCTACCTGCAAAATCTGGTATTTATTGGGTGTTTACCTACTCAAATGAGTAAAAAACCCGGAAAGCGACCTTTTTTTCCGCCCAAAAATCGGCAGCATCGCGGAAGACATCGAGCAGGGTTTCTCTTGCTTCCCTGTCAAATTTTTGCGTATTTGGCAATTGCTCAATCACCACCACAAAGCCCGGTTGCGCACCGGCCTTGTAGATCATATCGGTCAGGCAGTCGGACAGCGCATCAAAATTCCGGCAAAGTGGTTTGGGGAAACCAAAAGATAAGGCAATCTTGCCCAATACCTGCTGCTTGGTGACGGCGTCCAGGCAATAGGCATACAGAAAGTGCTGACCCAGCTTAGCTGCCTCTGCCTGCAGGTCAGGCACGCGAAAAGCCCGTATCGACTGCACGACATTTGGCGTCACCGTTGCCAACAAACTCGTTTCTCCCTCTGTTGCTGAGATCATATTTACTCTTTAATTCGTCGAAAACTTTCGTAATGGTCTTCTGTGTAATAGTATTCACCCGACGTCTGCGGGTTAGCGCCGGCAATGATGCGACGAACACCGCGACTACGGGCGCGCGGCGTTTTTACCGTGTATTCATGGTAATAACCGCGTTTCTGCTTGGGAAGTCTGGCTTCATAATTACCAAATACGACGCCATCTTTATCGTAGGGGAAAGGTCCACCCTGCTTGATCAGCTGCAATGTCGTTTGTGCTTCTTTTGGCAACTCAGCCACATTGACATAGGCAACATTCGACAGGCCGCCAGTGTCTTTGGCAAAAGAGGTAGCAGCGAGCAAAGCAAGCGCCAGAAATACCAGCCATTTTCTAAAAAATGTTGGATTTACCATTATTTTCAAATCCGCACGTGCTTAAACAGGGCATAGAGTAACGGTTTGTCCATGATGAATCAATCATTGTTGCACTTGTTACAATGTAAAAATGCGTGGATTTGTCATATTTGTGACAGAAAAATGCTCGTGAGAAATGAATGCATGCGAAGTGTATGCGATAGCCGTGCTTGACCGTTTCCCACAGTTAACAATAATGAATTCAGGCGGCAGCCTGCCTTTTTGCCTCGGAATTAAAAAAGCACAAGACATCGTCGCTGCGGGCACGGGTATCGCGCCTGCCGAGTTCTATCAGTTCCCGCGTATAGCTGGATTCAAACAGCAGGTAAGATGCCAGTGCCGAGCCGCGCGCTTCGGTGGCACCGATGCCACCCAGCATGGTACGGACTGGCAAAGGCAGACTATTGGTATGGCGGCTGGCGATTTCATCCAGCCTTTCGGAAGGGGCAATGACCAGGATATCCACGGGGCGCAAGGGGGTTTTTTCCAACAGTTCCGGCGGCAGCATGGACAGGGTTTTGTTGACCCGCATCAATCTTTCTATATCCACTGCCAGACTATCCAGAAAAATGCTCGACAAGGCATGGCCAGCGATCTGCGCCAGGCTGGGGTAACGGGCGGTTTCGGTACTGACGCTGGGTGGCTCGGCCAGGCGACCGGCACCGACGATCATGATTTTCTTGGCACCCAGATGGATGGCTGGCGAAATCGGTGCCAGTTGGCGCATGGAACCGTCGCCGCAATATTCCATGTGGCCACTCCAGTTCAGCGGCACCGCAGGAAAAATGAAAGGTATCGCCGACGACGCCAGCAAATGCTGGACGCCGATGAAATCGCGCTGCGCCAGACGCTGACTCCTGATCCAGGGTTCAATATCGGCCAGGGTCTGGTAAAAGGTCAGATGCTGACCCGCAGTGTAGGATGAAGCAGTCACCGCCAGCGCATGCAGGCTGCCATTTTGAAAGGCGCCGTCAAGGCTGGACAGATCCAGCATGCGCGTCAGCAATGCTTCCAGCGGTGAATTATCAAGCAGGGAATTCGGTGGTGCCTTGCGCCATTTATTCAGCAACCAGCCAAACGACCATAAGGTCAGCCAGCGTGCGCCGCTACGCATCACACCCAGCGAATCGGCACGGTACACTTGCGCCGCTTCAAAGTTTTCCCAGATATGCAGCATGCGCTTCAGCGCATCGCCAAAATCATCCGCACCGCAAGCCAGCGCCGTCGCATTGATCGCCCCGGCTGAGGTGCCGCAGATAATGCCAAACGGATTTTCCGCCGGATGCCAGCCCGCCTCCGCCAGGATCGCCGCGATTTCATTCAGCACCCCAACCTGATAGGCAGCACGCGCACCACCCCCGGTCAAGATCAATCCTGTCGCAGCATTCTTGCTATATGGTGTAGGCATAAAAAAAGGGCAAATCCAGATGTGCCCTAGTGTAGTAGCCTACTAACAATTTGTCATGCTGCATGGCACAGTGAAACTGCTGCACTCGGGAAATACAACATCCCGTCATTAGTTGATGGCGGAATTCAAAGATATCCACCGACATCCACTCGCTCATGAAGAATGCGGGCAATCCGAATTTCATGCTCACCAATTTCATAAAAAACCAGATGAGACCCAATCAGATGTAATCGGCAGCCATCAAACAAATCATCCCTGATACGGCCAATAGCCGGGTGGTTTGCCAGCAAGTATATCCCCTGCTCTAATTTGTCTGCATACGCATCCATCTTATTTTCACCCCAGGTCTGAAGGGTATATTGCAAAATATCGCTCAGATCCTGTTGCGCCAAATCGGAAAGAACAACTTCAAAATTATGGGTTATCTGTTGTGACAAGAGGATTCACCTTGCGCCCTGTTTTTGCGTTTTTTATGGCTTTGGCTTTACTTGCATTCATGTCGAATACGGTCGTTCCCCCCCCATGAAGTTGGTCGACACCACGTTCAAGCTCCTTACGCAAAAGCGTATGCTGATCACGCTGCTCCATCAAACGTAAAGCCTCACGCACGACTTCACTGGCGTTGTTATACAAGCCACTTTCAACCTTGGCCTTCACCAAGGACTCCAACACTGGAGTCAAGCTAACATTCATAGTAGCATCCTCAAGAAAAATTCAGACCCAAGAAGAATAACAAACTTTGTCAAAGTTTGACATAATTTTCCCAAATCAACCTGATACTACAGAATTAAATTGCCATGAAGTGCTGAGAAAGCGTAGCGAGCGCAAGTTTGAGTTAAGAAGCGCAGTAGCTTTTTTTCTCTCAACACACTGAAGCGCAGTAAGTGCTGAGAAAGCGTAGCGAGCGACGCTAGTTTTGATTAAGAAGCGCAATCGTACTTAAGTACGATGAGCATCGCAGATCAAAAATCGCGCCGCGCAGTAGCTTTATCAGCACTTACTACTTGGGTTGCATGCGAATGGCTCCGTCTAACCGGATAGTTTCCCCATTCAACATCACATTTTCAATAATCGACTTGGCCAGGCTCGCATATTCATCCGGCTTGCCCAGGCGTGACGGGAACGGGACCATCTTGCCCAGGGCATCCTGCACTTCTTGTGGCATGCCCAGCAGCATCGGGGTTTCAAAAATGCCGGGGGCGATGGTCATGACGCGGATGCCGCTGCGTGACAGGTCGCGCGCCATCGGCAGGGTCAGGCCGACGACGGCGGCTTTGGAAGAGGCATAGGCTGCCTGGCCGATCTGGCCGTCATAGGCAGCGACAGAGGCGGTATTGATGATGATACCGCGCTCGCCATGTTCGGCCGCGTCGGTCTTGCCCATGGCGTCTGCTGCCAGGCGACACATATTGAATGTACCGATGAGGTTGATGTTGACCACGCGCTGAAATACGTCCAGCGGATGGGGGCCATCCTTGCCCACGGTCTTGACGGCAGGGGCAACGCCGGCGCAATTGATCAGGCCACGCAGGGTGCCCATGGAGGTAGCGGCATCCACCACGGCTTTGCCATCGGCTTCGGACGTCACATCACATTTGACGAACTTGCCAGCCAGTTCTGCCGCCAGCTTTTCACCGGCTTCGACCTGCACGTCGGCCAGCACGACCTTGCCGCCATTGGCAACGATCATTCTTGCAGTTGCTGCGCCAAGGCCGGAAGCGCCGCCGGTGATGATAAATACATGATGTTGGATTTGCATGGTGGTCTCTCTCAGCGAATGATTTTTATGACGCGGGTTGATAGCGGGTTGATAGTATTTATTGGGAAGATGATATTTTCTCTTATTTACGTTTACGTAAACGTCACACATGCTTATTGTAGCGAATATTCTTCTCAAGACAAAAATAAAAATGGCAGCGACTTTCTCGCTGCCATTTTCAATGCTGATTACTGTCGTGTGGCTAAACATCGCGCTGCATACACATACACACAGCTAAAACACATACACACAGCAAAACTGCAAGCCAGCGGTCTGCCTTATTTGCTGGCAGATGCCGGTTCAGCCATGGGCGGTGGTGGTGGAACATCCATAGGGGCCGATGCTGATGATGCTGCTGCCGTGGGCACCACTGGTGCAGCAACCGATGCAGAAGCTGAAGCTGCCGGTGCCGCCGTCTGTGCAGGCGGGCTAGCGTGACTGCTGGCTGCTGCCGCTGTCGTCGCTGCCGATGTGATGCCAGTAGCAGGCAACAAAGGTACCAGCAACAGGGCCACAATGTTGATGATCTTGATCAGCGGGTTGACTGCGGGGCCGGCGGTATCCTTGTAAGGATCACCGACGGTGTCGCCCGTTACTGCTGCTTTATGGGCATCCGACCCTTTGCCGCCAAAATGACCATCTTCTATGTATTTCTTGGCGTTATCCCAGGCACCGCCACCGGTGGTCATCGAAATGGCCACAAACAGGCCGGTGACGATGGTTCCCATCAGCAAGCCACCGAGTGCAGCCGGCCCCAATAACATGCCAACCAGGATAGGCACGATGACAGGCAATAGCGAAGGAATGATCATTTCCTTGATGGCCGAGGTGGTCAGCATGTCCACCGCCTTGTCATATTCGGGTTTGCCGGTGCCATCCATGATGCCCTTGATTTCCTTGAACTGGCGGCGCACTTCCACCACCACCGCACCTGCTGCACGGCCCACGGCTTCCATCGCCATGGCACCAAACAGGTAAGGGATCAGACCACCGATGAACAGGCCGACGATAACTTGCGGGTTGGAAAGGTCAAACGAGGTACTCTTGCCTACCGAATCCAGGGCATGCGTGTAATCGGCAAACAGCACCAGTGCCGCCAGACCGGCAGAACCGATGGCATAGCCCTTGGTCACCGCCTTGGTGGTGTTGCCGACGGCATCCAGCGGATCAGTAATGGCGCGCACAGAAGCAGGCATTTCCGACATTTCGGCAATACCGCCGGCATTGTCGGTAATCGGGCCATAGGCATCCAGGGCAACGATAATACCGGCCATAGACAGCATGGATGTGGCAGCGATGGCGATGCCATACAGGCCAGCAAGTTGAAAGGAAACCAGTATTGCGGCACACACTGCCAGCACTGGCCAGGCCGTCGATTTCATCGATACGCCCAGACCGGCGATGATATTGGTGCCATGACCGGTAGTCGATGCCTGGGCCACATGCTGCACGGGTTTGAAGTCGGTGCCGGTGTAATATTCAGTGATGTAGACCATCAAGCCGGTGAGGACGATACCGACCAGCGCCGAGCCCATCATCTTCATGCGCATGACTTCATCCGGCCAGACTTGCCAGGTGACAACGGCAAAACCGATCAGTGACAGACCGGCAGCCCACCACAGACCGGTGTACAGGGCCGACATGATTTTCTTGCCCGGCTTGGCTTTGACCATCGAGCAACCGACGATAGAAGCCAGTATTGACACCGCCCCCAGCAACAGCGGATAGACGATGGCTTCGGTCACATTGCTGGTCACCACCAGGGCACCCAGCAGCATGGTGGCGATCAGGGTCACCACATAGGTTTCAAACAAGTCAGCGGCCATACCGGCGCAGTCACCGACGTTGTCACCAACGTTATCGGCAATCACGGCGGGATTGCGCGGATCATCTTCGGGGATGCCGGCTTCAACCTTGCCCACCAGGTCGGCCCCAACGTCAGCGCCCTTGGTAAAGATACCGCCACCCAGACGGGCGAAGATGGAAATCAGCGATGCGCCAAAGGCCAGGCCGATCAGGGGTTTGAGAACGTCATGCTGGGTCAGCGTACTGCCAGCCGCATTGGCCACCAGTATCCAGTAAAAAATGGTCACGCCCAGCAAGCCCAGGCCAACTACCAGCATGCCGGTAATTGCGCCGCCTCTGAATGCGACATCCAGGGCTTCATTCATGCCCTTGGTGGCTGCCTGTGCAGTCCTGACATTGGCCCGCACCGATACATTCATGCCGATGAAGCCGCAGGCTCCCGACAGGAACGCACCAATAAAAAACCCAATGGCGGTGATCAGGCCCAGACCGGGCATGGCGGCAATGGCAACAAACAGCACCACGCCAACAATGGCAATGGTGCGGTATTGCCTGGCCAGGTAGGCGGCTGCGCCCTGTTGAATAGCGGTGGCAATTTCCTGCATACGCGCATTGCCGGCATCCTGTTTCAAGATCCAGCTACGCGATATCAGGCCATACAGTACGGCAATGACTCCACATGCGATGACAAACCAAAGACTTGCTGCCATGTTGACTCCTCCTGTTGTTATGGACACGCCTGCCTTGTGGGCAAACATGTTTTTTTGACGACAAAGTAAAACAAGGACATTTCTTCATTCTTACGATACGGCCCTATCAGAGCCAAATCAGAGCCAAATCAGCTCTTGGATAAAAATGAAACCTGCACACTGCGAAACTTGTTCGTTACCCATATTTTTGGAGTGTCATGTGAGTGACATGACCTGGCTTGGGCTGGCCAAAAAAAAGCGGACAATCGAGTCCGCTTTTTTAAAACTTATTCTGCCAGCGCAGCAAATGCGCTGTCGCGGATAGTGTCTACCGGTCCGACACCAGCGATCTTGCGATATTTAGGCGCGCCAGGCTGACCGGATTTAGCCCAGTCGCCATAGTAAGACAGCAGCACTTCAGTTTGTTCGTGATACACGGACAGGCGTTTCTTGACAGTTTCTTCCTTGTCGTCGTCACGCTGTATCAGGTCTTCACCAGTCACGTCATCCTTGCCTTCCACTTTAGGTGGATTGAATTTGACATGGTAACTACGGCCAGAACCGGGATGAACGCGACGGCCACTCATACGGTCAATAATGGCTTCATCAGGGACAGCAATTTCCAGTACATAGTCTATCGTGACGCCGGCATCCTTCATCGCATCTGCCTGTGGCGTGGTGCGTGGAAAACCGTCGAACAGGTAACCATTGGCGCAATCTGGCTGTTTCAGTCTGTCTTTGACCAGGCCGATGATGATGTCGTCGGACACCAGGCCGCCTGCATCCATCACCTTTTTAGCTTCCAGACCCAGCGGTGTGCCTGCCTTGACTGCAGCACGCAACATGTCGCCAGTAGAAATTTGAGGAATATTGAATTTTTCTTTAATGTAATTGGCTTGTGTACCCTTGCCGGCACCCGGCGCTCCCAACAAAATAAGACGCATTTTTAATTTCCTAAGACGAGTTTGAATTTTTTGTGCATGTATGGAACATGCCACCATTTATTTTTTATGGTCGGCACGGCTATTTTGCTTTTTTTCTTATTTAGCAGTGATAACACAGTATCTTTTCACGAAACTTACCACAATTTTCCCGTTTCTTGATGCTTTGCCACGAAATCCGGGCTAAGTTCGCCGTTTTTTTATTTCTTATCAATAAAGAATTGCCTGACCCGCAGCAAGTCTTCTGCCGTGTCCACCCCTGGCGCAGGGCTGGAAGCGGTCACGTGGACGGCAATTGCGTAGCCATGCCACAAGACCCGCAATTGTTCCAGTGCCTCGATTTGTTCCAGTGGAGAAATAGCAAGTTGCGGATATTTTTTTAAAAAATCGTTGCGGTAGGCATACAAACCAATGTGACGCAAAGGTGCATAGCCTGCCGGGAATCCGGTACGGCTGACAGCAAATGCATCCCTGTGCCAGGGAATGGTGGCGCGCGAAAAATACAGGGCGCGGCCATGTTTGTCCAGGACCACCTTGACCACATTCGGGTTAAAACCGTCGTCTACTGCATGGATGGGGTGGGCGGCTGTTGCCATGGGTACATCGGCATTCACCAGGGCGGCAGTGGCGGCGATCAGGGCCGGGTCGATCAACGGTTCATCGCCCTGCACGTTGACGATGACGGCATCATCGGCCAGGTTCATGCCTGCAGCGACTTCGGCAATACGGTCCGTGCCAGATGGATGGTCAGCCCGTGTCATGCAGACGGGCACGCCATGGGCCTGGCAGGCGGCCACAATGTCAGCATGGTCGGTTGCCACCATGATGGCGCTGGCACCGGATTCCAGTGCGCGTTCAGCCGTGCGTACCACCATGGGTTTGCCGCCGATATCGGCCAGCGGTTTGTTCGGCAGGCGGCTGGACGCCAGCCTGGCCGGTATGATGGCAATAAAACTCATGCCTGTAAATCCAACATCATTATCACACTTAGCATACTCAGCATTCTCAAACTATTGAGCCTATACAGATTCAAACTCAGACTCTTGCCGAGACTTCTTCTGGCGTCAGCGCACGGGCCTGGTCTGCCCACATGATGGGAATATCGTCCCGAATCTGGAAAGCCAGTCTGTCTCCATAGCAAATCAATTCCTGGCTGGCTTTGTGGTAGACCAACGGTCCCTTGCACAAAGGGCAAACCAATACATCAAGCAGACGTGCGTCCATGCTTTTTCTCCGAAATCATTTGTATCAGCGATGCGGCAAAGCCGGCATCCAGTTTTGCTTCCACCGGCACGACCCAGATACGGGTATCGTCCAGCAAAGCCGCAATTTGCCTACATTTTACTGCATCCTTTTCCGTGATCAGGATGCATTCTGCATCTACCCGGCTAAAACTCTGTGCGTCATAGGCATGATGGTCAGGAAAAGCCAGCCCCTGGCACACCAGCCCCTGGCCCGCCAGCATGTCAAAAAACCGCTGTGGGTTGCCTATGCCGGCAGCGGCCAGCAGGTGCGGTCCACGAAAATCTTCCAGCGCTTTTTGCTGCTGCCTGTCATTCAAACGATAGGCAGCCCCGGCCTGCAAGTGCATGCGTACCGCATCTGCCGGTACGCCGGGTGCTGACAGGCTACTGCCAGCAGGCAAATTACATACAGTAAAATCACGGCTGCGCTGCACCGGTTCCCGCAAGGGACCGGCAGGAAGCAGCCAGCCATTGCCGACACCACGCTGATCAAACAAAATGATTTCGACATCGCGTGCCAGCGCATAGTGCTGCAAGCCGTCATCAGCCACGATCACATCCACTTGCGGATGGGCTGCCAGCAATGCCTGGCCTGCCATCACCCGATTGCGCCCTACTGCCACCGGGCACTGGCTGCGTTCGGCAATCAGCAGTGGTTCATCCCCCACCACTTGTGCACTTGAATGCGGGCCGACCAGGTTGACGCTATCAGCGTCAGCACCATAACCGCGTGAAATCACGCCAGGATGCCAGCCTGCCTTGCGCAATTCCTGCACCAGCCAGATCACCAGCGGTGTCTTGCCGGTACCTCCAACAAAGATATTGCCAGCCACCACCACCGGCACCGCCAGCCGGGTCTGCGGCTTGTAGCCCATGACAAACAGGCCAAAACGAAACATCACCAGCAATTGGAACAGTTTTGACAGTGGCCACAGCAGGCAGGCCAGCACGCCACGCTTTTGCCAGGCTTTCAACAACAGGCTTTCCATGCGGGTTCCTATGCCATGTTCAAAAAAAGAAACCGGGGAGCGATACACACTCCCCGGCTATCTGACAATGCGACTATACGACTATCAACGATACAGACACTGTCGGTACTAGTCCTTACTTGGACCTGGCCGATGCCTGCGCTGCAAAAGTGACCTTGGACATCCCTGCCAGCCGCGCTGCTTCCAGCACATCAATCACTGACTGGTGCGTGGCCGCACGATCAGCATTGATGATGATGACCGGATCAGGCTGGTTGCCGGTTGCCGCCGGGTCGAGTGCCGCTGCGGCTTTTTTCAAATCTTCTGCCAGAGTCAGGGTGTCGAGGAAAGACACTGCCTGGTTATTGATTTTGTAGCGCCCCTGCGCATCAATACCGATATCGATCTGGTTAGGCTTGTCCTGCGCCTTTTCGGCATCTGCCGTCGGCAAGGTGATCTGCAATTCGGTAAAGCGGCTGTAGGTCGTGGTCACCATCAGGAAAATCAGGATGACCAGCAAGACGTCAATAAACGGGATCAGGTTGATTTCCGGCTCTTCCCTACCCTTTCCTTTACGAAAATTCATGACTACTTCCTGGCGCTGTGGACAACGTCAACAAACTTGATGGCCTGCTGTTCCATGTCCACCACGATACTGTCCACCAGGGCACGGAAATGACGCCAGAACACCATCGCAGGCATCGCAATCATCAAGCCAAAGCCGGTGTTGTACAGAGCCACGGAAATACCGTGCGCCAGTTGCGCCGGGTTGGCACCAGATGCATTTTGTGAACCGAAAATTTCTATCATACCGACAACGGTACCAAACAGGCCCATCAAAGGAGCGAGTGAAGCGATCGTACCCAGGGTCGTCAGGAAACGTTCGAGGTCATGCGCAACGGCACTGCCGGCTTCTTCTATCGACTCTTTCATGACATCGCGTGGTGCATTGACATTGCGCAAACCCGCAGCCAGCACCTTGCCCAGCGGTGAATTGCCCGCCAGTTGTTGTATCACTTCGGGTTTGACCTTGCCGGCCTGGTACACGCGGATAACTTCAGCCAGCAGTGTCGGTGGCAAGATACGACTACGACGCAAAGACAGACTGCGTTCGATGATTAATGTCAGCGCAATAACTGAGGCAATCAGCAACAAATAAATTGGCCAGCCTGCGGCTTGAATGATGGCGAACAAATTAACTCCTTGAAGGTTCCTAAATCCAAGCCCGCAATGTAGCGCGTTGTCTGCCTGCGGGCAATAGCAGGCAGCAAAAAACTCTACACAAAATTTATCACCTCCCACAACTGTTTTGCACAAAATCTGTGTGCAAGCTTGTGGATAAGTCTGTGCAATCTGACTAAACCCATGATTTGTATGGATTTTTCATCGCTGCCAAAGAATTAGGCACAGCCAATCTGTGGATAAATTGGTATTTTCCAGCCAGTTTCCGGGCGTGGTTCTGCACATAATTTGTGGACAAGTTTGTGCAAAAGCCGGGTACAGATTGCCAAGCCCATGATTTCAAAGAAGATTATCGCCATGCCAATAATTTAGGCATGGCGCCTATTTGGCGCTGTTCTGCACAAGTTTTCAGCAGTTCAAAAATCCCTGGGGAAAACCCGTTTGTTTTACACAAAAATTGTGGACAAGATTGTGCATTACCCGGGGGAAAAGAGTTAAATCCATGATTTATATACAGGATTACCCCCTGCCAGAAAAACAGGCAAATCGCTCATTATCAGGTTTTACACCGTGTTTTAATCCATAGACCATGTAAAAGTGTGTAAAACAACAAGAGCGAAACAGTGCTCTGGGGAAAAACCCCATGTTTTGCACAATTTATGTGGACAAGATTGTGCAAAAGCCTTGGAGATGTGATCAAGTCATTGATTTATAATCATAAAATTGCCACGCCTAAAAAAGTGGCAAGAGGTATAAACAGTGGAAAACAATTATTTAATTGTCTTTTTCAACATTTTTCATGAGCACAAAGCTGCTTTCTGCACAAAATATGTGGACAAGTTTGTGTAAAAGCATAGGGAATCAGGGCAAGTCATTGATTTTATTCAACATTACTTCAGTGCCCGTATTTTGAGCAAAGGCAGGACTGGCCGCTGGCAAAAAGTTTTCAACAGCTTAATCACAATTTCTGTGGATAAGTTTGTGTACAAGCTTGGCAAATCAAGCCAAGGTCTTTGATTTGAAAGAGAATTTTCATATTGCCTTTTTCTTTTGCAGATTAATTCATATTAAAAATCAATGACTTAGAAGCTAAACTTTCATTTGTTTTGACATTGCAGAGGCAAAATGACATGCTGATGACCAATCCACGCTTCTGTGGACAGAATTTACGCCGCCAAGCTTTATGAACACTGATTCTCGTTTTGCAAACCCAGTAAACACGCCATCTGTGATGACAGTTTCGGCGCTGAACCAAGCTGTGGCGCAGCTTTTGGAACGCAACCTGCCGCTGACGTGGGTTTCCGGCGAAATATCCAACTTTACCCGCGCCGCTTCTGGACATTGGTATTTCACGCTGAAAGACAATGCGGCCCAAGTCCGGGCCGTCATGTTTCGTGGCCGAGCCCAATATGCCGACTTCCAGCCCAAAGAAGGCGACAAGGTGGAAGTACGCGCCCTGGTTACCCTATATGCACCGCGTGGCGATTACCAGCTCAGCGTGGAAGCCATACGCCGTGCCGGTGTCGGCAATCTGTATGAAGCCTTCTTGCGCCTGAAGGCGCAACTGACACAGGAAGGCCTGTTTGACGCTGACCGCAAACGCCCCCTGCCCACATTTGTCCGGACCATAGGCATAGTCACCAGCCCGCAGGCCGCTGCCTTGCGTGACGTATTGACGACTTTGCAACGGCGTGCACCGCATGTGAATGTGATCCTGTACCCGACCCCGGTGCAGGGTGACGGTGCCGGTTCCAAAATTGCGCAAGCCATCGCCTCTGCTGCTGCGCGGGAAGAATGCGATGTGCTGCTGGTCTGCCGTGGTGGTGGCAGCATGGAAGACCTGTGGGCTTTCAATGAAGAAGTGGTCGCCCGCACCATCGTCAACTGCCCGATGCCAGTCATTGCCGGCATCGGCCATGAAACCGACTTTACCATCGCCGATTTTGCCGCCGACATCCGCGCCGCCACCCCCACGGCAGCAGCGGAACTGGCAGCCACACCACGAAGCGAATGGATGCAGCTATTACAGCGCCACGCACAGTTGCTCAATCGCAGCATGCATCGTCGCCTGGATCACCATGCCCAGACCCTGGACTGGCAAAGCCGCCGTCTGATCAGTCCCAAATCCGCGATTGCCGCCCGCCGCCTGCAAGTCACGCAACTGGCACGTTCACTCAGTTACACCGCCAGCACCAGCCTGAACCAGGCCAGGCATGAGCTGGCACAACTGCGGCAAGCCTGGCAGGCACAGCGCCCCGGCGTCGCCACCCCCAGGCTGATACTGGCCGAATGGCAAAGACGCCTGCAAAACGCTGCCAAACGCAGCCAGGATGCCCATCGCCAGCAATTGCAGACCCTGCAAGCCCAACTGGAAATGCTGAACCCCCAGCGCACGCTGGAACGCGGTTACGCCATTCTCAGCGACCATAAGGGCAAGGTTTTGCGCAACACTGCTGAACTAAAACCGCAAACCCTGCTACAGGTCAGGCTGGCAGAGGGCACCGCAGATATAGGTATCAGCAGCGTGCAAGCCAGTCTCGACTGAGGGTGGGCTGACAAAAAAATGCTCCAGCTATATTGAAACTCACCAGATTGATCGTTTTGCCAAACGGCAGAGCACTTTGTATCAGTCTGCGTGCAAGCTTTTGTACAAAAGCATACAATGCTGGTCTGGCTTTTCCGGATTGCCGGAAATGGATAGACTCACGATAAAAGGACGCGATATGGAACATACCTTACCGGCACTGCCCTATGCACTGGACGCTCTGGCGCCACATATTTCCAAAGAAACGCTGGAATACCACTATGGCAAGCATCACCAGACCTATGTGACCAATCTGAACAACCTGATCAAGGGTACAGAATTTGAAAACTCTACACTGGAAGAAATCGTCAAGAAATCTTCTGGCGGCGTGTTCAATAACTCAGCCCAGATCTGGAACCACACTTTCTACTGGAATGGCCTGAAACCTAACGGCGGTGGCGCACCTAGCGGCAAACTGGCAGATGCCATCAATGCCAAATGGGGTTCTTTCGATGCATTCAAAGAAGCGTTCACCAAATCCTGCGTAGGTAACTTCGGTTCTTCCTGGACATGGCTGGTCAAAAAAGCCGATGGCACACTGGATATCGTCAACACATCCAATGCAGCCACGCCACTGACTACAGCCGACACACCGCTGCTGACTTGCGATCTGTGGGAACATGCTTACTACATCGACTACCGCAATGCGCGTCCAAAATACCTGGAAGCATTCTGGGCACTGGTCAACTGGGAATTTGCGACAGCAAACCTGGGCTGAGCCAACTTGTCATGATGCCAGCATCGTGACATATGCATGACAGATGAAAAAAAACCTGCGCTTGCACAAGCATCGCAGGTTTTTTTTCACCCATCGTTGAATGTGCCTGTGCGAAGATCATACCTCTTCATGGGTTGACGGATAATCATTCTGAACAACTCTTCGCCTCATTACTCACATCCATGCACACCAAAGCCTCACCCTTATTGCGCTTCCTTCCCGCCATTTTCATTTTCATCTGGGCATCCGGTTACGTAGTCGCCAAATATGGCCTGCCCTATGCCGAGCCGCTGACGTTTTTATGTCTGCGCTATCTGGGTGTGATCATCTTCATGCTGGTGCTGGCGCTGGCCATGCGTGCGCCGTGGCCAGAACGTCGTGCCTGGCTGCCGATTGCGATTGCCGGCGTCATGATGCAGGCCATGTATCTGGGTGGTATCTGGTGCGCCGTCAAGCTGGGTATGCCAGCAGGTGTGGCAGCGTTGATCGCCAATACCCAACCGATTTTCACAGCCTTGCTGGGCCCCATCATCGGTGAGCGCATTTACGGCAAACAATGGGCTGGTTTGGCACTGGGCATTTGTGGCGTGGCACTGGTGGTGGCCAACAAGATTTCTGTCATCGGTTTATCCGGCAGCAGCGTGGCACTAGCCGTCATGGCGCTGACTGCCATGACCATAGGCACCCTGTACCAGAAAAAAACCTGCCCCAACTTTGATGTCAGGACCGGGCAGGTCATACAGTTTGCCGCTTCCCTCATCGTCACCCTGCCATTTGCACTGATGCTGGAAACCCAGACCATCATCTGGACACCACAGTTTTTTGCCGCCATGGCCTGGTCGGTATTTGTTCTGTCCGGCGTTGGTATCTCGGTGCTGTTCATCATGATACGGCATGGCGAAGCCACCAAGGTCACCAGCTATATGTACCTGGTACCGGCAGTCACCGCCGCCATGGCCTGGCTGATGTTTGGTGAAAAACTGACGATGACGGCCATACTGGGCATGGTGGTCGCTCTGGCTGGTGTGGCGCTGGTGGTCAGGCCAGCAAGATAAAATCTTTTGAAGATAGAAGTGCGGGTCCCGCACTTCTACGATTGACTTCTTTAATATGTATTTCAGCTCATCGCACGCCTCTGGCGCAGGTAAATTGCCATGCATATCATGCCTGCGCCAAGAACTACGCCATACCAGAGTTCTGACTTGTAAAGCAACTCCCATGAGCCGCTGATCATATCATTTGGCCAGCCAGCAAAAGAATGTATGAAGTTTACTTTCTCGTCACTCACTTTTTCATAGGCAAACCATGAAGCGGGAATGATGCTTAGCAGGCTTCGTCCGAGCAGATTGAACTGTAGCCAGCGCACATTCAAATCCATACCTAAACTATTCTTCATGATAGTAGGCAACATGACGGTCACCACTGGTATCCCTATCGCCCATAATGCAGGTTTCACCCTGGCCCAAGATGACGTCAGCATTAGCCAGCCTACACCTGGCAAGGCCCACAAGACATAAATGGGTAGCAGTGCCAGGGTCTTTAAAGGTAGTAAATATGTTCTTGGATCGGTCAGCAGAGCAGTAAAAATATCTGCATGTAATCCACCGAATTTCAACTTCACAACCAGGATGATGACAAGGAACACCGACGCCAACAAGGCATACAAAAACGAAGCCAGCGGTAGCACTAACAAAGCAAAAATCAATTTGGATACGACGGTACTGGTAGCAGAAATGGGCATGGATTGCCAAAACAAAATACTTTTGTCATGCCTGTCGTTATAGAGCGAACTTAGACAATAGGCGCCAATTAACAGCGGTAGCACAAAACTAAAACAGGTCGCAGATAAAGAAAAAGTTTCGGTCAAAATAGTCAACATATACCGGAATTCTGCGCTATCCATATCTGCAGGAATGACAACTTTTCCATAAGCCCGAAAATTACCTAGATTTGAAAATGCAAAAACCAGAATTACAAGCAGCGCCAGAATTGCATTCACCCACACGAGCATGGTTTTATTTTCCCAATACTCACGGCGTAGTAACCAATAAACTTTCTTAATCATCGCGCTCCCCTCATCATGGCTACATAAATATCGGCGATTCCAGGTTGTCGCAAATCACCAAGTTTACACAAAACGTCTTTTCCAATACCGTCAAACAACATAATGGATCTACCAAATACAGAACGCTGATCAACGGGGCTAAGGGACTTTGCTTGCTCCAAAGACTCAGGATTCAAACTGACCTCGACAAACCGCGTACCCAATTGCTCCATGCTGGTATCGAGCACGATTTTTCCTTCATTGATAAAGATCACGTCACTGAGGATATGCTCCACCTCTTCCACCTGATGCGTGGTGATGATGATGCTCTTGTTTTCATCAAAATAATCTTCCAGCAGATTTTGATAAAACTGCTTGCGGTACAAAATATCCAGACCTAGAGTCGGCTCGTCCAGCACCAGCACTTTCGCGTCGATGGCCATGATCAGGGCCAGATGCAGTTGCGCCACCATGCCCTTGGACATGGCCTTGACCTTCATGTCCGGTTTCAGTTTGGTATTGGCGATATACTGCTCGGCTTTGGCACGGTTGAACCTGGGGTGTACGCCTTCGACAAAGGCAATCGCGTCTTTGACCTTGAGCCAGCGCGGTAAAATGGCGACATCGGCGATGAAGCAGACATCATTCATCAGCGCATCACGCTGGGTGCGCGGGTCCAGACCCAGCACCTGCATGTCGCCGTCAAAATCACCCAAACCCAGTATCGCATTGAGGGTGGTGGTCTTGCCGGAACCATTTGGCCCTATCAGGCCGACGATGCGACCTGGCGCGATCTCGAAGTTCAGGCCATCAAGCACAGGCTTCTTGCCATAGTGCTTGCTAATGCCACGGGCTGAAATGACGCTATTTACTGTGCTATTTACGGTGCTATTTACTGTGCTATTTACGGTGCTATTTACTGTGCTGTTCTCAGAGCTATTCACTGAACTGGTCATTTCATTTCTCCCTTATCCTGCAAGCCCGGTAATTGCTGCACATCCAGCCCCAGTCTGCGTATGCGTTCCAGCATGGCTGGCCATTCTTCGTCAATGAAACGCTGGCGTTCATTCGCCAGTAATTTATCGAGCGCTGTTGCTGTCATATACATGCCCACCCCTCTTCGTTTTTCGACCAATTCTTCATCTACCAATTCCTGATATGCCTTCAAGACGGTAATCGGATTGAGCTGATACTCTGCCGCGACCTGTCTTACCGAGGGCAAGGCATCCCCCGGCTTCAACAAGCCATCCAGCATCATGCCCAGCACACGCTGTTTCAATTGCCGATAAATCGGCGTCTGGTCGTTCCAGTTAACACTCATGCTTACACCTTCCTTTATGTACCAAGCGAGGCAACACAAATCCCGCTTTATTCCATGCTTCATCACTTGTTGATTAGTGTTGTAGTTAACTATAACACCAACTCAATCGTTATGTACAAGTTTTTTTGTGGGCTTATGACAAGACTTGTTTGGCGTGGCAAACTTGCTCATTTTCCTGCCATCTTTGATACGGACATTCACCATGCGTCACCTGAAGTCATTGCTCTGCCTGTGGACACTATTGGCAGTAATTGCAACCGCCTATGCCGATTGTCAGCCGAACTCACCTCTGCACAATGAGTTGAAAGCCCTGAAAGCGGATGGCTGGAAACTGGCCGATGATGACAAACGCCAGCAACTGGCGCTGTCGGCAGCAGATTGCCTGGGTGTGAGCAACCCGGAACTGCGCGATGAACTGGCCTTTGATGCGCTGTCAGCCTGGATGCGGGCCGAGAAGCTGACGGTGACTACCCTGACGGCTTTGCGCATCAGGATGCTGAATGCCGTGCAGGCGCCCGCCGCAGAAGAAACCAGTTTCCTGCGCCCGTTTGCCATCCTGACACTGGCTGAACTGGTGCGCGTGGACAGACGCAAACCCTATCTGACAGCCGAAGAACGCATAGATATCGTCAATGCCGGCAGCCATTACCTGACTCACCTGCGCGACTATCGTGGCTTTGATGAAAAAGACGGCTGGCGTCATGGCATTGCCCATAGCGCCGACCTGATGCTGCAACTGGCGATGAATCCTGCAATAGAAAAACCGCAGCATGAAACCATGCTGGCGGCGATTGCCTCGCAGGTTGCGCCATCCACGCATTTTTACCAATATGGCGAAGGCGTGCGCTTGATGACGGCCGTGTTTTTCCTGGCAAAGACACCCAGCTTCGGCGTGCGTGACTGGAATGTATGGTTCAATAAATTGATGGAAAACAGCATACAGGCTGGCCCCAATACCCAATATACAATGGCAAGGCTGGCACAAAGACATAATGTCAGCGCCTTTTTGCTGCCCCTGTATTTTTCTGTCAGAGAGAACACCGACCCGGTAATGAAAGAAAATTTCTTACCAGCTTTGCGGGAAGCGCTGCGCAAAGTAAATTAAAACACCCTTCCGCTCATAACAAGGCCCATTCAGCAGCACCGCGTGCATGAATGGCCGTGGTATCAAACAAGGGCACACCGGCATCTTCCTGACTAACCAGCAGACAGATCTCGGTGCAGCCAAGGATGATCGCTTCGGCACCGTTTTCTATCAGCCCTGCCATGATGCGGCGGTAGTGTTGACGCGATGCCGCATTGATTTTACCCAGGCACAGTTCTTCATAGATGATCTGATGCACGATGTCACGGTCGGGCAACGCTGGCACCAGCACTTCCAGGCCATGCTGACTATGCAGGCGTTCACGATAAAAATCCTGCTCCATAGTAAAGCGCGTACCCAGCAAGCCCACCTTGCCAAAGCCTGCCTTCTTGACGGCATGTGCAGTCGGGTCAGCAATATGAAACAGCGGGATCGTCACCGCAGACTCGATACTGGCTGCACGCTTGTGCATGGTATTGGTACACAGCACCAGAAAATCTGCACCCGCCAGTTCCAGTGAGCGGGCGACCTGCGCCAGGATGACACCAGCAGCATCCCAGTCACCCGCCGTTTGCAGTTTTTCTATCTCGTGAAAATCCACGCTGTACAGAATGATCTTGCCGGAATGCAGACCACCCAGTTTCTCTTTGATGGTTTCATTAATCAGGCGGTAATAAGGAATGGTGGATTCCCAGCTCATGCCACCGATCAGGCCTATGGTTTTCATTGCAACTCCTGTAGTTTGAATCAACCCTTATGGTTGATTCAGCCCCTATAATAGGCAGAGCATTTTTTCTACGCTATCAGGAAATTTCAGCCGGACGCTTTCACCATGAAGATGGAAACAAACTGGGCCACACTGGAACTATTGCCCGCCTCCCCGTACTCGGTGAGCGGACTATCCTCCTGCCCCAGCCTGGGTCTGGCATTTGCACGCCAGACGGGGGTGCATGCCATAGGCAGCGATGTGCGCCAGGACTTTGATGCCTGGCCGGGTGAGCTCGCCCTTGGTATGGCCGGTTTGCCACTATTTTCAGAATCTGCACATGGGGGTGAATATCTGCTCATGCACATCACCATGCCAGCGCTGCTGACAGCAATGCCTACCAGGCTGCCGCGCCAGATATTTCATGGCGACAAACAGGCTGTCATGCTGGCCTGGCAATTACGCCGCCTGCTAATACAAGCAAACCCGGATCCCCTGCTGCTGCAAGAAAAAGCAGGATTGTTTTTACAACGCGGTCTCGACTTGTCAAACCTGGCAAACCTGGCAAACCTGGCAAACATGCACAACACCGCTGGCAGTGCCTATGCCACCGATCGCGCATTGCATGGGCGCATACTGGATTACATCGAAGATCAGCTTGATACCCAAATCCATCTGGACGAACTGGCATCCCTGGCGCACATGCCTTTACTGCGTTTCTTGCGCAGCTTTACCCATGCCACCGGTAGCACACCCCATACCTACATCACTGAACGCAGGCTGCAAAGAGCCCGGCGCTTACTCAGGAATAGCAATTTGTCCATAGCTAATATCGCAATGGATTGTGGTTTTGCGCATCAATCCCATCTCGGCAGCCACTTCCAATCCAGCCTGGGTGTAAGCCCCCAGCAATACCGCAAATCAGCGTTGATGTAAGCAAAAAACTGAACCGATCCGCGTTCAGACAAAGCAAAAGCAAATTTTCTACCGATTTTCATCAAAAACATTTTCTCAAGGAACTGTTTCCACAGGCATTTGTCTATGGAAAATGCGTTAATTCCTGTTATCGAGTAATAAAATCGGCAAGTACGCATCACACTTATATCCACCCCATACCTGCTAATTAAACTAAAACCAAGGTTTTCACTATGTCCCCGAAAATTCTCACCGTCAGTATCGCGCTTGCTTTTAGCACTGCGGCCAGCCTGCTGTTGCCACAAGAAACAGCGCAAGCTGCACTGGCTATTAACAATGTTGCCAATGTCGCCAAGATCAAGCCAGCCGACCTGACGCTGGAACAGGTATATCGCGCCAAAGGCTATGCAGGCCAGGCCGCACGCCATATGCTGTTCAGCAAGGATGGCCGTTATTTGGCCTACACCTGGAACCCTTTCGGTGAAAATGGTTTTGATTTATATGTGTATGACACCCAGACCGGTGAAACCAAACGCATTACTTCACCAGCCCTGATGAAAACCTACGACGCGCCCGAAGACTGGGAACGCTTCGACAAAAAAGCGGCGCAAAAAGAAAAAGAAGAAGCCGAACGCCAGGCCAAGGCCGAAGCCCAGGCCGCTTATCTACGCGGTGAAAAAGTTAACCTGATGCAGTGGGAAGAAGCAGCATTGGAAGAAGTCAAGCGTGAACTGGCTGAGAAAAAAGCCAGGGACGCCGCTAAAAAAGCAGAAACAGATGCCGAAGCAGCCAAGGAAAAAGCCGCCGCTGCCGCCGCTAAAACCGGCACAGCCAGTGTAACCAGGGTCGACAGCGACAAGGACAAGAAAGATGAAAAGAAGGAAGTCAAAGACGACAACAAAGTCAAGGAAGTCTGGGAACTACGTGACGAACTGAAAAAGAAACTGGAAAAAGAAAAACTCAAACCCACCGATCTCTACCCCGGTGTCGATGGCCTGGTCTGGGCGAATAAAAAGAATGAACTGATCTTCCAATACCGTGGCGACCTGTTCCGCCTGAATATGGCGGATGCAAAAATCGAACGCCTGACCCAGACCGACAAGCCAGAACGCATCATCGCCTACCAGGCAGATGACAACGGCTATATCTACATGGATGAAAAACGCCTGTTCAGCGCCAGCTTTGACAACAGCGCCATCCGTCAGTTAAACCGTGAACTGATACACCCTGACGATGCCGACAAAAAATACCGCATCGTCAATACCGTGCTGAGTGAAGACAAGCAATGGATGGCCATCTCTGCCGAGGCACCAGATGCCAAGCCAGAAAACGGCAAGCCGGCACCACCGACCGAACGCCAGGTCGAAATCATGAACTACAGCGAACGCTTCGCCACTGCCAAAAAAGTGCCGCGTGAAGTGTCGGATGACAAACGCAAAATACTAGCCACTGCCCTGTACATACGCCGCGTTGGCGATGCCTCTGCACGCCAGCCACAACCGGTCTTCACCAATGATGGCGGTGATGTCTGGTTTGAAATGAGTGCGATTAATTGGGCCAAGGATGGCAGCCGCTACACCTTCTCTACCTGGGAACGTGAAAAAGACTTGCTGCGCATCTACGTTGGCAAAGCAGAAGAAGGCGTCAAGCCACAAATGGTTTTGGAAAGACGCGGCAATGTCGGTCACGAAGTCGTGAACGTGCTGGCACCCCGCTTTACGCCAGACAGTCAGCAACTGATTGCCGTGCTGGATGAGCAGGGCTATCGCCAGCCGTATGTGATTGATGTCAGCAATGGCAGCGCCAAACCGCTACTGAAAGGTGATTTTGAAGCGCACAGCATCATCGGCTTCAGTGACGACAGCAAAGCCATGTTTGTACTCGCCAACAGGGATGATTTCGCTGCCATGAATGCCTATAAGGTGGACCTGGCAACGGGTGACATGAAGGCAGTGGGCCAGCCTGGTGATTTCCATCGCGCCAGCACCGTCACCGACAGCGGCGACAAGCTGGCCAGCATGGCCGGTCAATGGGCCAGCCGTCCTGAATTGAAACTCATCGACATCAGCAAAGCCAAATCCACTACGCTGACACAAAGCCATGACCCGCAATGGAATGCGGTAGACCTGCAACGTCCTGAACGCTTCAGCTTCACCAACCGCCATGGCGACAAAATCCAGGCGTATGTCTTCAAACCGGCCAACCTGAGCGCTTCCGACCACCGTCCTGCCATCATCTACACCTATGGCGGCCCCTTGAATGACAGACATATCGTCGAGACAGACAGCTTCCAGCAAACCGCCTATATGTTCGGCATGTATATGGCCGCCAAGCACGGTTATGTGACAGTGGCCGTGGACCCGCGCGGTCATTCCAATTATGGCCGCAAGTTCAGCGATGCCAACTGGGAACAGGCGGGCAAACCACAGACAGAAGACCTGGAAGACCTGGCCAAGTACATGCAAAAAAACCTGGGGGTCGATGGCAAACGCATAGGCCTGACCGGCTGGAGCTTTGGTGGCTTCCAGACCCAGTACGCGATGTATACCAGCCCTGACACCTTCGCCGCCGGTATCGCCGGTGCTGGTCCGACAGAATGGGAAAACTACAATAGCTGGTACAGTGGACGCACCATAGGCAAGACTGAACGCAGCAAGCCTAACCTGCGCAAATACTCACTGCTGCCTTTGACAGCCGGCCTGAAAAAGCCGCTGATGCTGGTACACGGCATGCAAGATCCGAATGTGTTGTACCAGGATACGGTCAACGTTTATCGCGCACTGCTGGAAAACGGCAAGGAAACCCTGGTGGACCTGTTCCTTGATCCGGACGGTGAACATGGCCTGGGCGGCGCGGTCAAACCCAAGGCCCTGCACAAGAAATATGAAGCTTTCTTCCTGCAGCATTTGGGCAAGGCTAAATAAAGTAAACATCAGGTAAATAGGCAGAAAAAAGCGGCTGAGTGGTAACTACTCAGCCGCTTTTTTATTATCTATAGCCGTGGTAATGTTTTGCAAAGATTACCGTAGATCATATCTGCCTGAATTCAGATAATACGATCTGCCCTCAACCCCTATCAACCCTTAGTTGACTGTTCAAACATGAAACCCTATCTGATACCAGGCATCATATTGCTGATGACAGTCGGCCTGCATGGCAATGCCCATGCGATGACCGAAAAGGAAGCTTACAATAATCTGATATTTTTTCAGGCAGCCGCCAATGAGGGGGAATTCTGTGAAAACAAACTCAACATCCAGGCCCTGCCTGCGCTGAAAAAATGGCAGCGCGAGAATGCCAGCGTGCTCAATCGATCCATCAATGCCATCGAGCATCATCTGATGAACGACAAAGGCTTGTCAAAACCGGAAGTCAAACTGGCCATGGTTGAGGTATGGAAAAAAATGGATGACATAGACAGACGCAGGCTGGCAGACAGACGCACGCATAAAACCTGCATGCAATTTGCGCAATCGCTGAAGTTTTATGAATCCAGACTCACGCAATAAGCTTCCAGACTTGAAGTATCTGCATCAGTTATCGGCAATTCCCAATGAAAATTACCGTAGACTATACGCGACCGCATACTGATAATGACAACACCGCTTAATTCCAAGCAAGCACCATCTCAGGAGTACCTCATGAAAAGTAGCGCCCGCCAATACCTGTATTCTGTTTTCAGGCAAGTAGCACAGGAATTTCGTCAGATTGGACAAAAAGTCGGCGAACGCCTGTTGCGTACGCCTTTGCCAAAAGTGCTGATGATCTGCGTAGGCATCGCCCTGCTGATCGCCATCATCCCTCTGGTCATTACGCTGTTTATCGTTTTTGTGTTACTGAAACTTTTGCTGGCCGTGGTACTCATGAGCATGGGCCAGAGTCCAGCCAGGGCCAAACCGAAGAGCAGACCCGTCCAAACCATTTATGTTGAACAACATACGGACAGGCAATAAGCTAAAGAGATGATCAGGTCTTGTTTTCGGCTTTGATTACGGCTTTGATTACGGCTTTGATTTTACCAGTCTCAGCCTTCGCGCCTTTCTTGCTTTCTCGCTTGAGCGGCGCCCCCACAGGGCAGATGGAAAAGGCAAACTGCGTCAAGGTATTGACCAGACTATCACCATTTAATTTATACATCACAAACTGTCCCTGACGTTCACCAGTGATCAGTCCAGCATTTTCCAGTACCGACAAATGACGGGAAATTGCCGGCGCACTCATTTTAAAGCGCGCAGCAATATCCCCTGCGGTCAATTCCTGCTCCGATAAATAAGCAAGAATCTGCCTGCGCGGTGACGATGCCAAAGCTTCAAAAATCTTATCAGAAGACATTATTCATTTTCAAAAGACCATAGCCGCGCAATGCGCGGCATAGGGTTTTATTTCAAATATTCAGCTTAACGAGCTGCAAGATATTAAGCAGGTGCAGAAAATTTTTCAGCTCCCCGCATATCATTGACTCTCACCCAGCCTGTAACAGTCCTGCCAAACTTGGCAATCATGACCATGTTGAAAAAATGCATGGCACCCAGACAAAGTACTGACACACCTATTTTACTACCAACATACGGGATCATTCCGCCAGGCGAGATTTGCCAGCCATCCAGACGGATTGCAATCAACCCAACATTGATCAGATAAAACCCAACAACCAGTAAGTGATTAGTAGATTTTGCCAGCACTTCATCCTGGCCAAAACATTTTACCAAGAATACCTCACCGTTTTTTGACAATGTTCTTGCCACCCATATTGTCATGACGACGGAAACAATTAAATAAACCAGATAGCTAAGTTCCATGCTCATTTCATACTCCTTCAAGGTTTAACAATAATTCAGTAATTAACTAATATGTTAATTGCTTAATTAATTAATGTCAATATTAAATAATGACGAGCACGATAACGGCAATGAAAGTGGCTTACCCAATAAAATTCCCACACTGGAATCCATCCCAGGAAAATCTGGCATCAGATTTTCTTATGGCAACCTGGGGCCAGTCCGGTCCAGTATTTAAAAGAACACTGGAAATTATTCCCGGCAAGTCACCCGCTACAAATTGATGACAATTTGCAGACATTTCGGGCGGTATTTTTTTCTCATCAGCTTCTATGATGGTGTCAATTCATCATAAAAAGCGGGAGCAAAATGAAACCTCAATATCTACTCGGCCTGTGCACGATGGCGGGCATGCTGGCGGCATGTGGTGGCAGTGGCAGTGTCGGTACGGCAATCAGCACCCCAGGTGCCAGCCTGGCTTTGCGTGGTACAGCGGCAACCGGCATGGGCATTTCAGGTGCCACTGTCAGCGCGAAGTGCCGCAGCGGCAACGGCACTGCCAAGACCGCTGCCGACGGCAGTTTTGATTTAACTGTCAGCACCGGCAACAGCACAGCAGCGGCCCTGCCTTGCGTACTGGAAGTCACCAACGCAGCCGACAGCAGAAAACTGCATGCCATCAGCATTAATGGTGGGGTCGTCAATCTCACGCCATTGACCGAGATGTTGTCGACCAGATTGATGCGCACCAGTATGAACACGGTGTTCACCAGCCCGGATGCGGATGCCATTGCCAGGGCGGTCACCGTGAACAGCAGCAAGGCCGCGCAGACCGAGATCACGCAGTCCCTGATCATGATGGCGGACACCAGCAAGATCGACGATTTCATCACTACGCCACTGAAGGCCGCCATACCCGGCAGCGCAGGCACTGGCGACACGCACGACAAGGCGCTGGATAACCTGAAGCTGAACATGGATGGCAAATTGTTTGACCCCTTCCTGCTGATGCTGACCAAGGCCGCTACCAGCAAAGATATCGTCGTCCTGGGCCAGCCTGGCTGCGTGCTGACCGACCTGAATGGCCTGCCCCTGTCATGCAGCACACCTGGTGTCTGGACCAGTGCACCGAAGATCAATATCACCCCCGGCGCGGTCTTGCTGGCCCCTGGCGGCAAACTGAATTTCAGCGCAGAAATGAATTACCCGCCGAACGTCAACTATGTGCGCCAACCCGTGAAATGGGTAGTACTGGAAACCGATGGGGGCAGCATCACCATCAATGGGGAATACACAGCACCCACCAAGGCTGGCACCTACCATGTGCAGGCACAAAGGGAAGATTACCCGACGGTCTCAGTGAATGCCACGATAGTGGTAGACAACAGTTCGCCCGGCTTCGTACCGGTACTGAGTGTGCCCGGCCGCCTGATCACCATGATGCCAGGCAGCAGCATGACACTACAGGCAAACATTAATTACCCGCCGAATGTCACTTACCTCGCTAACATCAGGCAGCCCGTGACCTGGAGCGTAGTGGAACCCGATGGCGGCACCATCAGCCTGCTGGGCATGTACACGTCACCACAAAAATCCGGGATATTCCATGTCGTGGTCAGAAGGGATGATTACCCTAACCTGTTCGTCACGCTGGATATCAATGTCACTTATCTGGATGACTGAACCGTCAATTAGCACAGGCTGAATACCGACATATTTGCCGTATACAGCGCATTCAGAACCCATCTGGAGCTCATTTCATCCTCAGCTTTGAAATGAGTTCCAGTTAATCCTTGTTCACAATTTCTGCGACGGACTGATGGGTATAATCCTGCCTTATGTAATCTGAAAGACATTGTAATATTTACTATGTTTTGGCATGAGCGCTGCTAGACTGAACATAATGAAATGGCAGGGTGACAAGGATTTTTATTGAATCTTGGTTTTGTTATCAGCCCTCAGTAAAATTATTAAAAAAAGTTAAATTAAGAGTTGCTTTTGAGAATTTTATGTCTAAGATACAGATTGCAGATGATTCCACACAGCAATTTCTTAAAGACGCATAAGTAGGCTGTGGCTTGAACAGAATGTCGGGTGTTGCTGGCTTCAACCCCTACAAGCCCATTGAGGAATCACCGTATCCATATTGGGAGATATTCATGGACAAGCTGGAAATATTTAAAACCATCGCCGCCGAGGTTAACCGGGGTGACCTGGTCTTCCCGACCAGCGTCGATTCATCGCTGCGTCTGCAAAAGGCACTGGATGACCCTGACTGCCACGTCGATGCGGCAGCCAAAATGATCGCAGCAGACCCGCTGTTGTCGGCGCGTACCGTGGCCCTGGCCAATTCTGTTGCGTATAACCGCTCTGGCAATGAAGTGACCAATGTACGCCTGGCCGTCAATCGCCTGGGTTTTCGTACATTGAAAGCCATGCTGGCATCGGTCATCGTGCGGCAGTTGAACAGCCAGGTCAAAGACCCGGCACTGAAGGCCAAAGCAGCACAATTGTGGGAACATTCAGCCCATGTATCCTCGCTAGCGCAAGTGATTGCCAGGCAGGTGACCAAGGTTGATCCTGAAACCGCGATTTTTGCCGGCATCGTGCATGAGGTCGGTGGTTTTTACCTGATATCGCGCGCTGAAGAATTCCCTGGCCTGCTCGATGGCGAACCGGCTACCTGGATAGAATATGGCGAACGCCTGATCGGACGCGGCATCATGCGCCGGCTGAGCATACCCGAAAGTGTCATGCAGGCCGTCGAAGCCTTGTGGCATGGTGTCTGTTCTTTCCCGCCTGAATCTTTGGGTGATACCTTGATCCTGGCGAATGACATAGCACCGGTACTGTCGCCCTTGCATAATAGCGAAGGCGACAAAATTGCCCGCTTTTCACGTCGCATCAACTTTGAATTTGAAGACGGCAACTTTCAGGATGTGATGTCTGATTCGGAAGAACAGATCGATTCGCTGACCGCAGCCCTGATGCTGTAAACAGCGTCGGGCATTACCCGGCATCGCACCATCCCAGGCGTCAGCAGCTATCAGCTTGCTGACGCTTTTTCATTTGCGTCCCCACTACAGCGGCAGCGCACGCACTGTGATGAATGCAATCTCCTACTACGACGCTGCTGTCCGGAATGTGCCTGACAAAAAAGGACTGACAAATCCCCTCCCTTTCAAGGGAATGGCGTCGGGGTTTCACAAAGCATGCTTTGTGCCGACAGAATCTAAGCCGCTTGCAAGCGGCGCAGTGGACGGCTTAGGGTGGGGATGGGTTTCCGGCAAATGACGATCAATGAATTTTCGGCAGAAACCCATATCCCTCAAGACCAGTCCCAACATACCAATTTCGCTTTTCCAGCTTGCTATCTTGTAGAAAAACCCCGTCCTGCAAAACGGTAGCGATAATACCAGTGTTAAAATAAAACAAAGTGGTATTGACCGAGGATTCAAACAAGACAGAGCTTCATTACTTGCATGTGACATAAAAAATTCTGTACAAAAAGGCTTACTTTCCCCCCTTCAAACAAAGCTGACGCGGCGTTGACAACGATGCACTGGCACTTAAGTGGCATTATAAATATAAAACCAGTTGACCAGTTTTTTTGCGCCTAGTATGTTGTGGCTGCGTGCCTGAAAAAGGCAGATAAAAACATCGCGGTAGCCAGAAACGGTTTCAGAACCTGTTTACGATCTGTAGCGAGCGAGCGTCAGCGGGATGAAGAGCAGCACAAAAAGCGGAATGTACTTAAGTACATGAGCATTTTGAGCAGCGCATGAGTCCCGCGTAGATTACGATTGCGCTCGCGCAGTAAGATCGTAAACAAATGGTATGGACGCCGCCTTCGAGGCTGCTGGAAATAGAGAGGGACTCCAGCGCCGACGGCATCAATGTGCCAAAGTAGAAGTATGACCAACTACTTGAGGCGAGGAGTCCGAAA